>CAYNQM010000067.1:0-12247 GCA_964399275.1 uncultured Haladaptatus sp.
GACTCCTCCCCGAATTTGATTCGCGGATCGAGGAACGTGTACGCGATGTCCGTCACCAGTCGCATGAGGATGATGAGTATCGCGAGCAGGAAGAACGCGGCCTGTGTGACGGGATAATCCTTCTCCAACACGGCACCGACGATCAACTTCCCGATGCCGGGCCAACTGAACACGCTCTCGATGAGAACACTCCCGTCTACCAGGAATGCCAATCCGACGATTGCCTGCGTTGCGACTGGAATCAGCGCGTTGCGGGCCGCGTGCTTCATCATCACGGTACGCTCGCTGAGGCCCTTCGCTCGCGCGAGGAACACGTAGTCCTCTCCGGTGACGTTGTTCATCGACGGACGCATGACGAGCATCGCACCAACCCACCCGACGAACGAGATACTAAAGAGTGGTAAGGCGATGTGGTGTAAGATGTTCGTCATCGCCAACCACGGCGTCCAATCGGCAATACCGAACTGGTCGACCATGAACGTACTCTTTAGCAATCCCAGTTCGAAGTCGAACAGCCAGATGAACAGCCATGCGATCCAGAACGCGGGCATGGAGTACATCGTCAGGCCGGACGTGTAGATGATCTTGTCCTTCCCGGTGCCACGCCACCAACCCAGATACATCCCCACGAGGGGGCCAATGGTGTACGCGGCGAGGAATCCTGCCCCGAATAGGATAATTGTACGCGGGAACCGCCGAATCATGATGTCCCAGACGGGTTCCTTGTGGGTCGGCGACCGGCCGAACTCACCGGTCTGGAAGTTAATCATGTAGTTCGTATACTGTTTCCACAGTGGCTCGTTCAGCCCCCAAACCTCCCGAAGGCGGTCGATTTGAGACGGCTTCATCTCCGGCGTAATCATGGTTGAAATGAACGACCCCGGCATGCTCCGAATAAGCACGAACAGGATCGTCATAATCACGAGCAGAGTTAGATAGGAGACGACGAGCCGCTTTGCGAGATAGCGGGTGCTAATCCTACTCATTGTCTGTCATCCATTAATGTCGGTTTACTGTTTACCATATCGCTTACTGTTGCGTATCCATGCCATGCATGGTATACATTCGTTATCAATGTGGTGATTTTCGTGTCGGTCGGTTATTAAATCCAACCACCAGCTCCCCCCTCGTATCGGTAAAAAACCAGCGACGAGGGTCGCAGACGCTGTTTACTCCTTCAGGTTCTTCTTGAGGAAGATGTTGCTATATTCCGTGTCCCAGTTCGCGTAGGCCGGGTCGACGATGTTCTCGACGACGCCGTCGAACTTGGCCGTGTTCATCGGCCAGCGGAACTTCGCGTAGTCACGAAGCATGTACGGCATGTCGAGGTAGATCTTCTCCATAGCCTTGGCGAACTTCTTGGCACGCTTCTCGGAGTCGGTTTCCCCGTATGCGTCGGCGAGGAGTTCGTCCGAACTGCCGCCCGAGATACCGTATCCGGTGGAGTTGTAGGCGAACTTTTCGTGGTCTTCGCCCGTGTTCTCGGAGTGGAAGAAGGAGTGGAGCGACGTTCCGTATGCACTGGTTCCGCCCCAGCCCATCGGGTAGATGTCGAAGTCTTCCTGCTGGTACACCTTGCCGGACATGGTGTTGAACGCAATTGGCTCGGTGCGAACCGGGATACCGACCTTACGGAGATTCTTCGCCCACTGTTCGATGGCTTTCGCCTCGGAAGGCTGTTCGCTCGGTGGGTCGATGAAGATGGTAATCGGGTTGCCGTCCATCACTTCGGGGACGGTTTTGCCGTTGACGCGAATCTCCTTGTCCACCTTGACCTTCGCGTCCTTGAGCGCCTGTGATTTGACGGAGCCGAACGTGTACTTGTGCTTGGCTTTCGAGCGACTGGCTTTGACGCCGGAGAACGTACCGGGGAACTTCTTCCCGGCGTAGGTTCCCTGCCCGCTGACGACGTTGCCGCCGGTCAGGAACTTCCGGACGGCTTTTACGTCGGGCTTCTTACCGCCTGCGCTGCGGAAGTTGAACGCCTCCGTCTCGGGGGCGGTCAGTAGTTCGCCGCCGTGGACGGTCTCGGGTCGGACGCCTTTGTAACCGGGGGACTGTGCGTAGTCCCCCTTGATGACGGTGTTGCCTTTGAGGGACGTGACCCAGTACTTGTCGTCGTACATGAACGACATCGCCTGTCGGAACGCAACGTCGTCGAGCGGCGCGCGGCGACAGTTGAAACCGTAGTAGGAGAACCCGCTGTCGAACCCTTTGACGAGTCCGAGTCCGTCCTTTTTCTTCGCCTTCTCAAGCTTCGAGACGTCAAGGCTTCCGTAGTGGGTGTCGATTTTGCCCTTCATGAACGCCTGCGTCAACGGTGCATTACCACCGTAGACCTTGAAGTTCACGCCGTCGAGGAACGGACCGCCGTGGATGATAGAGTTGTGGTCTTTCTTCCACTGAAGTTTGTTGAGGGCGTAGGTGTTCTCGATGTAGTCGCGTCGGAATTTGATCTGCATCGAGGTGTCCGGGTTGTACTGAACCAGTTTACCCGGCCCGGTACCGACAGGACCTTCCTCGTTCTTCTTCATCGGGTTGTAGTTCTTGTAATCGACGCCCTCCCACTTGTGTTTGGGAATAATCGGTGCGCCGGCAAGAATCGTCGAATCCCACGTTCCGACCTTTCGGGACATCTTGATGTGGAAGTCCCAGTCGTTGCTCGCTTCTTCGATCTTCTCGAAGTCGTTCCAAACCGAGAACTCGCCCGGTTCGTTGTCGAGCATGAACTGATAGGAGAACAGGATGTCCTCCGTCTTGAACTTCTCACCGTCGTTCCACTCCAGTCCCTTTTTACGGGCGTTGAAGTAGATGTCAGGTTTCTCTTTGTCGCCGTTTTTCAGCTCCCAGTCGGTGAAGACGCCAGGTTTGACCTCGAACGTGACGGGATCCTGTGAAGTACCGTAGTCGTAGACGGGGTCGAGTCCGACTGCGGAGTATACGCTCCCGGAGAGCATAATGTTCGGGCTGTCGGGCGCTTCCGGAAGACCGTAGCGGAGCGTTCCGCCCGGTTTGATGTTTTCCGGATTGACGTCGACGGTGCTCGCGTCACCTTTCGTGGTCGAGTCACCGTTGTCATTGTCGTTATTATTGTTGTCATCCTGTTGGCCAGAACAACCGGCAAGGGAGAGAGCAACAGCACCGGCCCCACTCGCCTTCAGGAAGTTCCTTCGGCTGTCATCTGTACCACTTCGGTTGCGTCGCCGTGGCATACCAAAGACTTGTACAAGATGTATTTAAAACTACTGGTTGCCAGAAGCTTTTAGTTTTCCGAGCTTCATAGAAAGCGAGAGTGTCGCTAAACTAGTCTTAACAGTTTGTAATGGAAGTACACAACTGTAATGAAATGATGTTAAGATTGACCATCATGTTCCTTGGCGAGCGTCCAGTAGTAAATCGTCCCGGCCACTGCCGTCGTCCCTAACAGAAGATGTGACTCCGCAGAGAGCGCCCCGTCGTTGTTCTGTGTCCAGTAGATGCTCAGTCCCGACCAGATGCTGGCGATGAAAAAACCAGTTGTCAGCAACCAGAGCCCTGCAGACCTGCGTCCCGAACGAAGAGCCACGATGGCGGCGGTCATCGTAATGCCCGCCAGTATCGCCAGCACGCCGCGCGTCCCTAGCATTCCTGTTGCTACTGGGGATGAAACATGTATAAATCGTCCGCTTTGCTTACTTCACGCCGAGGGCTTGGAGAAGCGTCGTCGCCGCCTCGTGCGACGACCCCGGCCCGCGTGCGGTGAGCAAGTCGCCATCGACTCGAACGCTTGTCTCCGCATCCAGTTGTGCGTCCCAGTCGCCGCCTGCCGATTTTACCTCGTCTTCGACCCAGTACGGAAGCTTTCGCCCGTCCGACATGCAATCGTGGTCGTCCACGATGTCTTTCTCCCATTCGTTCGGGAATCCAGTCACGTCGCGTCCCTCAACGAGCAAGTCCCCATCGTCGTCCCGGGTAAAAGCCAGCAGACCGACCGCGTGGCAGACGACCAGTGCCTTCCCGTCTTCTCCTTCGACGGCGTTTCGGAGCAGTCGCCGCGCGTGACGGTCTTGGTTCACGTCCCACTCCGTCCCGTGTCCGCCGGGAAACACCACGGCGTCGTACATGTCTCCGTCCGCGTTCGCTATCGGCATCGGATTCTTCATCCGTTCGTCGTTCTCGTGAACGTCGCGGACGCGCTCAGCGGTTTTCTCGCCGACGTTTTCCGGGTCGATAGAACGGTCGTCCACGACTGCTTTCGAACCGCTTGGCGTCGCGATGTCGATATCGACGCCCGCGTCGGAGAGCGTCTGAAGCGGCTCGACACACTCTTCTCCCCAGTACCCTTCCTCGCTGACTACGAACAGTGCGGTCGTCATGTTCCGCAATAGCGCGTCGCGGTCAATAAGTCGGATGGCTCCGGCGAAAACGGTGGAGAGTCCCGAATCTACGAAAGTAGTTTCACAAAATAGCGGGAGGTAGATTTGAACTACCGATCTGCGGGTTATGAGCCCGCCGGAATCTCCTGGCTATCCCATCCCGCTGTCTTCACGTACTGGCGTCCAGTAGTTAAGGATTGTGATTCGACTCCCCTATGCGATTTTGTCCCTCGATGTTGGCCGTCAGAAAAGTATCTGTAATGTTTCACGACCACAAGAGGTATATCACTCTAGCGCACGCACAAAAGCAAACAGATGGAGTTCGCGCTCGTCGCTCTCTGGTTAATCGTCTACTATGTGCTCGCGCTCGTCGGACTCCCCGTCGCTACTGCGCTCTTTTCTCGATTTCCCGACCGCGGGGCGACGTTCGCACTTCCCATTTCGTTCACGATACTCACCATTTTCACCTACTGGCTCGGGCAAATTGTGTTCACGACGCTCACTACCGTCGTCGCCGTCGTCGTGCTCGTATCCATCTCTCTCTCTCTCACGAGGGGGAACTTCCAGTTCGACCTTCGTGGCTATTCCGAAGCCATGGTCGTGTTCACCGTCGCGTTTTCGTTTCTCGTCTTCGTTCGCGCAATCGACCCCGCAATCGTGGCGACCGGTGGCGAGAAGTTCCTCGATTTCGGGCTGTTGAAGTCGCTCATGCGCGCTCCGACGCTCCCACCCGAAGATATGTGGTTCGCGGGCGAACCAGTTCGCTACTACTACGGTGGCCACCTCATCGCGGCCATTCTGACGAACATCACCGGAACCCCGCCGGAGTTCAGCTACAACCTCGCGCTCGCGGGGTTCTACGGGATGCTCGTCACCACTGCCTACGGCTTGGCGGGCGCAATCGCCGACCGACACGGAACGTCCCGGCAACTCGCAGGTGTGTTCGCCGCGTTTTTCGTCGGATTTGCGAGCAACCTCTACACCGTCGTCCGCCTGTTCGCGTCCTTCCTGCCGCGCTCGCTCGTCGAAGCGATTGCAACGCCGTTGGAAATGGAACCGGGGGAACTCGCCCTCGAACTGGGCGATTTCTGGTACTGGGACGCCAGCAGAGTGATGGTCGGAACGATAAACGAGTTTCCACTCTTCGCGTACATCAACGGCGACCTCCACGCGCACATGATGGGACAGCCGTTTCTGCTGTTCGTCACTGCACTCGGCTACGCAGTGTACCGCTCAGACTTCGACGTTCGGTGGCAACGACTGCTCGTTTTTGGAGTACTCCCGCCAGCAGTCGCGTTTCTCGGCACGATTAGCTTCTGGAGCTTTCCGACCGCACTCGGCATCGTCTGGCTCGCGCTCACCTTCGCGGACGACCATCCCGCGACGCTTTTCCCCGGTGGCGAACGCCTGACAAACCAGAACACATTCCTCGCGCACGGACTGGGTCGAATCGCGGTTGCGATGGCGGTGACGCTCCTTGTTGCGCTCCTCGCGCTCGTTTGGATGGGTCCGTTCGTGGTGAACATTCTACTCGGCTCCGCGAGCACTCGGAGCATCGGCTTCTTCCCCGACAGAAGTAGTCTCGTGGAACTGCTCATCGTCCACGGGGCGTTTCTGGCGGTGTTTGCGGTGTATCTCGGTGGACGTACTCGATGGGAGAATCCGACGCAAGTCGTCGCTCTCGGCGGACTCCTGCTCGTACTGGCTTGGTACAGCAGTTTTGCCGCCGTCGTGCTGGTCGCGCCCCTCCTCGTCGCTGGCTGGATATTCCTTCGGCGAGACACCGATCTCGACTTCGAGACTGTCTTGCTGGTCGCGGGCGCGGGGTTGATTCTGCTCGTCGAGTTCGTCTACGTCCAAGACAACGCGATTGACGGACGATTCAACACCGTGTTCAAAGTGTACATGCAGGTGTGGGTCTTCTGGGCCGTCGCTGGCGGCGTCGCGCTTGCTCGACTGCTGACTGACGCAATTCCCGGATTTACTTCCCAGATGGCGTCGAAACCCTCTGTTTCGCGGCAAGCAGGTCTGGCAGTTCTTACGACCGTCCTCCTGCTTTCGACCTCGGTTTACGGCGTGTTTGCCCTCGGGGAACACGTCGAAAGCGACAGCCCGATTCACCGAACCGACGACCCGACGCTCGACGGTATGGCGTTCATCTGGACCGTCCACGAGGACGAGGCGGGAGCAATCGAGTGGCTGGACGCGAAAAAAGGGCGGCCGCATATCGCTTCCGCACCGGGGAAGCCCTACCGGTGGGGTAGTCCCGCATCCTCGCTCACCGGAATCCCGACCGTCGTCGGCTGGTATCAAGAGCGAATCTATCGCGGCACGTCGGCCTACGCGGAGCGCAAGCACGACGTGGAACTGATTTTCAGTCCCGGCACTGGGTGGCACACTCGCGCACAGAAGCTCGACGAGTACGACGTGCGATACATCTACTACGGTCCACGAGAGCGCCAGTGGTACGGTCGAACCGCGTTTTCGAACTTCCCCGGCATCGAGCGCGCACACCACTCCGGGTCGGTGACGATTTATCGGGTGAATCAGACCGTCATCGAGAATCAGACTGCGTCGTAAGAATTACTCCAGCGACAGCCCCGGATGCCAGCGTTCGACGCCAGCCTCGGCCTTTTTCTCGTCCATCTGCGCTAGCAGTTTCACCGCGAGACTCCCGGTTTCGGCGGCACGCGATTCGCCTTCGGTTCGGAACTCGCCGGTTTCGCGGTTGGCGTACACCGAACAGACTGCACCTGCGCGCAGGCCGTAGATGTTCGCAATCGTCATGATTGCGCTCGCCTCCATCTCGATGTTCTTCACGTTCGCGTTTTTCAAGTGCTCGACCAACTCATCGCCGCCTTCGGCGCTGAAGCCTTCGAATCCGGGACGACCCTGTCCCGCGTAGAAACTGTCCGCACTCATCGTGATTCCGGTGTGATAGTCGTAGTCCAGACGTTCGGCAGCGGCGACGAGGGCGGCGACGACTTCGTAGTCCGCAACTGCCGGGTAGTCCTCGCGGACGTACTCCTCGCTCGTCACTTCCTGTCTGACCCCGCCGGTCGTGATGACGAGGTCGCCGACCTCCATCTCGGGTTGAATCGCGCCGCACGACCCTACTCGGATGAACGTGTCCACACCGATTCGCGCGAGTTCCTCCATCGCGATTGCGGCGGAGGGACTCCCGATTCCGGTCGAAGTCACGCTGATTGGCGCGTCGTCGTAGGTTCCGGTCGCGGTTCGGTATTCGCGGTGGTAGGCGACTTCCACGGCGGAATCCCAGAACTGCGTGATTTTATCGACGCGCTCCGGATTTCCGGGGAGGAGAACCGCATTCGCAACGTCACCCTCGGCAACCTCGATGTGGTACTGTACGTCCGCGTTCGGGTCTTCGCTGTCATCCATGCTTTGGGGGTTCGTCGCCGGAAAAATAGATGCTTCGTCGTCGCTTTGCCGAAATGCGTTCGGAAAAGTCGGTGTGCTGTCGAGTTGGGCGCAATTTTTGGATGCAAACCACGCCCGAACTCGCTCGCTTCACTTGCAGACTGCCGTCTACTCCAGCATCTCCTCGGTAATCGTATTCGGAAGCAGTTCGCCGAGGGTGTACGCGGTCACGTCGTCGCCCTCGTCGCAGACCACTTCGAGCGAATCGTCGCAGAACTCCGCGAGCGTCTGCCGACACATTCCGCAGGGCGTCACGCCGTCCCGGCGCGCGGAACTCACGGCCAGTCGATCGAACTCCCGATGACCCTGCTTGATTGCTTCTGCGATTGCGACCTCCTCGGCGTGGAGCGAGTTGCTATAGTTCGCGTTCTCGATGTTACAGCCCACGAACACGGTGCCATCGTCCGCTCGGAGTGCGGCCCCGACCGGGTACTCCGAATAGGGAACGTGTGCCTGTTCCTGTACCTCGCGCGCCTGCTCCACGAGTTCGTCCATACTAGACAGGTGCGTGGCGGCGGTTCAAATAAAAACCGAAGGTGGACTCGTGGCTCGAACTATCCAATATGCATTCTGACGGTCTGGGGCATCCGGCGCGCGGGAGCGAACGAAGTGAGCGACTCGTGCGAGGGACGAGCGACGGAGGTGCGAGGAGGCTGGGGGGACGAGGTGCGGTTGCGGTATTTGTTGAGGTGATTTACTAACAGCTCGATAGTAATTCATCTCCCAGAGCCATCTGCCAATCCGATTTCAATCACGACCCACGAACATATTTATACCAAAACGGAACCAGAACCGCCGTGTCCCGACAAGTGGAGAGAAATCAAAATGTCAAACCACCCCCTATTCTTCGCCGGATTCGTAGTGTTCGCCAGCCGCGTCCGGGATGCGGGTTCGACCGACGAACGCCAGCACGATGATGACGGTGACGTACGGGATGATGCCGATGAGTTCGTTCGGCACTTGGAAGCCAGCCTGCTGGAGTCGAATCTGAAGCGCGTCGAGACCGGCGAAGAGGAACGACGCGCCGAACGCGCCCAGCGGGTTGTAGTTCCCGAAGAGATACGCCGTGATGCCAATCCAGCCACGGCCATCGACCATCGTCGCGCCGCTCCCGTTGAACAGGCCCGCCTGTCCGAGCGACAGCCCTGCGCCGCCGATGCCAGCCAGCGCACCGGAGATGAGGACGCTCGCGTAGCGAACGCGATGGACGTCCACGCCGACCGTGTCGAGTGCCATCGGGTTCTCGCCGCTGGCTTTCACCCAGCGACCGAACGCCGTCTCGTTCAGCACGAACCACGTGAGTGGAACCGCGGCGAGAAGCATGTACACCGTCGGATTGGCGTTGAAGAATATCGGGCCGACGACGGGGATGTCGGAGAGGAGCGGAATCTGCCAGTTGTTCAGCGTGCCGACGCTGGGACTGTTGACTCGGCCCCAGATGACCTTGCTGGCGAACGGTGCCAGACCGAGGGCGATGAGCCACACGGCGAGCCCAGCGATAATCTGGTCGGCCTTGAACTCGATACAGACGACGGCGAGCAGGAGCGAAAAGAGCGTGCTCGCCAGAATCGCGGCGAAGAAGCCGAGCCAGAGCGTCGTCTGTGTCGCTCCGGCAGAACCGGCTACCGCATCGGCGACCGCGACGCCGGTAAATGCCGCGATGATGAGCAAGCCTTCCAATCCGATGTTGATGACGCCGCTCTTTTCGGCGAAGATACCGCCAAGCGCGGCGAAGGCGATTGGCACCGTGAATCGGAGCGCGGCACTCGCGTAGCTCACGTTGATGGTGCCGACGAGTCGCCCAATCGGACTACCGGGGAAGAGGAGACCGAAAACGCCGAGGACGGCCACCACAACGAGCGATAGCGCCGTAATTCGGAGACGATTATTCATCGTTCTTACCCCCCTCGGCCGGCGCGCCACCATCTGTGGCGACGGCACCCTGTTTTCCGGGCGTCACCCAGCGTTTGCCGATCATTCGGAAGAACTCCGGCATGGCGACGAAAAGAATAACGAGGCCGCGGAGGACGCCGACGAGTTGCTTCGGAACATCGAGCGCGAAGTCGATGGTGAGACTCCCACTTTTCAGCATTCCGAAGAGGAGCGCTGCCAGCGGTACGCCGAGCGGGTTGTTTCCGGCCAGAATTGTCACGGTGATGCCGTCGAATCCGAACGAGGGGACGCCTGTCTGCCATCGGCTGAGAATCATCAGGACGTAAATCGAACCGCCGATGCCGCCGATGGCACCCGAGAGTGCCATGCTGGACACCATCGTCTTCTTCGCGTTCACGCCACCGTATTCGGCGGCTTCCGGCTGAATCCCGCTCGTTCGGAGGTCGTACCCGAACGCGGTTCTGTGCAAGAGCAGGTAGATGCCGACTGCGAGGACGAGCGCACCGACAAGGACGAGCAGTGAGAACGACGACCCACTGGGGAAGAGTGCCGGAGATAGTTTCGCGTACTCCGGAATCGCTCGTGTCTGGACGTTCCCGCTGCCGGGTTTTTTGAAGTACTCGGAGACGAGGACGAACGCGAGTCCCGTGGCGATGAAGTTCAGCATGATGGTCGTGATGACCTCGTTCGCGTCCGCGTAGGCTTTCATCGCGCCGGGTATCGCACCGTACGCGCCGCCGACCGCCGCACCGGCGACCAGTCCCACCGGAATCAGGATGATGCCGCCGACGATACCGCTCGGGACGTACGGCGCAATCCAGAGCACCGATAGCACGGAACCGAGCGCGCCGAGGACGAGTTGCCCCTGCGTCCCGATGTTGAACATTCCGGCGCGGAACGCCACCGCGACGGCGAGTCCGGTAAACAGGAGCATCGTCGTCTCTCTGAGCGTCGCCGCGAGGCTGTACTGGTCGATTGCCGGGTTGAATGGTACCAGCGAGAACTGCTGCGGATCGGCGAACGCACCGATGAAGAGGTACTTGTACACCTGTATCGGGTTGTAACAGAACGACCCCGGAAGCGGGAGTTCGATACCCCATCCGCCGGTTCCTGGAATCGTAATGAGCAGTTTCTGTGCGAGGAAGGGATCGGAACACGTCGCGACGAACCCCGAAAAAAGGATGACGAATCCGCCGACGAAAAACGACATCACGAGCGCCGCGATGCTGATGAAAACACGTTCTAATGCGGACGCCTCCACGAGCCGTCCGAGGGCGCGTTCGGCTTGCTTTCGCCACGTACTCATTGAGCCTCACCTCGGATGCTGGATGTGTCTTCCGGTTGCTCGCCCGCCATCAGCAGGCCAAGTTCCTCTTCGGTTACGCGGTCGGGGTCAACGACGTCCATGATTTCGCCTTCGTACATGACTGCCAGTCGGTCGGAGAGCTGTTGCACTTCGTCGAGTTTTGAGGAGACGAGCAGGATTGCCTTCCCCTCGGCGCGCAAGTCGAGCAGTCGGTCGTGAATGAACTCGATACTGCCGACGTCTACCCCGCGGGTCGGATGCGCAGCAACGACGAGCGACGGATCGCGGGTGAACTCTCGCCCGACGATGAACTTCTGTTGGTTCCCGCCGGACAGCGACTCCGCAGTCGCATCGGCGTTGGGTGGGCGCACGTCGTACTCTTCGATGATGTCTTCCGTGTGCGCTCGCGTTCGGTTCCAGTCGATGCGACCGTCGTTCGAGAACGGCGGCGTACGCTGACTGCCGAGGAGGCCATTCTCCACGAGGTCGAACTCCATCACCAACCCTTGTTCGTGGCGGTCTTCGGGGATGTACGCCATCCCGGAGTCGATTCGTTCACGACGGCTCGTCTCGGTAACGTCGTCTCCGAGAAATTCGATTCGACCGGCGTCCGACGTTTGGAGCCCGGTGATGCTCTCGATGAGTTCGGACTGACCGTTTCCGTCCACGCCCGCAATGCCGAGCACCTCGCCCTCGCGGATTTCGAATCCAACGTCGTTAACCTGCACCACGTCCCGTTCGTCAGTCATCTGGAGGTTGGACACCGAGAGCACGGTACTGCCGGGTTCGTTCTCCGCTTTTTCGGTTTCGAGGAGCACTTCGCGCCCGACCATGAGTTCCGCGAGTCGTTCGCGGGTCGTCTCCCCGGTACCGACCGACCCGACGTTCTTCCCGTCTCTCAGGACGGTTATCGTGTCGGCTGCGTCCATCGCCTCGCTGAGTTTGTGCGTGATGAAGATGATGCTCTTCCCCTGTGCGGTGAGTTCGTCGAGCACCGCGAGCAGGTCGTCGATTTCCTGCGGCGTCAGCACGGCAGTCGGCTCGTCGAGGATGAGCACGTCCGCGCCGCGATACAGTGCTTTCAGGATTTCGACCCGCTGTTGGACGCCGACGCTCACGTCTTCGACCAACGCGTTGGGGTCTACCTCGAAACCGAATCTGTCGCTCAGTTCGCGCACCTCGCTGACGGCGCGGTCTCTGTCCATGGCCAATCCACCCCACTTTCGGGGTTCGTTTCCGAGGACGATGTTCT
>CAYNQM010000067.1:12257-16634 GCA_964399275.1 uncultured Haladaptatus sp.
TGAAGTGCTGGTGAATCATGCCGATACCCGCCTCGATAGCGTCCCGTGGCGAGTCGAATACGTGCGGTTCGCCATCGACGAATACCTGCCCCTCGTTCGGTTGATAGAGGCCGTACAAAACGTTCATCAGCGTCGTCTTTCCGGCTCCGTTCTCCCCTAAAAGAGCGTGGATGGAACCCGATTCCACGGTCAAATCGACGTCGTCGTTTGCGACGACTCCCGGGAATCGTTTCGTAATGCCGTCGAGATATACCGACCGGCTCATTGAATCTGGATTTCCGTCCTATCTGTTTAAACGCGCGGTTTTGCGCTTACTTCCCTACGGTGGTTGGTACTTCGATGTCGCCGTCGATGATGGCCTGCCGAGATTTGTCCACCTTCGACTTCACGTCGCTCGGAATCTTCGATCCGAGGTCAGCACCGTACACCGTTTCGACGCCGTTGTCTTTCAGGCCGAGCGAGTGAACTTTGCCACCCTCGAAGCTGTCGTTGACGACGCTCTTCGTGGAGCGGAACACGGCTTTGTTGACGTGTTTGACCATGCTGGCGAGGATGACGTTGCTGAACTTCGCCGTCCCCTTCGCTTTCGACTGGTCGCTGTCCACGCCGATTGCGAACCGACCCTTCTGCTTCGCCGCCTTGAAAACGCCAGTTCCGGAACCACCGGCAGCGTGGTAGATGATGTCAGCACCGTTGTCGTACATCGACACTGCGGCTTCCTTGCCCGCAACCGGGTCGTTCCACGCACCGACGTACGCGGTACGGACGTTGATGTCTTCGCTCGCGTGTGCGACACCTGCTTTGTACCCCGCTTCGAACTTTTTGATGAGCGGTACTTCCTTCCCGCCGACGAAGCCGACGGTTTTCTTGCCGGACTTCGTCTTGCCCGCGCCGGCACTGAACTCCTGCTGTGTGAGCAGGCCTGCGAGGTAGCCGACTTGGAACGACCCTTGGTGCTCTTTGAACACGTAGTTCGAGACGTTTTTCACGAGGTCGCCGCTTTCTTTCTCGGCCACGCTGTCCACGAGCATGAAGTTCTGGTCGGTAAACTGCTGTGCGTTCTTGACCAGAGAGTCTGTCTGGACGAACCCGATGCAGCAGACGAGGTTGTAGTTCGGATTTTGAGACTGCGCGAACTTTCGCTGGAGGTTCTCCACGTCGCTCGGGGAACTCGGCTCCGCGTTCTGGAACTGGATGCCGAGTTGACTCTTCGCCTTCTTGATGCCCGCGTTCGCCATGTCGTTGAACGAGTTGTCGCCCAGGCCGCCCGTCGCGTACACCATTCCGACACTGACATCACTTTCCGGCCCCGAGCTTGTGTTCGTTCCATCTGTGTTCGTGCCGTCACCGTCGCCCCCGCCGTCGCTGGGACTACTGATACAACCGGCGAGTCCGGCGATACCGGCCGCACCGCCAGCGATCATCAATTTACGCCGCTGTTTGTCAATGTCCGTCATCTATGCGTAATTCAGACAGGTTATTTGTGATAAACTCGTCGCTTCACGCTCGAAACCGTGGAAATTAAGGGAATCAACCCGCCGTTGGCTACTTTTTCGCACGCGAAACCGCAGTTGCTACGACGTCTTTTGCTTCGGCTACTAACCCATCCACGTCCTCGCTCTCCGCGTAAATTCTCACGTACGGTTCGGTTCCGCTGGGTCGGACGAGTACCCACGACCCGTCCGGCAGTTCGGCCCGAACCCCGTACTCAGTCTGCACGGTCGCGTCCGGGAACTGCTCCGATACCGCCGTCTCCAATCGTTTCATCGTTCCGGCTTTCGCATCGTCCGGGCAGTCGATGCTCACTTTCCGGTACGGACGCTCGTTCACCTCGGCGCGAAGCGCCTCGATGCCGTCGGCGTCGGCGACGAGGCGCGCCAGCACTGCCGCGCTGGCGACGCCGTCTATCCATCCGCCGAACTGGGTGTGGATGTGCTTCCACGGCTCGGCGGCGAAGACGACTTCCGTTCCCTCGTCGCCCCGTTCCAGTGCGGACGCGATTCCCTCGTGGAGTGCGCCGAGACGGACGCGCTCGACTCTGCCACCTGCCTCCCGAACGCGCTCGTCGATTCTCGCCGAGGCGTTCGGCGTCGTCACGACGACTGGGTCGTTGGCGTCGCTTTCTCTCGTGTACTGTTCCGCGAGAATTGCGACGATCGTGTCCTCGTGGACGATGTCGCCGTCAGCGTTGACCAGCACGATTCGGTCTGCGTCGCCGTCGTGTCCGAGTCCGAATGCGAAGTCACCGTCGGCGACGAACGAAGTCAGGTCGGTCAGCGTCTTCGGCGTCGGCTTACTCCCCCGACCGGGGAAATGTCCGTCCACGTTCGCGTTGAGCGTGACGACCGTCGCACCCAACGCGCGAAGGACTTGCGGGGTTGCGACACTGCCCATCCCGTTGCCGCAGTCCACAGCGATGCGAATCCCGTCGAGGGGTGCGCCGTGCTCGTAGGCGTATTCAGTGACTGCATCCCGATAGCTATCGAGAACGTCCACGCGCGTGCTGTCGCCCCACTCGTTCCACGGACGTGGTGGTTCGTCTTCCTCGACGCCCGCGTCGATAGCGAGTTCGGCCTCCCGGTCGTACTCCTGCCCGTCGTCGAACAGTTTGATGCCGTTGTCGGTCGGCGGGTTGTGGCTCGCAGTGAGCATGACGCCGCGGCGACCTTGTGAAGCGAACGCCAGTGCGGGCGTCGGAAGTTGTCCAGCCCGCTGAACGTCTGCACCTGCACTCTCCAGTCCGGCCTCCATCGCGGCGGCGAGTGCGGCACCGGTTTCGCGCCCGTCGCGGGCGACGACGAACGTTTCGCCCGGGTGTCCCGCAGACCGCCCGACTTCGAGGGCGAGTTTCGGTGTCACTCGCTCGACGACGCTTCCGCGGATTCCCGCGGTTCCGAACAGGTTCATACGAGTGGGTTCGGTCCTGGCTACTTAGGTTCCCTCGATTCACGCCGACTCGCCAACAACGATATGCCACCCTCCGTCGTAATGGTTGACATGAATCTGCCAAAGCTGACGACGCCGCGGGGCGCATTCGATTACATTCTCGGACTCATCGTCGTTCTCGCGGTACTCACCGGACTGTACGTCGTAGCAGTGATGGCGGGCGTCATCCCGCCGTGGTTCTGAAAGCGCGAAAAGCAGACGAGCGCGACTACAGTTCGACGCCGCTCGGGATGAGACTGTGCTGGCGAAGCAGATTCCCTTCGCGGTTGTAGACGAGGAATGTGCTCTTGTCGTACTCGACGACGTGGTCGCCGTTGATGGCGATATCGACGTGGTAGCGACCGTCCGACTCGTCGGTTTCGCTTCCGTAGGCGCGGGCGGCCCGGATGAATTTGAGCACGTCGTCGGCGTCTTCGTTGAGTTCGAGGATAAAATCGCCCGTCGTTCGGTTGGTGACGCTCACCACGCCGGTCGCACCCTCGTCGTCCAAACTCGCTTGCAAGCGAAAGGTCACGTCGGTCTCGTCGGCTTGGAGTAGTTCGCCTTCGAGACCCATGAGGCGCTCGCGGAGCGTCGAAGATGGACCCTCGAAATCGATGATTACCGTCGGCTTACGGGGTGTCCCGTCCGCATCAACCCAGTCGATATTTTCGACATTCAGTGTGAAGTAGTCGCGCCTCATTCCGTATCCTCGCCTACGTCCTCGCGTCTCATGAACGTAACGCCATGAGACGAGACGCTTTATAACAGGAACGAGACATTCGGTCGAGCGAGAAGCGCCGGTAAAGGACTGAAATTATCCAGCCATTGATTTAAGTATCCACACTCCAATGACCGTGACGAGACAGATTTGTCATATTGAAGATGGTACGAAATCTCCCGACATCGACGGGGATTCCGTGTGACGAGCATTATATAATACATGTCTGGATTGCAGACTGATGAACTGACCGTCCGCGTCCGAGAGTTTCGGCGAACGATTCGCCGCGCCGCAGAGATGCTTCGCGGGTCAACGATTTCGGTCGGGGACTACGACCCGAGCGGACACGGGTCGCTCATCAGTTTCACGGGGATTCCGGGTTACGAAGAAGTGGAACGCTACTGGGTGAACGCGCCGTTCGCGTTCGTCTCCATCAACTACGACTCGGATGCAAACGAACATCTCTACGCCGTGGTCGAACCCGAACTAGACGAGTTCGAGGCGGAACTGCTCGACCGACTCTTCTCCGATTTGCGCGAATCGCTCATCTACCGCCGGGAAATGGACGGCGAGAATGCAGAACACGTCCTCCGCGAGGAACTGCGCGAACTGCTGGAGGTGTACAGCGTCGAGGTGGACGCCAGCACGTACTATCGCCTCTTTTACTACCTCTACCGGGCGTTCCGTGGCTTCGGCAATCCCCAGCAGATCTGGGCGGTAGAGTCGAACGT
>CAYNQM010000067.1:16644-17265 GCA_964399275.1 uncultured Haladaptatus sp.
GTGGCTTCGGCAAACTCGACCCGCTCATGCACGACCCGCACATCGAGGACATTTCGTGCGACGGTTACGACCTTCCGCTGTTCGTCTACCACGACGAGTACAACGACATCGTGTCGAACGTCGTCTACGGCGAGGAGGAACTCGACAGCCTCGTCGTCCGCCTTGCTCAGCAATCGGGCCAACACGTCAGCGTCGGCGAACCCGTGGTCGAAGCCACGCTCCCGGACGGCAGTCGTGCGGAACTCGCGCTCGGGAAGGAAGTCACGCCCAGAGGCTCGGCGTTCACTATCCGAAAGTACGCGGACGAACCGTTCACGCCCGTCGATTTGGTCAACTACGGAACCTTCTCACTCGACCAGATGGCCTATCTCTGGTTGGCCATCGAGAACAACAAATCGCTCATCTTCGCGGGCGGGACGGCGTCCGGAAAGACCACCTCGATGAACGCGATTTCGATGTTCATCCCGCCCCGCTCGAAAGTGCTCACCATCGAGGACACGCGGGAGTTAACCCTGTATCACGACAACTGGCTGTCCTCCGTCACCCGCGACCGACTGGACGAGGGCGCGGACATCACGATGTACGACCTGCTTCGCTCCGCACTCCGCCACCGACCTGAAT
>CAYNQM010000068.1:0-3384 GCA_964399275.1 uncultured Haladaptatus sp.
AGGTACTCCGAATCCGCCGCGTTCATCCGAGTCGCGAGCGCGTCGGCGGAGAATCCCGCGAAGACGACGCTGTGCGGTGCGCCAATGCGCGCACAGGCCAGCATCGCTACGGGCAGTTCAGGTACCATCGGCATGTACAGCGTGACGACGTCGTCCTCGCCGACGCCGAGGTCGCGCAGGGATGCCGCGAACTCGTTGACCTCGCGGTGGAGTTCCTCGTAGGTGTACGTTCGGTTGTCCTCGTCGGTCGGTTCACCGACCCATTCAATAGCCGCGTCGTCACCCCGCTCTTCGAGGTGCCGGTCGAGACAGTTCGCCGAAGCGTTCAGCGACCCGCCCGTAAACCACTCGTAAAACGGCGGGTTCGAGTCGTCGAGAACCGTCTCGTACTCCGACTCCCAATCGAGAAGGTCAGCCGCCTGTTCCCAACAGTCCGGCCAGTTCTCCTCGAACTCGTCGTAGATGGCGTCATCGACGATGTTCGCTTGCTCAACGAACGACTCCGGGGGTTCGAATCGCTCCCGGTTTTCGAGACGCGCCTCGATTTCAACATTGTTAACTTCGGTCATGAACCAAGTTCACAAGACCAATCAGGGTATATAAGTGGTGGAACTAACTATTCAAAAGGGCGCATTTCGCCACCTATAGCATTTGTACGGATAGATTAGGAAATAATCGAGCTCCGAATGTCGTTCAATCGAGCCGATCACGCACACGAACTTAAACAATTAGTGTCGCCGGGCGTCCGCCGACCGATGGTCGATGTCGTCGAAGACCGTGTCGAACACCTTCTGTTGGGCCTTCCGGAGATGGTTGTGGAGCGTCGGCGAGGAAACGTCCATCGAGGCCGCGAGTTCCTCCGCAGTACTCCCGCGTGGCCATTCGAAGTAGCCAGCGAGGTACGCGGCCCGGAGCGCCGTCAACTGGCGCTCCGTGAGACGGTCGTCTACCGTTTGCTGGACGCTAACAGTACTCTGTGCGGGTTCGGAAACCTTGCGCTTCGAGTAGAGGTCGGTCTCCGGAAACGACTCCTCGACGGACTCGACGACGTGGCGGACGTCCACGTGCTGTGAAAAGACACCCGAGACGTCGAGGACGCCCGCCTCGACCGAGAGGTCGCGGATAGTCCCACCGCGCTCCACGAGCACTGTGGCGAGCGAGTCGCCCGAAACGACGAACTCGAAGAGGGCGTCGTCTTCGTAATCGCGGACGAGACGAGCGTCGGTGACGGCGTCCGTAGCGGTCACACTTTCGAGCACGTCGCCGACGGAGGCACCGCTGGCCCGAACGAAGTAGAGCAACGAGTGGTTCGCTATCGGAACCACGCCTTCCAGCGTGAACCGACAGCCGATTTCGTTCGAGACGGAGACGAGAAACAGACCGCTGTCCGTACTCCGCAACGAGAGCATCACGCCGGTGTCCGCGAGGAGAAGGCGTTTGCGCGTAATCGACGTAACGGTTCGGCCGACTCGTCGCCCGATGTCCGCGAGCACGGTTCGGTCGGTCGGTCGAATCGAATCGTCGGCAACGCAGAGCAGGCCGTGAACGGTTTCGCTCGAACGGAGCGGAGCCACGGCAAACGCACACCGAGACAACGGCCCACTGACGGACGCGCCGTCGAGCACCGTCACGTCGGTTTCATCGGCTACCGCGTCACCGCCGTCGAGAACGACGCGGGGAACGTCAGCATCGGCTTGCAGGGGGGCGGCACTCTCTCGCGGTGAGCCGTCCATCTCGCAAATCCAGACGGCGCGATAGACCTCCGCGAGGTGGTCGCAGACGATAGTTTCTACGTCTTCGACCGTCGATGCCTCCGCGAGAGTTGCTCCCAACTCCCCGATGCATCTGAGCAGTTCGAAACTGTGCGAATCCACGTGGCCGTCGTACTGTTCAACACCGGAAGAGTCGGGACTCGATTGCCGGTTCGCGAAGGCGTTGACGATCGTCGTCGTGGTCGGCGTGTCGAAGTATGGCGAGAGGCTGTCGAGACTCTTCCATCCGCCGACGGCCTGCACTACGTGCGGGTCGATGCCTTCCTCGACGAGACACCGCCACGCGAAATGTTTGCGGAGGTCGCGGCAGGTGACATCGTGGAGGCCATCGATGCGGTCAGCCACGTCGCTGACCAGCATCTGAACGCGACGAGACGACACGGCAACAAACGGGTCATTTCGGGAGACGTCGTTCGCGGTACCAAACTTTCGTAGGTCGTGTGCGACTCCGGGTGGGACGTACGCCTCCCGCGTTTCGCCGTTTCCCTCCGGCACGGTGAGAAAGAAGGAACGGCCGCCGGTACGGTCATTGTCTCGGAGGTCGGCGGGGCGGATTCGCGTCATCTCCGAGGCGCGGAGTCCAACTCGCCCCGCCAGCGTCACCACGAGGTCTTCGCGGTAGGTTTCGGTTCCGCGACGGAGACGTTCGAACTCCCGCGTCGTCAGATATTCCGTCTTCCCCTCGCCACGCATATTTCGTATTTTCTCAGAGAGACGAATAAATCTTCGGATAATAGTGGCGGACTCTGGATATAACCGACCAAAATCCGAGTAAGAGACGGAATTACTCGTCAGTGATCGTTTCGCTACTCTATGGAAATGCGAAATCTACTCGTCGAGAAGCGATTCGAGTTCGCCGACGACCTCCGGGTTCCGGAGTGCACTCGTATCACCGAGGTCTTCGCCGTTCGTGATGGCTTGCAGATATCGGCGAACGACCTTCCCCGACCGGGTCTTCGGGAGGGACGGTGTGAACGTGACCGTCTCGGGGACTGCGATGGGGCCGATGGCGTCCTCGACCGCGCTCCGGACGCACTCGCGAAGTGTCTCGTCGCCCGCCACGTTCGACTCCGGGCTGACGAACGCGTGGACTTTCGACCCCGTCACCGTGTCCGTTCCGCCGACGACGGCGGCCTCGGAAACCCCGTCGGCACCCACGATGGCCGACTCGATTTCCGCGGTACTCAAGCGACGACCCGAGACGTTGAGCACGTCGTCGGCCCGTCCAAGGAGGTGAAAGTAGCCGTCGGCGTCACGAACGGCGTTGTCGCCGGTATCGTACTGCCACTCGCCGTCCACGGTTCTGGTTCGACGGGCACCCCAGTCGGTTTCCGTACACAGCGACCGGGCCATTCCCGGCCACGGTTGCGTGAGAACTAACCGGCCGGACTCCCCGGCCGAGACCTGTTTTCCCGTTTCGTCAACGACCGCCGCTTCGATTCCGGGCAGTTCTCGTCCGACGGCACCGGGACGCATCCGGTCGGCACCGGGAAGCGTCGAAAGGACGACGCCACCCGTTTCGGTCTGCCACCACGTATCCACGATTGGACACTCGCCGCCGCCGACGTGCTCGCGGTACCAGTGCCACGCCGTTTCGTCGATGGGTTCGCCG
>CAYNQM010000068.1:3394-16714 GCA_964399275.1 uncultured Haladaptatus sp.
CGCCGACCGTACCGAGCAATCGGAGCGAGGAGAGGTCGTGCTGATCCGGATATTCGCTCCCCCACTTCATGAACGACCTGACGGACGTCGGTGCGGTGTAGAAGACATCGACTTCGTTGCGCTCGATGACCTCCCAGAGGCGATTCTTCTCGGGGTGGTCGGGCGTCCCTTCGTACAAGACGGTGGTCGCACCGCACGCGAGCGGTCCGTAGACGGCGTAGGAGTGGCCGGTAATCCAGCCGACATCGGCCGAACACCAGTGCGTGTCCGCCGGGCCGAGGTCGAACACCGCACGACTCGTCCACGTTACGTGTGCGAGATAGCCACCTGTGGTATGCCCGACAAGCGTCGGCTTGCCCGTCGTTCCCGACGTATAGATGAGAAAGAGCAAGTCGTCGGAATCGCGCTCCACGGGGGCGACTTCGGCACCCGCGTGCTCACGAACGAGTTCTTCGTAGGAATGGGAATCGCCGACTGAATCGCCATCATCGAGTCGATTGACGACGACCTGCTCGACTTCCTGCGTGACGGAATGGCAGGCATTGTCGGCTTTGCCCTTGAGGTAGAGCGCGGTGCCACGGCGATAGTAGCCGTCACAGGTGACGAGGTACTCCGAGTCCGCACCAGTCAACCGAGTCGCGAGCGCGTCGGCGGAGAACCCGGCGAAGACGACGCTGTGCGGTGCGCCAATCCGTGCACAGGCCAGCATCGCTACGGGCAGTTCGGGCACCATCGGCATGTACAGCGTGACGACGTCGCCCTCGCCGACGCCGAGGTCGCGCAGGGATGCCGCGAATGCGTTCACTTCGTCGAGGAGTTGTCGGTACGTGTACGTTCGGGATTCGCCCAACTTCCCCTCCCACGTCACGGCCGCCTCGTCGCCACGACCGGCCGCGACGTGGCGGTCGAGGCAGTTGGACGAGGCATTTAGCCGACCGCCGGGGAACCAACGCGTAACGCCGTCGCCGTCGAGCACGGCATCGAACGGACGGCTCCAGTCCAGTAGTTCGGCGGCGCGCTCCCAGCATGTCGGCCAGTCCATCTCTCGGAGTTCGTCAGCTTCGGCCGCAGTAACGTTAGCCCCGTTGACGAACGACGTGGGCGGCGTCTCCCACTCGCGCTCGTCGGTCGTCTCGTCGCGACTGCCGTTGACCATTCGGTTCGACGTTTGCGTAAATAGACAAAAACGTTTGCCTACTCGGGTAGCCGAACGAATCAATACTCGATGACAACTCTGCCCTCATCGAGATAGCTGAGTGCATTCACAAGGGAAACCTGCTGGGAGCCAAACCGTTATTGGTCGTCGTTCCCGAATTCGGATGTGAATCTCTCTGCCGTTGACCTCTCGCCAGTTCCTGACGATGGCACCGCGACCGACGCGTACGCCAATACCGTCGAAACGGCCCAACAGGCCGAACGACTCGGCTACTCGCGGTTCTGGGTTGCCGAACACCACGGCATGGCGAGCACCCTCGCGGGGACGACGCCCGAAGTCCTCCTCGGACATCTCGCCGCCGAAACCGACTCGATTCGACTCGGCTCGGGAGCGGTACTGCTCAATCACTACAGTCCGTTCAAGATCGCGGAGGCGTTCGGCGCGCTGGACGCGCTCGCACCCGGACGCATCGATGCGGGACTCGGGCGGGCGAACGGGTCGCCGGCCGCCGACCAAGCCCTCGGAACCAAGCGCCACGTCGAAAATCCCGACGAAGACCACGCCGAGAAGATCGAGGCCGTCATCAACCACCTCTACGACGACTACCCCGCCGAGCACGCCTACAGCGAGTTGGAAATCCCGCGCTCGGGTGCCGACGAACCCGTCCCGTGGGTTCTCGGGTCGAGTCCATCCAGCGCGGCCATCGCGGGCAAACTCGGACTCCGGTACTGTTTCGCGGCGTTCATCCGTCCGCAGTTCGCCACCCGAGCGTTCGAGACGTACCGCGAGCACTTCCAACCAGCACGGCTGGCTGGCAGTATCGACGAGCCAGCAGGACTGGTTGCAGTGAATGCAATCTGTGCCGAGACCGACGAACGCGCCGCACGGCTTCGAGCAGTCGCCGAGGCGTCGTACAAACGGATGCGACGCGGTGACGTTGGAACGAGACCGTCCATCGAGGAGGCAATCGACGAACTCGGGGGCGTTCCGGAACCGACCCCGGCCACGCTCGACGCCGACGAGTGGCCGCGAGCGATTTCCGGGAGTCCCGAAACGCTCGCCGACCTCTTCGACCAACTCGCCGAGCGCGTCGGTGTGGACGAGGTCATGATTCAGCACGTCGCCGACCACGACGCCGGACTCCGTTCGCACGAGTTACTGGCCGATGGCGTCGGGCTTACACCTCGCTGACGAGCGTCTGGGTTGGAGTAGGTACGGAGATGAAACTTCTCGACGGTCGCTTGCCGTTCGAGCGCAACAGGATGTGCTGGCCGTCCGACGACGGGCGCACTCGTTTCAGTCTCTTAATCCATCAGTTCGGAAGCGGCGGCCACCTCGTCGCCACCGTCTCCTGAATGAGTTGCGTCTGCGCGCGCCGGAGTCGCTCGGAAACAGAGGAGGCAGAGATATCTAACTCCGCGGCAACCCGTTCCAAGGACGTTCGACGCGGAATGTCGAAATAACCCAGTTCGTAGGCCGTCCGGAGCGCCTCGTGCTGGCGGTCGGTCAGTCCGTTCCCCGGCGGTTTCGGCTCGTCGTCCCGCGTGAGACGGTGGAGTCGAAAGGCGGCGTTCTGCCGCCAGAACGACGAAAATTCCCGGAATGCGTCTCGGTCGGCGAACCAGCCCGTCTGTCGCCATCCGGTCGCCTGCACCTCGATTCGGTCGATGATGGCGTCGGCCGTGGCGAGCGCTTCGAGTCCCGCGAGATCCTCGATGGTGTCGCCGAGTTGTTCTTCGAAGCTCAGCGCCGGAATCACCTGATACCGACGCGTGTCTCCCGACTGACCGATTTGAATCCACTCGCCAACGTCGAGGGCGTCGGCGAGGGCGGTCTCGATTGCAGTTCTGGAACCCCCGGTGACGGTCGCGAGAAACAACGGTCGATTACCGTGGTTGAACTGCAAGTCGAGCGTGAGCGTCGCGTCGGGCACTGCCATCGAAACGCCGACGAGCGGGAGCGCATCGCAGTGAATATCGAATTCGGCGACGAGTCCCATATGCCATCGTTTCTATCGGTGCTAATGGAACTGTCGAACCGGCCGAGAGGTGCGGTCGGCGGGCGAGTGAACTCGTCCGTCGCGAATTGCGCGACTGCGGTTTCGGCGCGCACTTAAACACCCCAATCACTGAGAGAACGGCTTAGCCCGGTTCCCCGCGAATACAGAAATGATGCAGACGACACAGTCCGCGGACGGGACGGAAGTAGTGTACGAACGATTCGGCGATGGACGGCCACTCGTCTGTCTTCACGGCGGAATGGCCCCGTCGGAGTTCTGGACGCCCGTCGTTTCCCACTTCGAATCGTACACGGCGGTCGTTCCCCAACGACCGGGGTTCGGCACTTGTCTCGACGACCGCGAAGAGACGAGCGCCGACGACGTGTTGGAACGAGAATGCGAGTACGTACGAGCACTGGTCGATGCCGTCGATGGCGACCCGATTTTGTTCGGTCACTCCTTCGGCGCACTCACCGGAATCGAGGCCGCGAGGGAGACGGCGGTCGAAGCGGTCGTCGCCTACGAACCGGCGATACTTCCCGAGGAATTCCGAAAGCAAGCGAATCTCGCCGACCGCATGGCGACGCTTATCGCCGAAGGCGAGCGCCGCGAGGCGGTGAAACGCTACGTCGAGCAGGTGCTCCACCCCGATGGCATCGGCGACCTTGACGCGTGGTTAGCGGAGTGGCCAGTGTGGCCGGAGTGCGTCGAACTCGCCGAGGAGGTCGTCCGGATGAATCGCGCCGTCGAAGGGTACCGACTTTCCGCTCGTCTCGACGTGGACGCTCCCGTCCTCGTCCTGTCCGGCACCGACGGGCCGGATTTCCTCCGCGAGAGCGCTCGGAGGGTTCACGATGCGCTCCCGAACAGTCGCTTCGTAGAATTCGATGGCGTGAGCCACAGCGGGCCGAGCGAGGCCCCGGAGCGAATCGCAGCGGAAATAGAATCGTTTCTTCGCACGTAGTCGAAAGGGAAGAAAGACCGCTACTCGGTCGCGACCGTCTGCTCTTGGAGCGGTTCGCTGCCGAGTCGGCGTTTGACGAGCGCGAACGGCGAATCGAGACTGATAGCCAACAGCGTCCCGGAAATCGCACCGGCGAGCAGTTGCGGATTACGAAGACGACCGTATCGAGCGCGTGTAGGTGATTTTACAACAATATTAAGAAACAATAAATTAAAGTCCTACCTTCAGAATAGTAGAGGTGCGATGCAAGAAAAAAATAGTGATAATTCAACACGACGTGACGTGCTTAAACGAATCGGTGCGGTCGGCGTGGCCGGTCTCGGCGGAGCCGTAGCGACGAGTGGTACCGCAGCCGCGAAGCCCTCGGTCGATTGGGAAACGGCCCACTCCAGCAACTACACCGCCGCAAACCGCGGCGCGGCGGAAATCGATTGGGTCATCATCCACACCGTCCAGGGCAGTGCTAGTAGTGCAGTCAACTGGTTCCAAAACCCCGACGCCGACGTGAGCGCCCACTACACCATTGCCGAAGATGGCTATCGGTACCAGAGCTTGAGCGACATCAACATCGGCTGGCACGCGGGCAATTGGAGCTACAACAAGGCCTCGGTTGGCATCGAACACGGCGGCTACGTCAGCGAAACCTACGAAGACGCACAGTACCGTGCGTCGGCGAAGATGACCAGCTGGCTCTGTGACCAGTACGGCATCCCAAAGGTGCGCCAGACGAGCATCCCCAGCGACGGCGAGAACCCGGCGAGCGGCGGCGGCATCATCGCGCACTCGCAGGTACCCGGTAGCACTCACACCGACCCCGGCGCGAACTGGGACTGGGACTACGACATCGACCTCGTCAACTCGTACTAACGACGAGCAACGTTCCACTTTTTCGCGTACCGCGAGCACCGAACCGCATTCGACGCCCCCGACTTGCAAGTCGTACAGGATTATTCATACCGAATTCTTTAGTCGGCGAGAATCGTAGCCTCGGCAGTGCTCGCACACCTCTATCAGTACCAGCACGAACAGGTCGAGGACGGCAACCGAACGGCCGGGGAATCCCAGACCGAAGACTCGGTCAACAAGGACGCGGAGGAGTACTTCGGCACCAGCATGCACGACTTCGAGGCCGACATCTGGGAGACGGTCGAGTACGACGGCGACCCGATTCAACGCCGAAGTATCACCATCGACGAAGTCGTCGCCGTCTCCGTGCCGGACGAACCGGCCGAGGACGACGACCCTGACCTCCCCGGCCAATCGATTCAAATCCGCACGGGCGGCGACGAGACGGTCGTTCCGCAGGCCGAAATCGTCGAAGTGCAAGAGACCGCTGACACGTAGCTACGCACTCTGAGTGATGAAAGAGGAGTGCATTCAGAAGGCAGAGCTGTCGCACCGGTAGCCAGCGCCAGCATCGCCGTACTTACTCGGACGGCTGGTCGCTTCGAAGCCGACCAAGGCACCGTCTACAGTGCGGAGTAGAAAATGCGTGGAGAACATCGTTTTTCATCCACCGCATCCAACTAACAACATGAACGACGATACCGATGGCACCGCGTCCCGCCTCAAACGACCGCTCTGCTACGTGATGGGGTTCGTCTACATCGTCGCGGGCGCATTGCACTTCGTCGCGCCAAAAGTGTACGCTCGTATCGTGCCGCCCCAATTCCCGCGACCCGTTCTGCTCGTCTATCTCTCCGGAATTGCCGAAATCGTTCTCGGAGTCGGCGTGCTGTTCCGGCGAACGCGCCGCCAATCCGCGTGGGGAATTATCGCGCTACTGCTGGCCGTGTTCCCGGCGAACGTCTCCATGGCGACGAACGAGCAACTTCCGAAGGCGGTTCCCGACTGGGCCAGCGGCATCGCTCGGGGAGCGCTGTGGGCGCGCCTCCCGTTCCAAGGCGTCCTGATTCTCTGGGCGTGGTGGTACACGCGCCCGATGCCCGAGAACTCCGAATGAGGGCTTGCTGAGCGTTCGGATGGACGGTTGGTATATCCCAACCCAGTGTACAAATGGTTCTCTGACTTACTGTGGCGCAGATGCGCGAGTTTGCCTTCACTGTCACCTACGACGAGGGAGCAGACGAGTTGATGGACGTATTTATTCGGAATCCGAAGCTCTCGTCCCGCACGATTTCCTGCCACGCGACCGAGCGCACGATGTGGCGAGTGGACGAAGTTACCGGCCCGGAAGATGCCCTCGCTGAGTACGACAGCGTCCTCGAACAGCTGTCTCGGTGCTCCAGTCTTCGAGGAATGGGAAACTGCGAAATCGACTGGCAGTACGAACTGCTGGACGAAGACCCGACGAGTCGAGTCATCTACTCACAACAGTCAGAAGGCTCCGGCTGTCGGTCGATTCCGTACCTCGTTGCACGTCGGCTCGGCGACGGCGTCTTGCTCCAAGCCGAACAGCAACGAAACGAGTACATCTGGCGAATCCTCGCCGAAGACGACGTTGCCATGAGCAACGTGTACGAAGAGCTCGTTCGAAATCTCCGCGACGGTCTGTCGCTCGAATTCGACCACGTCGAACGTGCTCCGAACTGGTCGAACCGTCAGACGGGAGAGCCGAGGCTCTCCCCGGAGCAACGCGAGGCGCTTCGATTGGCCGTGGCGCACGGCTACTACGAACAGCCGCGACGGAAGTCGGTTCAAGAAATCGCGAAAATCGAGGACATCCCGACCTCGACGCTCCAGTATCGGATTACCCAAGCCGAAGGGAGTCTGGTCGGGAGTTTCCTCGCCGATAGCGGAGACGGCGGCTCCTCGCCGCTACTCTCGCACCGTCGAGAATAGGGTTCGATACTGAAGTATACATTTTATATAAATTCTAGTATTTTGTTGGTATATCTCGAACGAGGTTCTAACTAATTCCTCCCCGAAGAAAGAGACGCGATGGTAGAAGAAACGGGGCAATCCGGTTCGGACGTATCGAGACGCAACTACCTCAAAGCAGGGGCCGCGAGTCTCGCGACCGTCGCGTTCGCATCGAACGCGAACGCGGACGAAACCGACTGTTCCGGGGAGGACGGAGCATCGAACGATTCGATTCTCATCAAAAACGGGACGCTCGTCACCGTTGACCCCGAACACGGCATCCGCTACGACGCCGATATTTTCGTTCGGGACGGCGAAATCGAACGGATCGGAGCAGACCTCGACGCACCTTCGGCCGAGGTCATCGACGCGAGCGACTCCATCGTTATTCCCGGATTCGTCAACGCGCACCTCCACACGTGGGAGTCCGGGGTTCGAGGAATCGCTGGTAACTGGACGTTCCTGGAATATTTGGACAAGATGCTGGGAAGCATCAGCAGTCAGTATCGGCCCGTCGATGCCTACCTCGGCAACCTCTTCGGAGCCGTTCAGCAACTCAACGCAGGGGCGACGACGGTTCTCGACTGGTTCCACATCGCGAACTCTCCGGAGCACACCGACCGTGCAATCGACGGCCTCGAAGACGCGGGTATCCGCGCCTTGTTCGCGCACGGACCGCCCGGAGACGACAGCGCGAAATGGTGGGAAAACAGCACCGTCCCGCATCCGGACGACGTTCGCCGCCTCCACAGAGAACGGTTCCCCTCCGACGACGGGCTGCTCACGCTCGCGATGGGAATCCGCGGTCCCGACTACTCGACCGACGAAGTCGTCACCCACGACATCGAACTGGCGCGGGAACTGGGGATTCCAGCGTCGATGCACATCGGGTCGCTCGGCCCCGGTGGCGTCACCAAACTCGACGAACTCGGTCTGCTCGGCGACGACCTCAACTACGTCCACGCGAACCGACTCACCGAAGACGAGTTCGAGCGCATCGGGGACTCCGGCGGGTCGGTCTCGACCACGCCGGAAGTCGAACTCCAGATGGGGATGGGGATGCCCGCGCTCGGGGACGCACTCGACGCTGGCGCGATTCCCTCGGTCGGCGTCGATATAGTCTCCAACGTGAGCGACGACCTCTTCACGCAGACGAGAATGGCGCTCCAAGTCCAGCGCGGACTCGAAAACCAGTCCGCAGTCGAGCGAAACGAGCAGATTCAGGACGTCTCTCCGACCGCACACCGGGCGCTCGAAATCGCCACCATCGACGGTGCGCGGGCGCTCGGACTCGAAGACGAAATCGGCTCCTTGACCCCCGGAAAACGTGCGGACATCACGCTCATCGACGCGAACGACCTCAACACCGCACCGGTTCACAGGCCCGTTCAGACGGTCGTGTTTCAGGCGGGCATCGTCAACGTCGATACCGTTCTCGTAGACGGAACCGTCGTCAAGCGAAACGGACGGATGTACAACGAGACGGCGCGACACAATCTGGAGCGATTGAAACAGTCCGGTCGGCGAATTCTCCGAAAGAGCGATCTGTAACCGACGAGTCGTCAGTTTCGCCGGTTATTCGGCTCCGCGGAGACTCCGACGTGTTCCTCGCTAATCGAGGGACACGAACGGGAGCGTCGCCAACTCGTCGGCGGAGTAGCCGAGCGCCGCCGCCTGCGAGACGTTTTCGGGCGTGACGAGGTCGATGAGCAACGGCGCGTTATCGACGGCATCGGGCTTGGCACCGCCGAATCGGTGGCCACCGGCCGATTCTTGCACCGGGCGGAACGCGCCGTACTCCTCGGATCCGACGCCCGCGACGACCTCCAACTCCGCGAGATTCGTCTCGCCGAAGGCGTCGCGATTGATGTCCAGCGTGACCGTCCCGGCCTCGAAATCGATGGTGGGCCGTGGTGCGACGGTACTGCCGCTCTTGTCGGTGAGGCTGGAACCGCCCGCATCGACGGCGTCCATGACCCACCCGGTAACGTGTAGGCGGTAGTGCCACGGTCGCTCGAAGGAGACGTTCGCCCCCAAGTCGTCCAGACTCTCGGTCGTGCCTCCGCTCGCGTCGGGGTCGCGCACCCACAGCACGAACATGTGCGGCGAGAAGCGACCGCCCCACACGTCGTAGAGGTTCTCGACCTCGAACGTGAACCGGGCGAGGCTGGGCGTCTGCGCGACGGTGACTGACGACAGGTCGAACGCGCTGTCGCGGTAGGCGTCGGCGGTCGGATAGGTGTACTTGCCGGGGCCGTAATCGTCGTTCAGCGAATCGTCGATGACGGCGACGGTCTCGGGCGGGGTGACGGTCACGGTTTCGCTCGCCAACGTCTCGCCGCCCGTCGTTCGGACAGCGACCTCGTAGGTACCTGGTTCGTCGAGTGCGTCGGCGAATTCGTCGGTCGCGTTCGCGGTTTGGGGCGGGAACCGGACGTTCGAGACGCTGGTGACCTCGCCGTCGATGACTATCTCGACCGTGGTGCCACCGACGTAGTCGCCGTCGTTCGAACCGGTCGCCGTGACGAACGACTCTCGGATGAACGGTTCGCCGTCGATTGCAATCGACACGTCCTGCTCGGGTCGCTCGTACTCCGGCAACTCCCGAATTTCTCGCCCGCGAGCGGGACGGAGTCGGACGGCAGTGCCGCCGCTCCCGACCATCGACGCCAGGAGCGTCGTGTCGGGCGTCACGATTGCCTCGTCGATGCGCACCGGTTCGAGGTTCTCGTCGTAGCTCGCGTCGATGCCGTCCGAGTAGATTTCAGCGACGTACTTCGGCCCGTTGCCGTTGCACTCCCTGCGGTGGTTCCCTCGTTCCGACCGGGGACTGAGGAAGTCGAGGTCGATGTCGAGCGCGCGCCCGCCTTCGTCGGTCATCGCACCGACGTACCATTCGTCGTCTTTCTTCCGCGCCGTGACCATGTACTCACCGATGGCAGAATCGAGGACGCGAGTGTCGTTCCACCCACCGGCGGGAACGTCCTCGATGAACTGGAAGGCGTCGATGGTCGGGCCGCGAATCGGTGCCGTCTCCGGTTCGGGCATCGACTCGCCGGGTTCGGTGAGCGCGACCGAGTCGAGGTTGAACCCGCCGGTGTCGTTCTCTCCGAGTAGAACGCCTACAGTTTCCGCGTCGGCGTCGAGCGTCACGGTCGCCGAGACGGCATCCCAAACGTCCCAGTAGTCGGTCGGCGGGAGGGTAATCTGAGTCGCAGGGGAGCCATCGACAGTGATGGTTGCGGTGCGGGCTTCGTCGGCCGGAACCGCGTTGTTCTCTTCGTCGCTGGCGTATCGCAGGTGCAGGTCGTACTCGCCAGCCGCCGCATCTTCGACCGTCCAGCGGACTGCCGAACCGGTACTGGCGCTGTTTGGGTCGATTTCGACGTACTGCTCGCCTTGGGCGTTGGCCCAACTCGCCGCCGTGTTGAAGCCGTCGTTGTCGCCGAACTCGGCCTGCGCGACCTCGCCGACGGAGATGGTCGCTGGCTGGTCGGCCAAGTAAGAACTCGGCAAGTCGGCGACCATCTGGAGGCCGCTGAAGTACGTCGGATACATGGCGAGTTGCTTCGCTCGCGTCGTCTCGATACCGCCCGACCCGGAGTCCATGTCGAAGATGCCGGGCGTGAACTCGACGGGACCGCCGAGCATTCGCGTGAAGGGGAACGTGACGTGGTGAGTCGGAGCGATGTCGCCGAAGGAGTCGTACTCCTGTCCGTACACGCCCTCGCGAGTCATCAGATTGGGGTAGGTTCGTCGTCGCCCCGTTGGATGAATCGGCTCGTGTACCTCCAACATCTGTCGGTTGGCCGCCGCCTTCCGAGCCACGAGATGGTGGTGGTTGACGAGCACCTGATTGTGGTGGTTGTGCCCCTCGCCGGAGAGGTCGCCGTCGTCGTTCACGTACCCCGTCTTAATCGTGTGGATGCCGAGGTCATCGTACAGGGGGTAGGCCTCGTCCAGTTGGGATTCGTAGTTTTCGAACCCGCCCGCCGTCTCGTTGTGCATCGTCATCTGGGTCGGCGGATCGAGGCTCGGCCCGTAGTCCGTCACTTCCTCCAAGTCGAAGTCCGGATACGGCTCGGTGAAGTCGAACGCATCGCCGCCACCGTCGGGATAGCTCGACCAGCCTTGGTTCCATCCCTCCACGAGAACGCCGGGGATGTCGTGTTCACTCGCGAAGTCCATGTACTGTTTCACGCGCCCCGTCTGGGCACCGTGGTTCCCCGTCTGCATTCCCTGATACTCCCACTCCGCGCGTCCGGTAATCATCAACCACCAGACGCCGACGAACTTCTGTGGCTCTATCCAATCGACGCCCTGTGGGAAGTCGGCGGGGTCGTACTCCTCGTTGAGGTTGACGACCAGATTCGACTCGACGAGGTCACCGGGACGCTCTCCGAGTTGGATCGTTCGCCACGGCGTCTGGTGCGGTGCGGACGCCGACACTTTCGTTCCGTCGGGGAGCGGTGCCAGCGTCGATTCGAAGGTCGTTCCGCCCTCGGACGTGGGTTCGACGGCCATCGCGGCGTAATCGACGAGATTCGCCTCGTGAACGCTCAGGTAGAGGTCGTCGCTCGCCCGCATCGTAATCGGCGTGTGTGCACCGCCAGACGAACTCTGCGCGCCGATTTCGCTCAGCGGCGTCTCGTTGTACGCGTATTCGTAGCTGTTGAAGTCGTTCTGAATCCACCACGCGGTGTAGTCGTCCGCGAACGCGAACTCGGTGCGCTCGGCGCTGACGACGAAATCCCCGAATCCGCCATCCTTCGGGAAGACGTACCGGAATCCGACGCCGTCGTCGAACGCGCGGAGTTCCACCGTCAGCGCGCGCTCTGCCCCGCCGGACTCGGCCAAGCCGAGGCGTAGCGCCTCGTACCGTTCGCGAATCTCGTCGTACTGATCCCACACCGGCGTCCAGCGTTCGTCCGTCGTGGAGCGCTCGCTCCCGGTGACGACGACCCCCTCGCCGAAGTCGGGTTGATTCTGGAATTCGAAGCCGAGTCCCGCGTCCTCGACGACGGTCGTTTCGTCGTAGGCGACGCTGTAACTCGGTTCGCCGTCCGCGACATCGACCGACACCTGGACCGTGCCGTCCGGCGACGTGAGCGTCTGGGTCGCCCCGTCGTCGCCGCCGGTCACTTGCGCGGCGGTGTCGTCCGCGACGGTGAGCGAAAACGCCGAGGCCGCAACGAGCGATGCGACCCCGCCGACGAATCCCCGGCGAGTCGTCATGCTGGCGTTTTCCGTCGAGTGTCGCGCTCCCCGCTCGATTGTCTCCCCACGATTCCCGATTCCAGCCTTGGCCGCGTCATGACTACTGTCATCTCGTGCCATATGATTCCAAATGATCACTCATAGCCGGGTAATATAATAATTAAGGCTAGAAGAACCCAATATATCTAATATTTTAAATTAAAAGATTTGATTATCGAGAAATGTGACGCTGGTTGCGACACCAAGGCGTTTTTATCGTTACTTGACTCTGCTAGCTGAATTCTCTCGCCACCCGAAGAGCGACGCGTGAGCAGGTCGGCGACCTCAGCAACAGTAGATGAACGGATACATCAACGCGACGCGGTCGCCGTCCCGCAGTCGCGTGTCGAGTCCGTCCAGATGTTCGTTGAACGTTCCGTTTATCGCAACTCTCGCGTAGGCTCGTATCTGCTCTCCCTCGGGATTCTTCTGCCACGTGCCGGGCAGGTCGTCCATCGTCACCCATCCCTGCGTCGTCGCGTCGGCTTCCGTCTCCGCGATGAGCAACTCCTGCACGTCGTACTCCGCGAAAAACGCGTCGAGGAACGCCCGAAGCGTCGCCCCCTCGAAGGTGAACGAGAGACGCGGCGTGCCGACCGCACTTCGAACGTGGCCGGTACAGCGGACTTCGACGGTGGTCTCGTCCGACGGTTCCGTGACCGCATTGCTCCTCGCAGAATCCGTACTCCCCATGCGCTACTGTACGTCCTGACAGACCGAGAATCTTCGCCCCATCGCGTCTCCGTCGAAAAAGACTGAAAACGTCCGCTCAGTCAACGACGACGAGTACGTCGCCCATATCGACGCTCTCGCCCTCGCTGACCGCGACCTGCGTGACGGTGCCGCCACGCGAGGCGACCACGTCGTTTTCCATCTTCATCGCTTCGAGGACACAGACCACGTCGCCGGACTGGATTTCGTCGCCTTCCGAGACTTTCACGTCGAGGATGGTACCCTGCATCTCGGCAGCAATCGTCTCGCCCTCGGCGTCCACGACGCTCCCACCGTCGTCGTCGCTTCCGCCTGCCGGTTTGGGCTTCTGGCCGCCGGAGTTCCCGTTCGCGGGGATTGCCGCGACGTCGCCGCGCTGTTCCAAGTTGACCTCGAACCGCTTGCCGTTGA
>CAYNQM010000068.1:16731-17151 GCA_964399275.1 uncultured Haladaptatus sp.
CGACTTCCTCGTCGCCGTCGTCGGACTCGGTCGAACCCCACTTCGATTGGGCGTCGGCGACGCGTTCCTCGTCCAGTTCCTCGTCGAGATACTTCGTCGTGTGCTCGCCAGTGACGAACTTCTCGTCTTCGAGCATGACGCGGTGGAACGGGATGATGGTGACGACGCCCTCGATGTCGTACTCCGCGAGCGCACGGCGACCGCGGGCGAGACACTCCTCGCGGTCGGAACCGTGGACGATGAGTTTCGCAATCATCGAGTCGTAATCCGTGACGAGGTCGTCGCCCTGTCGGAGCGCGTCGTCCATTCGGACGCCGACGCCGCCCGGCGGGTCGTACACGTCGAGCGTGCCGCCACGGGCGGGCGCGAAGTCGTCCGCCGCGTTCTCGGCGTTGATGCGGAACTCCATCGCGTGGCCTT
>CAYNQM010000069.1:0-16853 GCA_964399275.1 uncultured Haladaptatus sp.
CCGTTGGCCAACTCGTCTAGCATCTGCTCGCGAGACTTCATGCCGAGCGATTCGGCGGCCCGATAGAGCAGTTGCCCGTGCCCGATTTCGTCCTGTACTTTCGCGCTGAACGCCAGTTTTCGGTCGAGGCTCGGTGCCTGCCGGATGAACGGTCGTTCGAGGTACGCGCCCATGATTTCGGAGTTCGCGTGGAACTGAATCATGCGGGTCGCCGCCTTTCGGTACTCCTCTGGCATGTCGTCTTTCGGACTGAACTGCCGGGGGCCAGCTCGCTCTTTGACGGTCTCGATATCCATGTTCTATTCTTACATTCCCCGTCCTATACCATTTCACCCGTTCATAGGCGGGGTTTAAATACAACGGATGCGTACGACTCCGTGATGATTGAGGAGTGTCTCGTCGTCGAGTTCGTCGTCACCGGCGACGACTGCCCACTCGCCGAGGCGTCGAGAACCACGGGTGCCCACATCGACTGTCAACCGCCGCAACACCGCGACGATGGCAACACCCTCCTTCGATTTAGTACCTCCGAAGAGAGCGACGGTCTCGCCGAATTTCTCGATGCTGACGACCGAATCCGATACCTTCACGTCTCGACCACGGACGGGAGACAGAACTTTCGATGTCTCTCGAAACATCCCTGCGTCGTCCACGAACTGACTAATGTCGGATTCATGGCCGAATCGCTCCGCTACCGCGACGGCAGTGCGACGTTCACGGGTGCGGTCGTCGGCCACGACGTGCTACAGGGCGTTCTCGAAGCCGCGGGCGAGACCGTCGGAATGCGACTTGAGCGCGTCCACCAACTCGGCTCCGAGGACGAGAAGGTCGTTGCCCAACAGTGGGACGTGACGCCCGCACAGGAGCGCGCATTGCGAACCGCCTCGGAGATGGGCTACTTCGGCGTCCCCCGCCAGACGACCGCCAGCGAAGTCGGTGACGAACTCGGCATCAGCAAGTCGGCGTTTTTGGAGCGCATTCATCGCGCCGAGCGATCGCTGTTCGCGCAGATGTTCTCCTGAGTCTCGACTGTCACCCGTCTGCGGAAGATTATTGAGTTTCGGTAATCTCGGATTTTTTATTGTGGTCACTACAGACGTCCCCGCCCATCCCGAGATTACCCTCCTCGTTCTCGGCTATTTAGTCGTCGCGCAGGCCGAGCACCTTCCCGATGGCTCGCGCTGGTGGGATACACGATTGGCTTTCTCCTCCTGGTTTTGATTCCACTGTTCGCACTGGACGACGCCGATTCGGCCGCCACAGCCAGTAGGGCGAAATAGCCGACACTCGATACTCGACGCATGAATCTCGTGGAGGCACTCTCTGCCGAATCTGGCTTGCTTTGCGTCGTCGGCGCTGGTGGCAAGAAATCGGCGCTGTACGCACTGGCGGAGCGTCTCGACAGCGCAGTCGTCACGGCGACCGTTCGAATCCCGATTTTCGACGACCACGTCCGCGACGTCGTCGTCACCGAGACACCAATCGATGCGCTCGAATCGGTCGAGGAGCGCCCCGTCGGACTCGTACCCGAACAAGAGCGCACCGACCGCTATCGAGGGTACGACCCCGAGGTGGTTGCGTCGCTAGCCGACACCACCGACGACTCGATTCTGGTGAAAGCCGACGGTGCTCGTACCCGACTGCTGAAGGCACCGGACGAACGAGAGCCACAACTTCCGCGGAACGCGGACGTCGTGGTACCGATTGCGAGTGCTCGCGTGGTCGGCAAACCGCTGACGGAGGAGTTCGTCCACCGACCGGAACGGGTTGCCGCGCTCACCGACCGACAGGTGGGTGACGAACTCCGTGCCCGCGATGTTGCCGCAGTGCTGGCGAGCGAGCACGGTGGGCTGAAGGGCGTTCCCGACGAATCGACCGCGATTCCCGTCGTGAACATGGTGGACGACGAGCGATTGGAAGAAGTCGGACGAGAGATTGCGAAGATGGTTCTGGCGGAGGCGGACGTTTCCCGCGTCGTGCTTACTCGGATGACGGCGGAGAATCCGGTCGTGGCAGTGGTCGAGTAAATGGCGAACAGACGGCACGGTGGACGAGCGCGAAGCGGTGTGCCGTACTCTCGCAGGTCGCTTCGCGGTGGTAGTCAGCGCACGGCGAGGTTGGCCGCGCTTTCGGGTATAACGTTCAGGGTCGGAGGCGTTCGACGGCGGTTTCGAACTCCTCGCGGGTGTTGACGTTCTCGAACGATTCCAGCGAGCCGTGTTCGCGCAACTCCGCTTCTTCTATCACGACGTAGTCGAGTTCGAACAGAGGTTCGATGATTTTTCGCTCGTTCCGCCGGAGTGCAGTGTCACAGGCTTCGACCATCGGCGTCGGCTTGTAGACTGCGTGCGTCGTCTGAAACCAGCCGTCGCCGAGTCGTGGAACTACGGCATCGTGGTCGTCTGCCCTCTCGAAAAGGTAGCTCACGAGCCCGGGGTCTACGAACGGCATGTCGCAGGCGACGACGAAAGCGTACTCGGCATCGCAAGCCGCGAGTCCGGTGCGGATGCCCGCCATCGGTCCCTCGTCGGGGTCGGGGTCGATGGCGAACGTGGTCGGGTTGGGGTAGTCCTCCACTACGGTTTCGATGGCGTCTCGCTGGCCGTCCCGGCAGTTGACGACGAGCTCGTCCACGACGCCCTCGATTCGGTCGGCGACTCGCCGGAGCATCGGAACGCCAGCGAGGTCGGTGACTGCTTTGTCACTGTCTCCGAATCGGGTCGAACGGCCACCTGCGAGGATGACGCCTGCTGGCATGCGTCGGCGTACGAGGTCGGTCGCCAAGTGTCTGTGGCCGCGAGCGTTTTTGTCGCGGGTTCCTTTGGTTCGGCTAGATGGCTCTCGCCGACAACGTTCTTCGCATCGACCTCTCGACGCGACGGGTCGAAAGCGAGCCGATTCCCGAGTCGTGGCTCCGTCGATTCGTCGGCGGAAAAGGACTCGCCGCGCGCTATCTCTACGACGAACTTGAACCGGGAATCGACCCGCTCGGTTCGGAAAACGCCCTGCTGTTCATGCTCGGCCCGCTCACCGGAAAAACTGCGGGCGAGTCGCGGCACGCCGTCGTCACCAAATCGCCACTGACCGGAACCTTCCTCGATTCGTACACGGGTGGCTCGTTCCCCGAATCGCTCAGTCTGACGCTTGCCGACCATCTCGGCGTGCTGGTTACTGGTTCCGCCGCCGATCCCGTCACGATTCGAATCCGGGACGACGACGCGACGATAGAGTCCGCCGAGGAGGTGTGGGGAGCGACGGTTCCCGAGACGTGTGACTGCTTCGATTCCTCGACTGCCTGTATCGGCCCCGCCGGAGAGCGATGCGTCCGATACGCGACCATCGCCTCCGACCGCGGCGACCACCACGCGGCCCGCGGTGGCACGGGCGCGGTCATGGGGTCGAAAAACCTGAAAGCCGTCGTCGCCGAGGGCGGCGGATCGGGAGGTGAAGTGACGACCGAAGACGACGCTCGGTATCGCTCGACCGACATCGGGCGATGGCAGGAGACGAGCGAAACGGTCGAGACGATAGACTTCGCAAACGAAGTCGGTGTCCTACCGACGAGAGGCTGGCAGGAAGGTTCGTTCGACGGTGCCGACAACCTCGGAATCGAGTCGATTCGGGAGGCAGCAGTCGAGCGCGAGAATCCCGAAGAGAGCGTTTCAGGCGGCTTCCGAGTCGAGGGCGACGAGGGTGAAACGGTTCCGCGCGGTGCGACCAGTATCTCGCTCGGCGCGGGTCTCGGCATCGACGACTTCGACGCGGTAACAGTTCTCGGTGCTGCCTGCGACAGCCTCGGTCTCGACCTCATCAGCGCGGGCAACGCGGTCGCGTGGACGATTCGCGCCGTCGAGGAGGGACTGCTGGAACGCGACATCGAATTCGGCGACGACGAATCGGCGCGCGCCCTGCTGGACGAAGTCGCGTTTCGGTCGTCACCCCTCGGCGACGTGCTCGCGGAGGGTCTCGATAGGGCGACCGCAAAGTACGGCGGCGAAAAACTCATTCCGACAGTGAAGGGCATGGACTTGCCGACCTACGACCCGCGAAGTTCGCCCTCGATGGCGCTCGCCTACGCGACCAGCAACCGCGGGGCCTGCCATCGGCGGGCGCGTCCGGTGCTGGAAGAGGTGTTCGCCGCCGAGGAGTGGAGCGACGAGCGCCGCGCGAAGGCGGTCGTCGCGGAACAAAACCTCCGCTCGTTCCTCTGGTGTCTCGTGGTTGACGACTTCGCGGGCGAAGCCCTATGGAAAGAGGGTGGAGACGAATGGCTCCGCGAAGTCGGGTTCGAACGCTCTCGCGATGAACTCCTCCGAATCGGCGAACGCGTGTGGACGATGGCGCGACTGTTCAACGTCCGCGAGGGATTTTCGCGCTCGGACGACGAACTTCCGTCAGCACTCCGCGAACCAGTTCGCGGTGGCTCGCGTGCTGGCGCGCGACTCGAGCCTGTCGAGTTCGACCGACTGCTGGAGAAATACTACGAAATTCGAGACTGGGACGAGAACGGTCGTCCGACTGCTACGCTCCTCTCTCGACTCGAATTGGACGACGTGGTCGATACGCAAACGCCGATTGGAAATTAGTCGTCGCCCGTCGTCCGCTCGTCCGGCCGCCCCTCGAACTCGTCGGTCGGCGGTTCGGCCGGAAGCGGGTCTTCGTCCGAGTCGGAGCCGAGCGGATGGATTCGGACGCTCGTCACCTTGTACTCCGGAATGTACGACGTCGGGTCGAGTTCGTGCTGGGTGAGTTCGTTGATTGCGCCGTGGGCGAAGTGCATCGGGATGAAGACGACGCCGGGGTCGGAGGTTTCCTCGACGTTCGCCTTGGTGACGATGTCTCCCCGCCGCGATTCGACGCGGACGTACTCGCCGTCGCTGACGCCGAGTTGGTCGGCCATCTCCGGATGGAGGGTGACGAAGCTTTCCGGGACGTGATCCATCAGCACGTTCACGCGCCGGGTCATCGTCCCGGTGTGCCAGTGGTAGAGCACGCGCCCGGAGGTGAGCATCAGTGGGTACTCCTCGTCCGGGAGTTCCACCGGCCCGGCGTAGTCTGCCGGAACGAACCGGGCTTTGCCGTCTTCGAAGTTGAACTCCTCTTCGTAGAGGTAGGGCGTGCCGGGGTCGGCTTCGTCCTCGCAGGGCCACTGAATTCCTTCGGGCGTCGATTCGAGGCGGTCGTAGGTGACGCCGCCGTAAATCGGCACGAGGTCGTTTATTTCCGCCATCACGTCCGCCGGGCCGTCGTAGTCCCAGTCGAAGCCGAATTTGCTGGCGAGGTCGGAGAGGATTTCCAAGTCGGATTTCGCTTGTCCGGGGGGCGAGACGGCGGGTCGAACGCGCTGGATGCGACGCTCCGTGTTCGTGAAGGTACCGCTCTTTTCGGCGGCGGAGGCGGCGGGAAGCACCACGTCGGCGAACTCGGCGGTTTCCGAGAGGAAGATGTCCTGCACGACGAGGAACTCCAACTTCTCAATTGCCTTCTCGGCCCCGCGAATGTCCGGTTCCGAGAGGGCGGGGTTTTCGCCCATGATGAACATGCCTTTGATGTGGCCTTCCTCCATCGCGTCGTACTGTTCCGGGAGTCTGAGGCCAATTTCATCCGGCGGGCGGACGCCCCACGACTCCTCGAATTTGTCCAGCACGTCGTCGTCGGTGAGGTCTTGGTAGCCCGGCAGAGTGTGGGGTGCTGGCCCCATGTCACCGCCACCACCCTGCACGTTGTTCTGGCCGCGGAAGGGCGACAGCCCTGCTCGCGGCTTGCCGAGATTGCCAGTCACCAGCGCGAGGTTCGTGATTGCGAGGACGTTTCTCGTTCCGTGGGCGTGCTGGGTCATCCCCATCGCCCAGCCGAAGATGCAGGTGTCGGCCTTCGCAATCGTCTCCGCGGCGTCGGTCAGTTCCTCGGCCGAAACCGCCGTGAGTTCCTCTACTTTCTCGGTCGTGAACGGTTCGACCTTCTCTTTCAGTTCGTCGAAATGCTTCGTGTGTTCGTCGATGAATTCCCTGTCGTGCAGGTCGTTTTCGATGATGTGGCGAATCATCCCGTTCAGCCACGCGATGTCCTCGCCGGGTTTCGTCCGGGTGTACTGGGTCGCGTGCTCAGCGACGCCGATTTCCCGCGGGTCGAAGACAAACAAGTCGGCCCCGTCACGGACGTTCTGTTTGATTCGTGTGGCGAGAACCGGGTGACTCTCGGTCGTGTTCGACCCGGTGATGAGATAGCAGTCGGTCTTTCCGATGTCTTCGTTGATTCGGTTCGTCATCGCGCCGTAGCCGACGGTCTGCTGGAGTCCCGCCACCGTCGAGGAGTGACAGAGGCGAGCGCAGTTGTCCACGTGCTTGGTGTGGAGCACCTGCCGGGCGAACTTCTGGGCGAGGTAGTTCTCCTCGTTCGTGCACTTTGAGGACGACGTAACTGCAATCGCGTCGTCGCCGTTCTCCTCGCGGATGCGGGTGAACTCCTCGTGTATCCTGTCCAGTGCCTCCTCCCACGTCGCCTCGCGGAACTCGTCGCCCTCCCGAATTAGCGGCGTTTTCAGCCGATTCGGACTGTCCACGAAGTCGTAGCCGAACTTGCCTTTCACGCAGGTCGAGAAGTCGTTCGCTGGCGTGGCGTCCTCGTCTGCGGGGCGAACCCCGAGTACCTCGCCGCCCTTGCCGTACAACTCGAATCGACAACCGACGGCGCAGTAGTTGCAGGTCGTCTCGGCCTTCGTGATTCGGGAGAGGCGCGCGTCGCTGACGACGCCTGCCGTGTCGAACATTCGCCCGACGCTCATCGTGTTCGCGGCGATGTCCTCGGTGACGTGCTCGAACTCGGCTAACGCCTCGTTCGTGGCGCGCTTCGTGGCGTCCCGCGCTTTTGCTCGTGCCTTCGCCATGAACCGGGCGACGCCGGATTTCTCTTCGGCCTCGCGCTCGCCGGGGACGTTCCGATTCGGCGCGTTCGAGGTGTCGGCGGTTTCGGCGTGCTCGCTCTCGATTGCCTTTCCGATGGAGTTTTTCTGGGTGAACCCCGGAAGCGGAATCGTCGCGGCGTCGGTCAGTCCTTGCTCGACCAGCGACCCCGTCGGGCAGACCGTCGCGCAGTGACCGCAGGAGACGCAGGTAGAGTCGTTCATCGTCTCGGCGTCGCTTTGGAAGCCGATCCGGGTGTCGTCACCCTGTCCTTCGATTCGAAGGACTCCTTCCACCTGCACGTCGTTGCAGGCCTCGACACAGCGATTGCAGAGGATGCATTTGTTGCGGTCGATTTGGATGGCCGAGGAAGTGTTGTCGATGGGTTCGTACTCGTCACGGTCTTCCAGCACGCCGTAGCGCGGTTCCTCCACGTCGTTCTCTATCGAGGCGTCCTGTAGCTCACAGCGTCCGTTTTGCCCGCAGGTTGTACAGCGCAGGTTGTGGTTCGACAGCACCAAATCGAGGTTCACGTCCCGTGCTTCCGCCGCGGATTCGTCGTCGGTTCGCACCGACAGACCGTCCTCCACCGGGAAGCTACAGGATGGAACCAATCCGTGTTCGTCGGTCTGAACCATGCAGGTTCGACACTCCGAGCGCGGGCCGATGTTCCCGCCCTGCTCGGTGTCGCGGTCGTAGTAGCAGAGTGCCGGAACGGTTCCGTCCGTCTCCACCGCTTCCATGGCGTCGAGTATCGTCGCGCCCGACGGTACGGCAATCGGGTGGCCATCGACGGTGACGTGGTTCATTTCGTCGCCGTCCGCCCCGACTTCGGGGTCGTTCGCGGTACCCGTCACGAAATCCTCGGTCAGCGGCGTACTCGGTCGCGGGTCGTCGATTTCCGGAACCCCGGGCTGTGGCGACGCCGGGGCGCTGTCTTCGATTCCTGATTTCTCTTCCGAACTCATGATGTCACCTCCTCGCACGCGCCGCTCGGGCAACGACCCTCGGCGTGTGCGTGAAACTCCGGTTCGAACTCGTCCATCGCGGTCGTCACGGGCCGAGATGCGGACTGGCCGAAGTAGCAGATGCTCGACTCGCGCATCGTCCGGGCGAGTTCCCGGAGCGCGTCGTCCGCGAATTCGCCGGTGTACACGTCACGAAGCATGTCCGTCAACTGCTTCGACCCCTCTCGGCAGGGAACACAGCGACCGCAGTTTTCGTCTTCCGCGAACTTGGCTCGCGTCCCGGCGGTTGCGACCGCACAGCGCGACTGGTTCAGCAGTTCGACCACGCCATCGGTTCCGAGGCGTGCTCCCGAAAGCGCGGGCGCACTCGGCGAGAAGTCGAGCGAGCGCGTGAGGCCGCCGAACTGTCCGCCGACGCAGGCCATTTTGAACTCTCCTGTCTCCGAGACTGCGTCCCGGCAAACTCCGAGCGACCCACTCGTCGGCAGTTCGACGGTCGCGGGAGCGTCCACATCGCCGGTGACGGTGACGAGTCGCGTTCCGGGGTCGGCGTCGTCCGGGTCGAACGCCTCCGGTACCGACAGCACCCGCCGAACCTGCGCGAAGGTTCTCGGTGTGTGAACGACGGTCGGGCGTCCGTACAGGCCGTGTTCGGCAGGTGTCGGCGGTCTCAGTCTGGCCTCCAGTCGGTCGTTTCCTTCCAACGCTTCCAGCGTCATCGTCGGTTCCGAGGCGATGTACTGGTCTGGCGAGGCGAACACCTGTATCGCCACCCCTTCGTTAGCGTCGGTCTCCCGAAACGCCCGAACCGCACGCCGAACGCGCTGTTGGACTGCGACTGCGGATTCGGGGCAGGCAACGACGAGGTCTTCCGCGCCAATCGCGCGGGCGACTGCGGTCGCGCCGTCGAGTACAGAAATCGGATCGCTCTCCAACAGCAGTCGGTCGGTTCGGTTTCGTTCGTCGATTTCGCCTGCGTTCACGACGACCACGGGGTCGCCGTCGGTTTCGCGGGCGACGTTCCACTCATCGGCAATCGGTTCGTCCATGCGGGCGTCGCCTCGACCTCGTCCGAGCAGGCCGACGGTCTCGACCCGCGAAACTACCTCGTCGGGGGCGTCTCGGGCGCGCTCGGTGAGCAGTGTTTCGCCCTCCGAAACCCGCTCCGGGTCGGTCCAGCCACAACGCGCTAGCACGCTTCGGCGACCGACCGAAAGCGGCCCTTCGTCGGGTATCGGAAATTTGGATTGCTCGGCGTCGTGCGAGACGACTGCGTGTGCCTCCGATTCGACCAGAGTGTCGGATTCCAGTTCTGCCACGAAGGTTCGGACGCGCTCGGGCGTGCAGTTCGCGTGGAAGGCGGTCGTTTCCCCCATCGTCACTGCAACGAGCGGCGCGAGTGCTTCGATGCCAGTCGGGCCAGCGGCCACGACTGAGACGCTCTCGGCTTCGTCCAACGCGCTGTCGAGCACAGCGGAAACGTCTTCCCGTCCCTCCCTACCAGAGATGCGAAGAATCGGGCCGTCGGAAGCGGTTTCCTCAGCAGTTCCCATCTGCTAGTACTGACTCAGCAGATGGATAAAAGGTTGTGATCAAATTTCTGATATCAGAACGGCGGTTCGAGGTTCGTCTCCGACTTCGTCCGGCGGCGGTACGCGACTGCGAGCAGTAGCGCCACGAAGACGAGATAGAGCCAACGCTTCATCGCTTATCCCGTCTTGTAGACGCCACGGGCTTCCGCGACGTGTTCGTCGTCCTCGTCGTAGACGCTCACGTCCACGGTTCCAACGTCGCTTCCGTTTCGAACGACGTCGGCTTCGGCGTAGAGGTCGCCCGTGCCCGCGCTGAGATAGTCGATTCGCATGTCGATGGTCGGCACGGGTTGGTCGTTGAGCGAGACGAGCGCCGCGCCGCCGACGGTGTCTGCGAGGGTGAATGTGACGCCGCCGTGGGCCATCGGTCGGTCTTGGTTCCACGACAACTCCTCGCGCATTTCGATTCGCCCTTCCGCGTGGCCGTCTTCGGCTTCCGTCACTTCGACGCCGAGCAAGTCGGCGAAGGGCATTCCCTCGAAGAAGGCTTCGATGTCCATACCTCGACTGCACGTGGGGAGTAATTAAATGTACATGCAGTGACGTTCCGGTATGCACGTCTCCGACGACGACGGAATCCGAACTGTCACTTTCGACTGTCCGAACGTTCGAAACGCGTTCACACCGGATGCGGCGGGCGAACTGGCCGAAATTCTGGCCGACAGCGACCCCAACGCTATCGATGCCGTCGTGTTGACGGGCGAGGGCAAAGCGTTCAGCGCGGGCGGCGACATCGAATCGATGGCCGAACGCGAAGAAAACGTCAGAGACGCCTACGAGCGCGTCCGGGACACGCTCTCGCGGGTCGTCCACGAGGTGCTGTCCGCACCGGTGCCGGTCGTGGCGAAAGTCAACGGCGACGCGGTTGGTGCGGGAATGGCGCTCGTCACGGCAGCCGATTTCGCCTACGCCTCGGAATCCGCCCGGTTCGCGGCGTCGTTCATCAACGTCGGTCTCATTCCGGACATGGGCGGTACCTTCCTGCTTCCGCGACTCGTCGGTCTGCGGAAAGCGAAAGAACTCGCCTTCACGGGCGAACTGATTTCGGCCGACGAAGCCGCCGAACTGGACGTGGTGAACGAAGTCGTTCCGGACGAACAACTCGACGTGCGCGTCGAGGAACTGACCGACACGCTTGCCGACCAGCCGACGCGAACCATCGCGCTCGGCAAGCAAGCGCTGCACGAAAACCTCGGCAAAGATTGGCGCGAGGCGCTGGATTACGAGACGATGATTCAGTCCCAAGCCTACGACATGCCCGCTCACGAAGAAGGCGTTTCGGCGTTTCTGGAGGGTCGCAAACCCGACTTCGAGTGAGAATCCGAGTCGAATTACGGTGAAAATTTGACTTATTTTGACATCACTCTCGCAACGGCTGTCGAATCCCGAACTCGTAAACCGTATTTCGCACTACAAAATCGTAGCCACACGGGTTTGGAACGGGGCCAGTTTCGCGCAGTCTGGCTTTCCGCATGAGAAAAACCACACCCAAATAGTATGTGAATTGAAGTTTATCCATTGCTATGGATAATCAAACGAAAGCACGCATCGCGGGAGCAATCGGTCTTCTCTTGGCGCTTCTCGGGCTTTTCCTCGAATTTGGAATCCCTCTCCGCTGATGGTACCAGATTCTGCGCCGACGCCCTGCGGTCGGTGTTTTCCGCTCGTTCACACGCCCGAGAGATGGACGTGAATCACTCGGTTGCAGTCCTCGTCGCCACAGACCACACACTCGTCGCCGTCGGTTCGCGCTTCCGCGAGCGCCGCGGCACCGTCGGCGTCCAAGTCGGCCGCCGCGAGCACGACGCGCTCGCCAGCGTGGCCGAGTTCGTATCCGCCGTCGGTCTCCCGAACGAATCGCTCGCGGAGTTTCGAGAGGTGGTAGTTGAACCTCCCGGTGTCCCGAATTCCGACGCGCTCGCGGAGTTCCGAGAAAGCGAGCGGTTCGTCCGCAGTGGCCAGCGCACGAAGGATTGCGATGCGATGTTCGCTCGCGAGCGTTTCCAGCGCGTCTATCGCCGTTTCCGTGACGTTGTCCCCCGTCACGGTCAATTCGGTCGGATGCATGCGTAGCCGTCCATCGGTCTCCGTGACATACTTTCTGGAATCCATCATCTGTATTACAGAAAGTAGTTTCGCGGAAACGATATGTCTTCCCCGGACGGCAGTCGAACCATGGTCGGCGCAGATGTCGAATTTCGACTCGAATCGCCCGCAGACGAAGCACGGTTCGTTCGGGAGTACCTTCCGGACGCGTGGAAGCGCTTCGAAACCAACGACTTCTGGGACGCCGGATGGTTCTGGGCGTATCGGCAGTTTGCAGAGTACGACTCGGGTCCGGACTGCGGACTGGTTCGAATCGTCTTCGAGGGCGACCCGGACGCGCTCCTCGACAGCGAGCAAGGCCACTGGAACCGATTCGACGGTCTCGAATCGTGGAACCTCCGCCGATACGAGGAAACCGAAGAGGGGTACGAGAGCCTCCTCGAACAGCAGAAAGACGCGAAAGGCGATGTCGGCGGCGAGTGGGAGTATCGCCTGAAGCCACTCACGGCGCGCTTCGCACTCTCGTACCTCCGCGAGTTCGAGGACGAACTCCCAGCAGTCGCCGAGCGCACCGACGAAAACACTCCGGGAATCGGGTTCTGGACGGTATACCACGACGCCATGGTTCAGTGTGGTTACAACTGGTACGACGAAACCGACGGCTGTCTGAAAGGGATGAAAAATCGACTGAAGTCGCTCGCCAGTTACGAGGGTGCCGACGCCGCCCGCGAGGAGTACGACCGCTTGTTCACTGAGTGGGAAACCTATCGGGAGGAATTAGAAACGTGGTTCGACGAACATCCGACGGGGGAGGCGTCGGAACCCTGATTTCTGCCCACCGTCTGAACATTCAAAACGGAATCGCCGCCTTATTCGATAAATCGTGATAGTTCGGATAACATCCCACCGAGTCACTTAACGGAATGGAACCCTAGTGTATGAAATACGAAATCCGATGTCCCCAGATTTTATCACGACCACCGCGATGGTGCTGGCGTTGGGATTCGGCGTCGCGTTCACGTACTTCGGCTACGCGTTCGTGACCCAACTGACGTCTCTCGTCGGCGCGCTCGGCGGTGCCCTCCTCGGAAGTGCCCTTGCACGGACGGTCGTCGCGCCCGCGGTCGGCGTCACGTCGCCGAATCTGCTACTCGTGTCGCTGGTCGGCGCAATCGTCGGCAGTATCGTGGGCAGTAGCATCGCTCGCTCCACACAGCGATTGGCTATCGTCGCGCTCTGTTTCGCCCTCTCCTCGTCGGTTGCCTACTCGATGTTCGGCAATCCCAACTTCCTCGACCCGGTGTCCGTGCCGTCGTTCGGCTCCGGTTTGGGTAGCCCCTTCTTCGCGTCGATTATCGTCGGCGGAGTGGTCGGCGTGCTCGTCTGGCAGTTCTATCTGCCGTTTTTGGCTGCCGTTACGAGTCTGCTGGGCGCGAGCATTCTCCAGCAGTTCGTGCACCACTGGAGCGACTTGCTTCCGGTCTTCCAATCGGATGTGTGGGCAACCCTCGGAACGAATCACGTCCTCTGGTTGCTCCTCGTCGGAACAGGGGTTGTCTATCAGTATCGTCGCTACCGCAGGCGAAAATCGAGTAGAAACCGAGTGCGACGGATTCACCGACGACTGAACTAATCGCGGACGAACGAAAAACCATACGGTCGGTAGCCAGTACAGCTAACTATCTCGTCGTTCGCAGTTGAACACATGATTGACGCAAATTTCGTCGGACGGAACATCGCACCGACAACTCTACTTTTTCATCCCGTCTGATGGTCGCTCCTCCTGAATCGGTGGTCAACGACGTCGTCGGTCGCGTAGACTACACGGCGTTCTTGTTGCAACTCGGCGTCTTCGTCGTGACGTTCATCGTGACCTACGGTCTCGGCCGACTCGTCGCGGTGCCTGTGAGTCGGCGTCTCCTCCAGAGCCAGCGCGTCACACCGACGGTCAGAAAGCCCATGCTGCGGTTCATCCGCGTCTCGATCGTCATCGTCGCCTTCTTCATCGGTCTCTTTTTCGCCAGGCTGGAGACGCTGTTGTCCGTGGTGGGCGGATTCGCGGCCGCGCTTACCCTCGCCGTGGGATTCGCCTCGCGGGACATCGTCGGCAACCTCGTCGGCGGCGTCTTCATCATCAGCGATCCGAAGTTCAACATCGGCGACTGGATAGAGTGGGAGGACAACGAGGGAATTATCGAGGACATCAGCTTTCGTGCGACTCGCGTTCGAACGTTCAAAAACGAACTCATCACGGTTCCGAACTCCGTCCTCGCCAACACCGTCGTCGTGAACCACGCCATCAAGGACGTGCTTCGAATCGATTACTCCTTCAGCGTCGAGTACAGCGGGAGTATCGACGAAATGCGGCGCGTCCTTCTCGAAGAGGCGGAACGCAATCCGGAAATTCTCGCCGACCCGAAACCCGAGGTGACGATAGACGACCTGACCGCGGCCGGAATCGGACTCACGTCGCGCTTCTGGATAGCGAACCCGAGTCGTCGCCGGTATCTCGCCGTCCGGTCGGAGTACTTCCAAGCGGTCAAAGAGCGGTTCGAACGCGAGGGGTTCGAGATGTCCCCCGAATTTCTCGAATTAACCGGAGAACTCGACGTACCCGACCCCTCCACGTCCGATGAGTAGCGAATCGACTGCGGCGCGGGAGACCTACTCTACGCCCTCGAACGCTTTCAGCACGACTTTATTCAGCGCCGGATGGATGTGTATCGTCTCGGTCACGTCGCTCACGGTTCCCGTTCCGCTCGCCAGCGCGAGCAGAACTTCGTGAATCAGCGTCGAAGCGTCCGGGCCGATGATGTGACAGCCGAGAATCTCGCCATCGTCGGGGTCGGCGAGCACCTTCACGAATCCGTCTTGCTCCTTCAGGGCCTTGCCCATCACGGTGTCCGCGTAGGCACACCGACCGACGACGTACCCTCGCCCGTCTTCTCGGAGTTCCTCCTCGGTTTTCCCCGTCCCGGCGACCTGCGGCGAGGTGAAGACGGCGTGGCCCATGCTCGAATAATCGACGGCTTCGCGTTCGCCGTCGAGGACGTTTTTCTGAACGAACTTTGCCTCTCGATCCGCGGCGTGTTTGAACTGATAGTTGCCCGCGATGTCGCCCTGCGCCCAGACGTTTTCCGCGCTCGTCTCCAGATACTCGTTCGTCTTCACGAACCCGCGGTCGTCGGTGTCGATTCCGCCCGCCTCCACGTCCAGACTGTCGGTGTTCGGCCGTCTGCCGACGGCGACGAGCAGGGCGTCGCCCGCGACCGAAACTTCTTCGCCGTCTTCTCCCTCCGCCGTCACCGAAATCTCGTCGCCGTCCTGCGAAACCGCGGTCGCCTCGTGGCCGGTGTACACGTCGTGGCGTCGTCGAGCGACTTCGGTGAACGTCTCGGCGACCTCGCGGTCTTCGTTCGAGAGGAGCAGGTCGCTTCGCCCGACGATTGCGACGGACGTGCCGAGCGCCTCGTAGAAATAGCCCAGTTCTGCGGCGATGTATCCCCCGCCGACGACGATGAGGCGTTCGGGTTGCGAATCCAGTCGGAGCGCGTCCTTGCTCGTGAGATAGTCCACCTCGTCCAGTCCATCGATAGGCGGAATCACGGGTCGCGCCCCGCCAGCGACGACGACTTTCTTGCCCCGGATGTGTTCGTCTTCACCTACATCCAGCGTCCGGTCATCTACGAATCTCGCTTCTTCCTGAAAGAGCACGAGGTTATCGTGGTCGCGGATGGATCGTTCCATTCGCTCGGATTTTTCATCGACCGTCTCCGTCACCTCGCGCACGATGTGCCGAAAGTCGATTCCGGTCGTCTCGGCGTCGATGCCGAACTCCTCGGCCTGCGCTATCGTCTCCGCGACGTCGGCGCGATGAATCAGCGTCTTCGACGGGTTGCAACCCCGGTTGACGCAGGTGCCGCCGATTGGCCCTCGCTCGACGAGTGCCATGTCCAGCCCCCGATTCGCGCCAGCGAGCGCGACTTTGTTTCCGGTACCTCCGCCGATGACGATGATATCGAAGTCCTTCACGTCACTTCCCCCACACTCGGTAACACCGGTATCGACAAGAAACTCGTGTCCGGTCAGAGGACTTTCTCACCGCGAACGCTCACGCTGACGCTCTCGACCGTCTTCCCGTCGAAATCGACCGCGGTCAGCGTCGAGTTCCCGACCGGGAGGAAAATCGACTTCTTCGTCTGTCCGCTCGCAACCGTCGCGGTGTCGAACTCGGTTCCGCTGGAACTGATGACGGTCAGACCTCGAACGCCACCGTCCGTCGTCGCGGTCGGCGTAAAACTCACGCTCGATACGACTCTTCCGCTCGCCCACGACTCGCTGACCGACACCTTTCGGAACACCTCGGACTCGGTGAGTCCGGTCACGCTCACTTTCGGACTGAGCGTGAGACACCCGCTCAGTCCGGCGATTCCGACGCCAGCAGTCGCGCCGAGGAGTTCTCGCCGTGAGAGGCGGGACGATTGCTCGTCCGGTTTTTCTCCTCTCATCATCGTTGCGAATCCCGGAGAATCAGCGGCCCGATGGCCAGCGTTCGTTTTGCGACCGTGGCGATGCGCAGGATGTACGAAACGAGCAACATGAACGGAATGAGCGTAATCGTGAACGCGCCAGCGACGACCCAGAGAATATCCGTGACGCCGAGTGTCGTCCCCGTGAACGTCCCGCTTCCGACGAACGCGAGCATCGCGCCCGCGACGAAGAGTGCGGGAATCGCCGCGTAGAGAATCAACTGCGAGAGGTCGATGAGCGCCCACTGAAAGTAGAGCGTCTTGATGTGCTCTCGCGCCGGACCGAACATCGACAGCGAGGTCTTCAGTCGTTCGAACTTCCGGTATTGTTCGTCGTCGAGGTCGTCGGAGTACTCGTCGCGCATGCGCTCGACGTGGAAAATCTTCCACGAGTAGTTGAAATCGAGCGCCGCGAACAGCACGTTGAACGTGCCGAACGTCGCCCCGTCGAGTTGGTCTTTGACGGTGTCGGCGTTGCCGGTGAGGCTATCGATGAATTCGTCCAGTTCGGCGCGCAGTTCCTCGTTCTCGCTGACGGCGTCTCGGAGTTCGTTCGCCCGCGTTTCCGTCGTGTCGATTATCTGCTTGAGGAACATCGAGGGGTCGGAGGGCGTCGTGTGGCCGAGCATCTCACCGACGAAGTTCCGGAAGTCCATCGCGTCGCTCATTCGCTGGCGCTGGTCGCCGAGCGGCCCGTTTTCCTGCGAGATGACCAACTGGCTGATGGTGACGACGAGCGTCGTCCCCGTGATGTTCGCGCCAATCATGGTCGAGAACATCGTCTCGATGGTGTCGCCGGACCGCAGTTGTGGTTCC
>CAYNQM010000070.1:0-16048 GCA_964399275.1 uncultured Haladaptatus sp.
AAACGAGAGGTCGTTGCTGATGCCGATGAGACCGATTTTCGCGTGTTCGAGGTAGCCGTTGCTCCGCGCGCGAGGAATCTGGTAGAGGATGGAGTTGTCGTTGATGTGGTCAACTTCGTCCAACACGATGATGATGGTTCCGCCGACTTTGTCGAGTTCGTCCCAGAGAAAGCTGTACACTTGCGCCTGCGGGTAACCCGTGTTGCTAATCTGGTCGGCGGGATCGCGCAGGGTGTTGACGAGTCGAACCGCGACCTGATAGCTCGAGTTGAGACCGTCGCAGTTGATTTCGATGACCGACAGGGAGATGTCTTCGTACCGCGCGGCGTCCTCTTGAAGCTGATTGAGCAGAAATCGAGTCGCCGCGGTCTTCCCGACGCCACTTTTCCCGTAGAGAAAAATGTTCGACGGGGCTTCCCCGTTGATAATAGGTTGCAGGGCGGCGTGGTACTCTTCGAGTTCGTCGTCCCGCCCGACGAGATTGTTCGGCGTATACTCCTCTAACAACGCGTCTCGGTTTTTGTAGAGGGAGTTATCCCGGTCGAAGCTGAACGATGACATTACAGACGCTTTCACGGAAGAGTATATAAAACTGGGGCGTCCGTTGTTTCTTCTGTTCCTTGGATTTTAAGTAGGTCGAGGATTTGGCGGGGAGCGTCGCTTCCGGTGTCCGAACCGTCGGACGAGCCGTCGAGATAGCCGTCCTGGGTATGGAGTGTTCACTCTCCATAGAAATCCTACTATGAGAACCCATCCCATGGAAGCCTTTCCCATGGAATGTCTTCCTATGGACGTTTTACATTGACGAGATTTTATTGACATTTTCACATAGAATAATTCATACTCCCGTATGGAATATCTTCGTCTCTTTCTCGGCGGTGCGGTGTATCCCGTCGATGATGGTATAGTTGGATAGTTTATGCGAACAGCGGAAACGGTGGGGTAGAAGGATGGCGTCGGAGAGGGACGGTTTGCTGAAAACGGATCTTTGAAATCTTCTAGCGGGGAGATCGTGTCTGGGAGTTGGTCGTCGTTGGGTGAGGACTGTAATTGGGTTTATAAAGACACACCCACCCCACGATTTCCTGTGTTTTGGTGGGGAGGTGGGGTGGGGGGTGTGAGATAGGACTGTATTAAGCGATGGATTTATACCGATAGTAGTACAACCATATCCGTACTGTGTATAAACTAAAACAATACATAAAATGTGTTATTAATTATGTCTATCATTTGTGCGTCTAGAACTGCTCTCTAACTTTTCCAGCCTTCTATTCCGTCCTTAATCCCGACTCCTACTCCACCCCACCACCCCCACCCACCCTCTCCCTCACAAAACAACGGAAATCGTGGGGTGGGTGTCATTGACAACAATTCGCAAGAACTGGCTTCCGTCTCCTTCCGGTTCGACTTCTCGTCATTATTTCATCGTTTATGCTATCCGTCATCTTCCCACCAAACCTCCCCACCCCAACCTATCCAACTTTCCGTCCTTCCCACCCCCACCTTCCGTCCTCCTACCTTCCACCCTCCCCACCTTCCACCCTCCTACCCTTTCCAACATCTCCACTCTCGCTACCTCCGCCCGTCATCCCACCTTCTCTCTCACAAGACAGCGGAAATCATGGTGTGGGTGTCTCGTCCGAATCATGCCACGTACCGACCTCATCCAGCACCCCATCCCGTATGACAGCGGAAATGATGGGGTCGATACCGACTCCTTCTGGCAAAAGACAGCGGAAACCATGGGGTGGCGAAACCATCGGCAACCGGTAGACTCCACGAGGTATTGCTGTGAAACTTCTCCTGCCATCGAGTCGCAAGTTGCGGGAATCGAACGAAACCAGATCAGTTCCGGCCGACAGTTCGTCGCTCGTGGGTCGTGGCTCGTCACTCCGTTTCGACGCATAGACATCGGAAATGGTGGTGTCTGACGCACGTCATCGGTAGCCGACACTCCCGCGTTAGAAGGCCGAAACGGATTTTGAGTTCTTTCCAGACGAGTCTTCTGACGCGACGAAAACCCCGAAAAACATCGGAAACGCCGGTGTCCTCTGAAACGGTAGTATCATCTGAAACAGCGGTATCATCCGAAACGGCAGTATCCTCTGAAACGGCAGTGTCCTTCGAAGAACGTCACTAAAACAGGTCGCAGCTAAAAAAAGTCGTAACTAGAACAGGTCGCTACTGGTTCTGCTCGACTTCCAAAATCCGACCATCACAACCTTCACAGGTCGCCGCGACGACTTCCATCGACCGACAGCAGGATTCGACCGTCTCTTGCTCTGCCGTGATCGTGCCGCCACACTCGGGACAGGTTTCGAGGAAGATTCGGAGTCCGCTCAGAACGCGACTCTGGTTGTCTACCGTGAGTTCGTTCCACTCCGGATAGCGGTCGCTGAGTTCGCGGGCCGCGGCGAGGTCGGCAACCAGTGCGGCGTGGGATTCCCACTGTCCGAGCCGCCGGCCTTCGATTCGAGCGAGGAAGGCGTTGTCGTGCTCTTCGAACTCCAAATCGTCTTCGTCGGCGTCGAGAATGCGGCTCAGGTCGCTCTTTTCGGCCCCTTCCTCCAAGACGCGTTCCATGTTCTCGTGCCATGCGGTTCGGAACTCCTCGTTGAGGCAGAGGTCGTCGATGTCCTCACATGGCGTGATGACGTTCGCTTCGGTGAGCACCTCCTCCGGTTCGCGTGACGTTTCCTCCGGAGTTGGCGCCGCCATCTGGTTTCCTAACTCCTGTTTGTCGAACATCCGGAGTAGCCAGTCGGGGAAGTACGTCTTCGTGAACGTCGGGGTTCCAGGGACGAGATAGCCACGGAGATAGATGGCCGCTAGACTGAACGCGAAGAAAGCGATACCGAGCGGCATCGCCGCGAACGTGAGCACTGTACTGGCGAAGACAGCGATTACCACGTTTACAATCGTACAGGGAGTACAGCGGTTCTCACCGGTGTACTCTGGTTGTCGAAACTGGTCGATGAAGCCTGGAAGTTCCGCACTCATCTTATCTCCTACTATTTTGCTTCATCATTATATACTTATTGTTAAAACCGACTGATAGCAGTTAAAAACGTCTCTACTCACCGTCTCGGTCATCGACTCAGATACCGGTTTACGAGTTTTCAGCCACCGAACCGGAATTTAAACAACGATGAAAATTATAAAATGGATATATTATTGGATTTCCGACCGCCTAATTCTACTTGCTGTTTGAGTCTACTCGCTGTCTGAATCTACTTGCTGTTTGTGTCTACTTGCTATCTGAATCTACTTGTTGGGTGCTTCTGCCTGCCGGAGGCGAATCGTCACGACGCTCCCTCGTGGTTGGTTGGCACCGAACGTGAGTTCGCCGCCGAACTTCCCGACGACCCAGTTCGTCAGCCACAACCCGAGTCCGCTTCCGTGCTGGAGCGCGGTTTCTCTGCCATCGATGAGGACGGACTGCTCTTCCTTCGGGATTCCCGGCCCGTCGTCGATGACGGTTATCTCGACCCACTCGTCGTCGTTCGGTTGCCCGCCAAACTGCCCATCGCCGTCCGATTGCACTATTTCGCCAAACTGCCAATCGTCGTCCGAACTGCTCGTCTTCACCGACAGGTTCACGACCGGCGTCTCGCGGTCGTTGTGTTCGATAGCGTTCTCAACGATTTCGTTGATGACCGTGTCTAGCGTCTTGTCACCGTACACCCACGCGGCCTCCGGGAGGTCGGTCGTGAGAACGATGTCCGGATGCGACTTCTGAAGGTCGGAACACGCCCGTTCGACGATGTCGGTGATTTCGATGGCAGACCTCGTTCGGTCTTTTCTGTCGAGGGTTTTCCCGACTTCGCGGGCTTTCTCGCTGATGTCTATCAACTCGGTCGCTTTCCGTTTTATAATCTCGACGCTCTCTGACGTCTCCGGGAACGTTTCCTTGAGATTGTCGGCGTGGCCGAGCACGACGTTCAGGTCGTTCCGGAGGTTGTGCCGCAGAATGCGGTTGAACACCTGAAGTCGCTGTTCTCGCCGAACCAACTCCTGTCGAGTTCGGACGGAGTTTATCGCGTACGCAATGCTGTTCCCGAACTTCGAGAGGACGCGTCGCTCGGTTTCGTCGAATGCATGTGGATGGTCGGCGTAGACGTTCAACACGCCGTAAACGGTACTTTCATAACAGAGCGGGATGGCGGCCTTCGAGTGATAACCGCGTTCGAGCGCTTTCTCTCGCCACTGTTCGAACGACGAATCGGTGGCGATGTCCTGCGTTATCTGTATCGTGCCGGTTTCGAGCGCCTTGGCGACGAGATTCGATTTCTGTTCGCTCGCGTCGGAGCGGAAGACGGCGTCGAGATAGCCCGCTTCGATTCCGGCGGAGACGCGCGGGACGACCCGATCGTCGTCTGCCTTCCCCATCCACGCGAACAGATACGATTCCGAATCCGCGAGTCGTTCGCAGACTCCGCGTTCGATGTCCTCGCGCGTCGATGCTTCGAGAAGCGACTGGCTGATGTCCCAGATAAGGTCGTTGATGGTAATTTGTCTGCGAACTGCCTTCTCGGCCCGGCGGTGGGAAACGGCGTTTTCGATTCGGTTGGCGAGAGAGACGAACTGGCGTCGTCCGTCCCTTTTCTGGAGATAATCCGTCACTCCGGCGGAGATGGCTTTGCTCGCGGTGTTCTCGCTTCCGCCGCCGGTCATGAGGATGAACGGGATTTCGGGATGTCTCTCCCTGACGGCGTCGAGTAGTTCCAGTCCGTCCATCTCCGGCATTTCGTAGTCACTCACGACGCAGTCGAACTGCTCCGTTTCGAGGCGAGAGAGAGCGTCGCAGGGGTCGTTTTCCGTGTGAACTTCCACATCGTCGAGTTCCTGCTGAAGGATATCAGACGCGACCTTCGCAAAGAACACGTTGTCCTCGACGTGGAGTACCCGAATCGAGCGACGTTCCATTCTACACTACTGGTCTCGTTTGTGACCAATAAATAACTTTGTTCTGCACCGCCAATTTTACTCGGTCATATCTATTGATGGTCGTTTTCTACCCAATTATTTCAAAATCTAGGATATGAAAAATAACTTCTATAAACACCGTCTATTTGAAATCTGGGTGTTAGGTATGAAGTTAGGAATGACTGGGTGTTAGGAATGACTGGGTGTTAGGAATGAAATTACTTTGCAGGTGGCGTTCGAGCGGTCGTCTGCAACGATGCTGTCCTCCAGGTACCGGACGCTGGTCGTTCTCCGGAACTAGTCGTCACCAAACCGCCCGCCCTCCGAAGTACTGTCCTCTGTCGCTACCGGTTACTGTCCTCCGGTGCTACCGGTACTTCACCGAACTCCGCTCGCGTGGCGTTCTCGGCCGTCTCTCTCTTTTCAGCAACGCTCGGTGCGGGTGCCGCCCACTCCACGGCGTTCCCCAGAATTCGTCGTATCTCCGACTGCCGATAGATGGGGTACGTCTCGTGGCCCGGTCGGAAGTAGAAAATTCGACCCGAACCTCGGCGATAACAGCATCCACTGCGGAACACCTCGCCGCCTTCGAACCAACTCAGGAAGACGAGTTCGTCGGGCGCTGGCACGTCGAATCGCTCGCCGTACATCTCGGTCTCCGGGACGACGACGTGCTCGTCTACTCCGTCCGCGATCGGATGCCTCGATTCGACGGTCCAGAGTCGCTCTCGCTCGCCTTCGTTTCGCCACTTCAGGTCGCAGGTCGTCCCCATGAGGCGTTTGAACGGTTTCGAAAAGTGGCCCGAGTGGAGGACGAGGAGACCCATCCCGTCCAGCACGTGCCGTTGAACCCGGTCTGCGACCTCGTCGGCCACCTCGTCGTGCGCTTTGTGGCCCCACCACGTCAACACGTCCGTTTCGTCGAGTACGCTTTCCGTGAGACCGTGCTCCGGTTCGTCCAGCGTGGCCGTCCGAACGTCGAACCCCTGCGATTCGAACGCCTCGGCGAGCACCGCGTGGATGCCGTCGGGATAGCACTCTGTGGCGTCGCCGCCTTCTCGCTCGTGTCGGAACTCGTTCCAGACCGTCACCCGTATCTCGCTCATGCGAACTCCTCATCCGAGAGTTGATTCACTGTTTCGGAATCGGCAATGGCACGGTAATTTATTCTACCTGCCTGCGAAGTCGTCACATGGAACCTCGAATCAGCATCGTTACGCTCGGCGTCGCCGACCTCGACGAATCGATTGCATTCTATCGCGACGGTCTCTCGCTTCCGATGGACGAACGCAAAGCGGATTCCGACATCGCTTTCTTCGAGATGTCGGGGATAAAACTCGCGCTGTACCCCCGCGAACTACTCGCCGAGGACGCGACCGTTTCCTCCGGTGTCGGCGAATTCGACGGCGTCACGCTCGCCCACAACGTCGAATCAAAAGACGCGGTAGACGACGTTCTCGGCGAGGCGGTTTCGGCTGGCGGCGAACTCGTGAAGTCCGCGCAGGACACCGATTGGGGTGGCTACTCCGGCTACTTCGCCGACCCGAACGGCCACCTTTGGGAAGTCGCGTGGAATCCCTACTGGGAATTCGACAGCTAACCTTCCCTACTCCTCTGCAACCTCGTCGTCTTCCCACCCCTCGCTGTACACCTGCTCGTCCGGCACGCCGATGTCTCCCAGTTTCTTCTTCGTCTCCACGACCATCCCCGGAACACCGCAGACGTAGAAATCGGTCGTCTCCGGGGACGGCACCGCGTCTTCGATGTGCTCTTGCACGTGGCCGGTGTGTCCGCCCCAGTCCTCCTCCGAGAGCGAGTAAGCTACGGTCAGATTCTCGTGCTGTGCGTCGAACTGGTCGAGGGTTTCGCGGTACATCACGTCTTCTTGCGTCTTCTCGCCGTAGAGGAAGGTTGCTTGTCCGTCTCCTTCCTGCAAATACTGTTTCAACATCGCCATCATCGGCGTGATTCCCGTCCCCGTCGAGACGAACGCCACGTCGGAATCGAGATTTCTGAGATAGAGGTTGCCGTCCAAATCCTCGATTCGAATCGTGTCGCCGGGGTCGCGGTCGTGCATGTACACCGATGCAGTGCCGTCGTCGTACTCCTTTATCGCCAGCGTGATGCTGTCGGTTCCGGGGAGCGTCGTCGCGGTGTAAGGCCGGACGACTTCGTCGCCGTCCTGTTCGAAGTGGAGGTGCGTGTGCTGGCCGGGTCGAAAGTCGAAGTTCTCGTCTGCAACCAGTTCGAACTGGTTCACTTCCGGCGTCATTCGATGAATCGACGTGATTTCGACTTCGCGCATGGGAAATCCGTCGGCGGAGACACCCGTAAACGAATCGGCCAACTGATCCTAGACTTCTTTCAGATTCGACTCGGTACCGAATGAGCAAGCAGAGTACCTAACCGTTTTGCCTGTCTGAACTATTCTATGGACTACGCCGACATTCCCGAGGGCGTTTCTCGAAGCAAACACCGATCCATGGAGCGAGTGCGGACAGTGAGCAACCTGCTGGACGAGGCGTTTCGCGTCCCCGGAACGGAGTTTCGTATCGGTATCGACCCGATTCTGGGGCTCCTTCCGGTCGGCGGCGACGCCGCCTCTGCGGTGATTTCGCTCTACATCGTCCTCGAAGGATACCTGATGGACGTGCCACGGCGAACGCTCGCTCGAATGCTGACGAACGTGTTTATCGACTTTTTCGGCGGTTCAGTGCCCGTCCTCGGGTCGCTGTTCGACGCTGGATGGAAGGCCAACAAGCGTAACCGCGAACTCCTCGAAAAACACGTCGAGTCGGCGGATTACTGACCGCGCTCGAGCGTCACAGCTTCGGCTTCGAAATCCTCGACGAATGACCCCGAACCGCCGACGCTGACCTCACCGTCTTCGGTTTCGAGCACGAGGGCGGTTTCGACGGGGAAAGCGTTCGACGCCGGTTCGAGCAGTCCCTGTCGCACGTCGATTACTTCTCCTTCGACGGTTACCGCGTCGGTTTCCCCGCCGACCGGTTCGTCACTGCGAACCGGTCGAGCGCGCACGCGGGCACGCACGGAATGGTCTTCCCGACGGTGGAGCGTCGCCTGCAAGACGGCGTGGCGGAAATCGTCGAACGTTCGTGGGAGGTCTGCGGGCGCAGTCGCGTACACCTCGTTCGCCATCGGCCAGTAGTTGCCGAGGAACGACCCGACGAGGACGGGCACGAGCTGTTCCTGTGCAAACGTAATCGCCTGCTTGTCGCTGTTGGAGCGAACTATCATCTCGGTCGGTGCGACAAGACCGAATCGCTGGTCAACCGTCAGCGTCGTCGGCATCGGTTCGCGCCACGCCCGGGCGGCGCTGGCGAGTCCCTCGAACTCCGCCGAATCGACGTCGTCGGTGTGAATCCCGCTGACGACGAGCAGAACGAGGACGCCGCGTTCGACTGCCGCCCCGAGTTCGTTCGCCACTTCGGGGAGGTGTTCGTAGGGAATCGACAGCGTGATTTCCTTCTCTGCCTCCGCGATTCGGTTCTCGACGCGCTTGATGACGGTGACGCGGGACTTGATAACCTCGAACTTCTCGGGGTCGCTGGTCGTTGCGGAGTAGCGTTCGTCCAGCGCCGGACGCATGGTTTCGACGCGATTCGACAGCGTTCCGATGACTTGTTCGGGCGGGTTCGCGCGAATCATCGTCGGCACGACGTGGTCGTTGACTTCGACGAACCCGCGCTCGGCCAACTTCTCGCTGGTGCTGTAGACGTAGCGTTTCGAGACGCCAGCGTCGTCCGCAATGGTGCTGGCTTTCGCTTCGCCCTGTGCCAAAATCGCGAGGTAAGTATCGACTTCCTTCTCCGAGAGACCGAACTGTCGGAGCAGGTCGGAGAGCGTACGGTCGTCCATTCGTTGTCCGGTCGTTCATCGGGAAAGTATAAACTTTACTCGGTGACGCGGGCGACGACGACGCTTTCGACCACGAGTTTCGTCCCGTCATCTGCGACAGTCGGAATTGAGTCGCCCGTCAGGAGGTCGATGTCGTCGATTTCCGCGCCAATCGTCACTTCGCGCGCCGACTCCTCGAAGTTCAGGACGACGACAACGCGCTTGTCCGCCGACTCGCGCGCGAACGCGACGACGCCCTCGGCGCGTTCGTCTTCAACATCGCCGTTTTCTTCGTTCCCTCCGCATTTCCACTCGATCTTCTCGACGGTTCCGTCCCGGAGCACGGGGTGGTCGTCGCGCGCTCTGCTGAGTTTGCGGTGGGTTTCGGTCAGTTCGTCGTCGCCGTGCTCCCAGCGCATCGTTCCGCGATACTCGGTCATGCCGCGCTCCTGCCCGTAGTAAATCATCGGTGCGCCCGGAAGCGTGAACGTCGCGGCGGTCGCGGCCAACAGCGCGTCTTTTCCGCATTCGTCCAGATAGCGCGATTCGTCGTGATTCTCGACGTAGCGGAGATGCACCGCACTGTCGGGGAAACCCACGCGCTTGGCGTCCGCCAGCGCATCAAAGATGGCCGTGGCGGACTTCTCGCCGCGCCCGATTTCGCGCAGAGTGCCGTACAGCGTCGTGTCGTAGTGCATCGTGAACTCGGATTCGTGGTAGGCAGGGTCGCGCGGAATCGTCTCATCAAGCAAGAGGAAGTCGTCCCGGGTTCTGTCGGCGACTTCCTTCCAGAACTCGTGGGGGACGCCCCACGCCACGTCGCACCGGAAGCCATCGACTAGACCGCTCCACTCGTCCACCACGTCGAGGAGGAATCGTCTCACGGCGAGCGAATCGAAGTTGAAGTTCGGAATCTGCTCCCAGTCGAAGTAGCGCTGGGCTTCTTTTTCGCCGGTCTCCCCCGTCTCCCAGACGTACCAGTCGCGGTACTCCGGGACGCCCGCCGCGCTCATCTGGAACGCGGGGTGGTCGCGTGAGGAGTGGTTGACGACGAGATCGAAGATGACCCGGATTCCGGCCTCGTGACAGCGCGCGACGAAGGATTCGAACTCCTCGCGCGCGCCGAGGTCACTCGCGGTTTCGAAGTAGTTCGTCGTGTGGTAGCCGTGGTCGGTCGGACTCCCCAAAATCGGCGTGAGCCAGACGCAGTCCACGTCGAGTGATTCGAGGTAGGGAACGCGACGCTCCAACTCGACGAACGTCGTCTCGACGGTTTCGCCCGCGAACGACCGGACGAAAATCTCGTAGACGGTGGGCGAATCGGCCCACTTCGGCGGATCGTTCACCCGACGGATTTCTTCCCCGTCGCGAACTTCGACGCAGTCGGCGACGCTGTGGCGCTCGCCGACTGCAACCGCGTGAACCCGGAATCTGTCTCCGATTTCGTCCGTCGGAATCTGAACTGCTCGCTGGTTGCGGACGACCGCGATGGAATCGCGGTCGTCCGCCGCGTTCTCGGCTTCTGGATTTGCGTTCTCGGTTTCCGGCGTCGTGTTCTCGGTTTTCGGCGTCGCGTCCTTGATTTCCAGCGTCGCGTCTTCGCCCTCCAGAAAGAACTCGACGGCGAGTTCGTCGTCGGCGAACTCGCTGTTCGGTGCCGAACTCGTTTCTGCAGAGACGACCACGTCACCACCTTCGACGTTGGCGTCGAGGTGAATCCGGGGACGCCCAGGCCCCGGAACCGTCAGGGTGCCCTGCACCTGCTCCGTGAGGTCGTCGTTCATCAGGAATCCATAGGGATGCTCGCCCGGCGACAGTTCGGTTTCGAGGACGTAGGAGCCATCCTCGTAGGTCGGGCGGTCTGCGCCCACGATGTGCTCGTTGAACGGCCCGCTGATGCAGATGGAGTCGAGGTCTGCCCGCGGAATCGGTAGGTCGGCGACGGGTAGTTCGAAGCGCGCAGTGCGGCGCTCGTCCGGGAACGCGCGCACGAGTCGGCTCTGTTCCTCGTCACTATCTTCTCCAAACATCCGGAGTCGGAGTCGATAGACGCCGGGAACGTCGGGTTCGAGGTGGACGACCGGGGCGTCGCCGACCGTCGCCGAACTTCCCTCCGGGCGGGATTCGACGGTCCACTCGTACTCTGCGCTCGGGTCGGGGGCGCGCGGCGCGAGTTCGACCGATTCACCGACGGTCGTGAAGCGCGGCGGTCGCGGTTCGTGCATATCCCTCACACCTCGCGCCGGGGGTAACAACGTTTGGATTTTTGTTAATCTGTGAACGATTATTTCACCAAGCCTTTTAGGGGTGCTCCTCGTGGTGAAACTGATGACGCTCCGCGACACACTCTCTGACTTCAAGCGCAACCGTGGGAGCGCGACGTGCTTCCCCGGCGAGCGCCGGACGACGGCGGGCCGGTTCTCCGGTTTCGACGCTCGCCTCGTCCACATCGCCCCGGACGGGTCGCTCCGCGATTACTCCACCCCGCTCTCCGGTCGGTACGGCATCGACCGATCCCGGTTCGGGATTCGACGCGACGGCGAAACGACGTGGTTCGACTCGCTCGACTCCTCGGACTCCGCCGACTCGACGCAACGTTACGACGGCGACGGCGCGCTCGTCGTCACCGACCACGAAACTGCGGACTGGTCGGTGACGCAGTACGACCTGACGCTCGGCGACGGCCACGTGACTCACTTCGTCGGCGACGTTTCGGGCGAACTCGTCGCTTACTTCGGATTCGCGCCCGACGGCAGGGACGACCGAATCGGGCAACTGCACCACGGCGACGCAGTCGAGGTGTTCCACGCCGACGAACACGACTACCTCGCTACCACACCGGCACCGACCGACGTTCACGGACAGGTTCCGGCCGACTTCGATTCCCTCGTCTCCGACCGCCCGCAGGCGGTTCCGCAGTCCGCTGACGCCGGACGATACGAAGAGAGCAGACTCAGCGGCGAACTCGTCGTCTTGGTGCCGTTCAACGGGAGTGCCACCCTCTCCTCGCTCCTCGCAGACCACGGCGAAACGCCGCGAGCGGACGCCCTCGTCCGCGCCCGCGAACTCGTCGCGGAGTTCGACGCCCCCGACCGACTTCGAAGCGCGGCGCGAGAACAAGCCTCGTCGCTCCCTGAAACACCCGAAAAAGAGGCTGTGACTGCCGACCTGCGCGTTCTCTCGCTCCTCTCCGCCGACACGGGAGCGCGAATCGCGGGACCGGACTTCGACCCCTTCTACGCCTACTCCGGCGGCTACGGCTACACGTGGTTCCGCGACGACGGCGAAATCTCCCGATTCCTGCTCTCGGCGGACGACCAGTTCGACCTCTCGCTCGGCGACTGGCACGCCCGAAGCGCCCGGTTCTACTGCAAAACGCAGTGCGACGACGGGACGTGGCCCCATCGCGTCTGGCCGCGCGACGGCACCATTGCACCGGGATGGGCCAACGCCCGTATCGAAGCGGGCGACGGTGCGGATTATCAGGCCGACCAGACGGGAAGCGTCCTCGCATTTCTGGCTTCCTTCCTCCGGGAGCGCGACCTCGATTCGGAACTCGAAACCGACGTTGCCGACGCGCTCCGAGTCGGAATCGACGGACTGGACGATACTCTCGAATCCGACGGACTTCCGGTTCACTGCCAAAATGCGTGGGAGAACATGACCGGTCGCTTCGCCCACACCGCCGCGACGTACCTCGAAGCCTACGCGACCCTCGCCAGTGCGCCCATCGACGCCGACCTCAGGGAACACGCGAAATCGCAGTCAGAGTCGGTTCTCTCGGGTCTCGACGAACTGTGGACTGGCGAGTTCTACGCCCTCCGACTCGACGGCGACGACCTCGACGCTCGCCTCGATTCGAGTTCCCTCGCGCTCGCCGGGGCACACCGTGCCTACTCCGAAGTCGCCGACCTCGACGCCGAGCAGGTAAATCGCCTCGTCTCTCACACCGAACGCGTTCTCGACGGCCTCTGGCGTGACCCCGACGAAAGCGAGATTCGCGGTCTCGCTCGGTTCGAAGGCGACGACTGGCGCGTGCGCGACCAGCGTTCGCCGAAAATCTGGACGGTCTCCACCGCGTGGGGCGCGCACGCCGCGAGCGAACTGTCCGCCCTGCTGTCGGCGCGCGGCGACTCGCGTGCCGACGAGTTCGCCCGACGGTCGCGCGAGTTGCTCTCGCTTTTACTCCCCGACGGTTCGCTCTGTGCTGACACCGGCTACCTGCCCGAGCAGTTCTTCGACGTGGGCGTGGCTGATAGTGCGACGCCGCTCGGATGGCCCCACGCGATTCGACTGGCGACCGTTGCGTCGCTCTCCGAACGCGACGTGCTGACATCGGCGACGCCCGAACGCGTCTGATTCTTATCGGCGGCGAACGGTCATCGGAATCGGCTTCTTCGGGCGGGCCGTCACCGTGGCCATCAGGTCGAGTTCCGTCTCCGGCGTGAGTTCGAGGTGATACTGTTGGTAAATCGTGGCGAGCAGTAGCCTCGCCTCCAGCATTGCGAACCGATCGCCGATACAGCGACGTGGCCCTGCCGCGAAGGGGAAGTACGCAAGTTTCGGAAGCGACTTCTCGAACTCGTCAGTCCAGCGCTCCGGTCGGAACGCGAGGGGGTCGTCGTACCATCGCGGATCGCGGTGGACGACCCACTGATTCATCTGAATAGTCGCCCCTGCGGGAATCTCGTAGCCGCCGATGATGTCGGGTTTGACCGGTTCGCGAATGATTCCCGGAACCGGCGGATAGAGTCGCATCGACTCTTTGACCACCTGTTCAGTGTAGGTCAATTCCGAGAGGTCTTCCATCGTCGGGGGACGCCCGCCGAGCACGTCGTCCAACTCGGCGACGAGTTTGGACTCCACTTCCGGATGTTTGCCGAGGAGGTACATCGTCAGGCTGAGCGAGACGGCAGTCGTCTCGTGTCCGGCGAGGAGGAGCGTCACCACTTCGTCTCGAATCTGCTCGTCGGTCAGGTGATGGCCCTCGTCGTCAGTAACGTCGAGGAGCGTCGAAACGACGCCTTCGTCGCTCGGGTTGGCGCGTCGCTCCTCGATGATGTCGTAAACCACTTCGTCGAGGTTCTTCCTCGCTTCCCGAATCCGAATGCGCGAGGGCGTCGGAATCTCCGGCGGAAGGACGAAATTCGTGAGGCTTTCGCTCGCCTCCATGAACGTTCCGAGGGACTCGCCGATGACTTCGACGTGGTCGTCGATATCGACGCCAAACAGCGCCCGTGCCACGATTTTCAGCGTCAACGTCATCATGTCTTCGTGGATCAAGCGCGTCTCGCCGTCTTCCCACGTCGCAAGTATCTCCTCGGTTAGGTTCGTCATCATCTCGGCGTACCCCTCGATTCTGTCTGGGTGGAACGCAGGTTGGATGAGATGTCGGTTTCGACGCCAGACCGCTCCCTCGCTGTTCAAAATTCCGTTTCCGGTAATCGGCCCGAGCGTATTCTGGAAGACGTCTCCTTTGACGTAGTTCTGGTTGTTCTGCACGAGGACGTGCTCGATGTAGTCGGGGTGGTTGAGTTGGTACACCGCTCCATCGCGCTCGTCCCACTGTGCGATGTCGCCGTACTCGCGCGCTGTTCGCGTCATGAAACCGAACGGGTCGCGGAGGAACGCCAGTCGCGTTCCGACTATCGGCAGTCCGTCGGGACCTGGCGGCGTCTCCGATGAGACAGGGGGCGTGTCGCTACTCATTCTTACCTTAGAACAGTTGTCCGTTCCCTCTATGTCTGTTCCCGAGCATCCTAGGTGGTTTTAAATACTGTCGAACGCGACGTTCGGTTATGAGGGCCGCGACGGTCGTTCTGACGTGGGAGTCAGTACAGGTTCATCCCGTCGATGATATTTTCGCGCGGAACGACGACGTGACCATCGAGGCGATTCGATACGTGAGTCCGGTTCACGAGGGGATGTACGTCCAACTGCTCGAACTTCGGGGCGACCTCGACCGTGCAAGGACGTTGCTCGTGACCTCCCCCGTGGTCGTCGAATTCGACGTGATGGAAAGCGATGGACGAGGCGTGGCGTACCTACAATGTCGAACCGCCGGTCTCGTCGAGGAACTGCTGTCGCTTCTCCACGAACACGAACTCGTGCTCGACTGGCCGATGCGGTACGTCGAAGTTGGCGGTTCGCGCGGGCTTCAACTCACGGTTCTCGGAACGAATCGAACGATTCGACGCGCTGTCGGTGAACTTCCCGAGGGGGTTCATCTCCGACTCGAACGACTCGGCGAGTACGAACCGAGCGCGGGCCGACTCTCGTCCACTCTGACCGAACGGCAACTGGAACTCTTCGAAATTGCCGTCCGCGAGGGCTACTACGAGATTCCTCGGCAGACGACGCACCGGGAACTCGCCGAAAAACTCGACTGTTCGACCGGAACTGTCAGCGAACATCTCCAGCGAGTCGAGGCGAAGTTGGTCGCCGACTACGTCGCGTGAGGTTCGACGCCAACGAAAACGAATCTCCATCATTTTGTTTCGCGCGTGCGTAAGCATGGCTTACCAGAAATTATTCCGTCGTTACCGCATGTGCTGTCTCGCCTTCCCATAGCGGGTTTGATTCGACGGTCTTAAATGTATCTCCGCCATTCGTACAAATGCGAACGCCGCACGGCGGTTCTCCCGCCGAGTGGTCGCCCGAATCCGACGTCTTTAAACAGGCTGGAACTTGGACTCGGGCGGAAGAAAACCAATCCACTGCCCTTAAGTGTATGGGGTCACTCGGATATGATGTCAACGTCGTCCATCGGTTTCGGACGCACGAAACACACTCAATTCGGTGCCCTTAAGTATAACCGGGCACTCGGATTGGTTGTGAACGCGCCCCCGGCGAACACTCGCCAGGGGCGAGCGGAATCCGACGCCCTTAAATGTAACAGGGGCCTCGGATATGAATGCGAAGAAAGATACGACGCGATCTGCGAGGCGTTCAACTCGTCTCGCAATCTCGGACGATGGAAGTTCGAAGGGTTTAATACCCTTCTCCTCCTTCCATCAAGTCCGAAGGAAATGAGGATTCCACCCCTGCGGTCAGCCGTAAACGATGGAATCTGATGTCAGCCTTGGTAGTTCGGTGACACCTTGTCGGCGTTTCGACTTGGTGTCTCGAACGATGTGATGCACTCTCTTTGAGAGTGCCTCCGCCTATTGCTGGACATTACGTCCAGCGGCATTCTGGTTGATCCTGCCAGAGGCCATTGCTATTGGAGTTCGATTTAGCCATGCTAGTTGCACGAGTTTAGACT
>CAYNQM010000071.1:0-10146 GCA_964399275.1 uncultured Haladaptatus sp.
TTCTACATCCAAGTCGTCCGCGAGCGCATGTGGGAGGAAGAGGACAGCGAGAGCAAGCAGGCCGCCTACGCGACGTTCCACCACGTCCTGAAGCACGTAGTCGCCCTGCTCGCTCCCTTCGCTCCCTTCGTCAGCGAGGAAATCTACCAGAACCTCACGGGCGACGACGGTGTGGACAGCGTCCACATGCTCGACTGGCCCGAGGTTGACGAGTTCTGGCACGACGAGGAACTGGAGGCCGACATGGCCGTCCTCCGCGCCGTCGAGGAAGCGGGCGCGAACGCCCGCCAGCAGGCCGAGCGGAAACTTCGCTGGCCAGTCACGCGAATCGTCGTGGACGCGCGAGACGACGAAGTCGTCCGCGCAGTCGAGAACCACAGCGACCTGCTCGCAGACCGCCTGAACGCCCGCGACGTGGAACTCGTCTCGCCCGACGAATCGTGGGGCGAACTCGCCTACAGTGCCGAGGCGGACATGAGCGTCCTCGGTCCGGCCTTCGGCGGCGACGCAGGTCGAGTGATGAACGCACTCAACGAAGCGCGCGTCGCCGAGGCGAGCCTCTCGGCGCTCGAAGACGCGGTCGCGGACGAACTCGGGGAGGAAGTCGAACTGGACGACGAGATGGTCGAGTTCGTTACGCAGACCCCCGACGACGTGACGGGAACCTCCTTCGACGTGGAGGGCAACGAACTCGGCGTCGTCTACGTCGATACGACGCTCACCGAGGACATCGAGAGCGAGGGTTACGCCCGCGAAGTCATCCGTAGGGTGCAAGAGATGCGCAAGGAGATGGACTTGGACATTGAGGAGGGAATCCGCCTCGAACTCGACGTTCACGACGACCGCGTGACCGACTTCGTGGAAAGCCACATGGAACTCGTGAAAGACGAGGTTCGCGCCGAGAGTGTGGGGGCGGTCGAAGACGGCCACCGCAAAGAATGGGATGTGGAAGGTGTGACGATGACGATTGCTATCAGTCCGGTGGCGGAAGCGGAAGTCTAGGCGCAACCGAAGCCAAACCGTTTCTTTTCGCGTTAAACTTGGCAGAGTATTGAAAATGGCGCATCATTAAGTAGGTTGAATCACATCCTCAGGAAGTAAATAGAGCCGTACGCGAGAGAGAAGTATGCGATACCAGTGAAAATTGAACCGGTTGGGGACAAGTTTGGAGTCGAACTCACTGACCCACTCCAGAAAACGCGGTTCGTGCTTCGAACACCGACACCAGTTTCACCTACGCCGGTTGCAACCGATAACCTGGATTTTCCGGTCGAAACGGCCGTCGAACTTCAAACGTCGGCTATCGAAAGTCCACGGCAACGCGGCATTTTCATTCGAGACGCGGAAGGAGCACTTCGGTTTGAGAGCAGCGGAGAACGTGATACGGAGCGACTGCCCGCTGACGAGTATATCGTCGAATTCGGCACCGCACCGATGAAAATATACTTTTCAGTTTCAGGTCATATTCGGTTCAAACGCGACAGTTCAGGAACGACGTTGTCGTTTGATGGTGAGCGGCGGGTAATTCTCGGTGGGCGGTCAGTTGCACGGAGACCTGCGGGAACCATCACAGTTACGGACGACCCGGAAGACATCATGCAGGCACTGTCACTACTCGGGTCGTCGTTGAAGACGCCCAGTCCGGAGCGGTCATATCCGTCTCTCCGTGGCCATCCCCCGCTCATCGAGCGTGGCGAGACGTTTCACGTCTCACCTGAAATCGACCGAGAGAAACGAGAATCAACGCTCGTTCTTCCGCCGGAACTGGAATATCTGTATCCGGCAACCTCGCTCGCACACTATCTCAACTCCTCGGTCGTTCCGGGAGCGTGTCCACGACTCGTTGCCGGTGATTTCGAGTACGGGTTAGACGGCGACGGTGGCTACGAACGAACTATCGAGCGTGTCCTTCGGAAGGTATTCTTCCTGGACTGCCTCACTCGGACGAACGGATTCTATCCCATCACGCTCCACGAGCGAGAACTGGTCGAACCACGGGTCTCCATTGATTTCGATTCGCTCTTCGACGCGCCACTGGAAACTCGACTCTCGGTGTATCTCGATGTGCCGTCCGACGCACTCGAACCGGCGATTTCGCCGTGGCATCTCGCCATCGACATGATACCAGCGACCGAGAACGTCGAACTGCTTCCGTTTTTGGCCGACAAACTCGCGTTCATTCGGATGGCGAGTCAATCGGATAAACGGAAACCGAAAACACAGAAATCGGAAAAACTCCGGGAGTTCTTCCGCGAATCAGCATCTCAGATCGGTGACGACACTCACCCGAATGTATTCGAGATGGAAACAGAATCCGATACGTTACAGCACGCGCGGGTTGGCCCGAGATATCCGTATCAGCGAAGCAAGCTTACGTATGACGGTCTGTACGCGGGTATCACGGTTGATCAGGGAGACAGCGAGGCAACCACCGCGACGATTTCCGTGACTATCGTCTGTAATGACGCATCAATGCAGAGTGAAAGCGATGTAGCCCACTATTACAATCTCCGCAACCTCCCTCGGTTCGATGTCTCGGTTTATCACCAAACGACGAAAGAGGAGTTAGCAGAACACCTCACCACGCAGACCGACTTCTTCCACTATATCGGACACATCTCGGACGACGGCATCGAATGTGAGGACGGATATCTCGACGTCCGAACTCTCTCGGGCGTGAACGCAACGACGTTTCTTCTCAATGCATGTCGCTCCTACAAACAGGGGACGGCACTTATCGAACGTGGCTCGGTCGCTGGCGTCGTTACGCTCTCTAAAATCGGAAACACCACCGCGACAGACATCGGCCACTCGTTCGTTCGACTGCTAAGCACAGGATTTTCGATTCAGGGAGCATTGTCGCTGATTCACCGATCCTTCTTGTTGGGATATAATTATACTGTAATCGGAGACGGGGACAAAACACTCTGTCAGAGCAAGAGCGGTGTCGTGTTTCACCTCTGCATCGAATCGGTTGACGATGAGGTTTTCAGCGTCGAAGTGACGGGATTTACGAATACCCATTTCCGACAGGGATCGTGCATTGAACTGGCGGCGGAGAGTGAAAAACAGTACCATCTCCCCACCGGAACCATCACGACGCTTCAACTCGACGGAGAACGATTAGAGCGGTTTTTCAGAGAGGAGACGATGCCGGTCGAAATCAACGGCGAACTGTACTGGAGCGATGAACTGTCCGCAGATGACGTCGCAGAATTACTGTAGAGAAACCGAAAGCGCGTCGGCGATGTCGGGTGCGACTGACACCTGACTCACTGCTCGCTCGATAGTGTCCGTCCCGTAGACCGCCTCGACGCCTGCGTTTGCCAGTTTCGTCCGGGCATTCAGCGCCAGCATGGGGTGGATGCAGGTGACGAACACATGTCCAACGTCGCGCTGTTGAAGCAAGCCGACGGCTTCGCTCATGGTCGAACCGGTGGCGATGATGTCGTCCGTAACGACCACATCCCTACCGGTTACGTCGGTGTCGCTCGGCGTCATCTCGACTTCGGTTCCCGAGAGGCGTTTCTTCTCGAAGTAGTCCACGACACCGCGACCGTAGGCGGTGCGCACCGTATCGGCGATATCGAGCGCGCCCTCGTCGGGCGAGAGAAAGACGGGGTCGGTCAAATCCTCGGGAAGTGGGTCGGCGAGGCGACCTGCGGCGTCCACGGCTTCGGCGGGTACATTGAAGAAATCGCAGATGGCGGGTTCGTGCGGATTGACGGTGAGCACGCGGTCGGTTCCGGTGCTGATGGCGCGGGCGACTGCCCGCGCCGAGATGGGGTGTCCGCGTTCGAAGGCCTTGTCCTGTCGGGCGTAGCCCATGTACGGAATGACGGTGACGATTTCCTCGGCACCCCACTCGCGAGCGGCATCTTGCAGTTGGAGGAGTTCGAGGTGAGCGTCGCTGGAGACTGTCGAAGCGACGACGATAGCGCGGTCGTTTTCGAATCCAGGCGCACTCGTCAGGAGTTCGCCGTCCGGGAACGACCGATACTCCACGGACGCGAGCGATTCGTCCAGTTCGTCGGCGAGTGTGGCCGCCAGAGACTGCGAGGCGGATCCACTGAGTATCATACGAAAAAACTGGATACCCCGGGTTAAACCCGTTTTCACTCGTCGGCTATCTTCTGCGTCGTCAGGTTCGAGACGCCGTGCTCGGGGATGGCCCGTCCAGTCGCCTCGATGAGTTCCGCTTCGGTCGCCGTTGGCATAGTTGCGAGACAGAGGCAGTGGGTGAGAGAAGATGAAAAAGCCACCGTCTGCCCGAAAGGAGAGTTAAAACACGAACAGTCGAGTCGTCAATCGAGAACGATTATACGAACCGAGAAGAAACGATAGCACACGAAGATGTCAAACCGTAGTTCATTGGCCGACGGTCAACGTTCGATATCGCCGGAACCGAACGAATATCCCCTCTGGCCGCCGCTCACCGAGGGATGTCCGGAGACGAGTACCGACGAGGTGCAGTATCCGTTGGAGATAACCTATGACTACGACGAAGTTGACCGCGAACTGTTCGAAGTCGAGACTGCGCCGGAGTTCGACCACTGGCAACAACTTCTCCCGCCGCTGAACCCCGACTCGTCGCTCGGAGAGGGCGGAACACCGCTCATTCGCGTGCCACAGATTGACGAGTGGCTGAACACCGACGCCGACATCTACGTCAAAGACGAGAGCCAGAACCCGACGTGGAGCCAGAAAGACCGCCTTAATCGATGCGTCGTCAGTGCGGCGACTGCCGAGGACGCCGACGGAATCGTCGTCTCCTCGTCCGGAAATCACGGCGCGGCGGCCGCCGCCTACGCCGCGCGCGTGGGACTCCGGTGCGTCGTATTCACGTCGCCTGAGACGCCGGACGCCGTGAACCGCTTTCTCACCGCCTACGACGCCGCAGTCGTCGCCATCGATGACTGGGACGCGAGACAGGAAGCGGTCGATACGCTGGCGACCGAGTACAACTACCATCCCGCCAGCACGCGAACGAGGGTGCACACGGGCCACCCGTTCGGCCCGGAGGGGTACAAGACGATAGCCTACGAGGTGTACGTCCAGTTGGGTCAGCGCGTTCCCGGAACCGTGTTCGTTCCGACGTGCCACGCCGAACTGCTCTACGGCGTTTGGAAAGGGTTCCGCGAACTCGCCGAACTCGGCGTCACAACCGGCACGCCGGAGATGGTCGCCTGCGAACCGGGGAGGCGCGGTCCCCTCGCAGCGGCATTGGACAGCGACCGAGAGATAGCGACGGTGAATCCGGAACCGACCGCGGCGTACTCCATCAAAGCAACGCGAAACACCTATCGAGGGATCACGGTGATTCGGGAGAGCGACGGTCGTTCGAGCACGTTCACGGAAGAACAACTCGACGAAAGTCAGAAACGACTAGCCGATGCCGGACTCTGGCAGGAAGCATCCGGAGCGGCTGGCGTCGCAGGTCTCCAGTCTGCGGTCGAAGCGGAAGCGAACTTCGACGGCCCAATTGTCTGTTTGGCCACGTCGAGCGGGTTCAAGGACGGAGAGCGGGCGACGATACCGACCGCAGAGCCGGAGTGGAAATCGATTCGAGAGACGCTCGCGAGCGAATACGACTGCGATTTGTAGGCGGACGAGACGACCGACCGTCGCCGAGTTATGTTTGGAGTTATGAGTATATTATTTATGCTATTAGATAGTATTGAAAAATAATGGTATCGGTGACACGAATACGGATTTCGGCGAGCCTGCCGGTAGACGAAGACGAACTGACACCAGCCGAAACAGGCGTGTTGAACCTGTTGGCAGAAGGTCGGTGTACCCCGGCATACGTCGCCGACGAACTAGCCATGTCCGCGGACACGGCCAGAGTGACGCTCGGGAGACTGCGCGAATTCGGTCTCGTCGGGAAGCCGTACCGAGGTCTCTACGAACTTCGACTCGACGGGACGGCGAAGGATGCGAAGTATCGGGAGACGGAGACGCTCCTCGTGGACATTCCCTTCGAGAACGACGAATTCACACCGACCGAGCGAGGCGTGTTGAACCTCCTCGCAGAGGGACGAGGTTCACCAGCCTATCTCGCCCGCGAACTCGACGTGACGCAGGCTTGCATCAAAGACCGACTGCGCGACCTCACTCGTCTCAGTCTCGTCAGGAAGGTTCATCACGGGCTGTACGAACTCGACGGTGGTCAGTGAACGGCGAGTGCCGTAACGCCCATCAGTCCGAGATGACGGCTTCGCCATTCGTCACCGACCGTCGCCAGCAGAGTACCTGACTCCGTGACGACGTACACGCCGTCGCCGAGTCCTACGTCGACAATTGGTTCGTCAGTCGGGAGCGAAACTGGCACCCAGTCGTCGCCATCCCTGACGAACAGCGAGTCGGCGGTCGCGGCGTACGCTCGCTCCTCGGTTCCGCTCACGACCCGAAACGCGCCGGAGCGGGCCTCCATCCAACCGTTGCCGAGCCGATAGAGTCCGTCGTCGGTGGCGGCGAGCGGAACCCCGGCGGTCGAAACGTCTCGGGCGGACTCCAGTCCGACGTGCCGGACACCGTCGCCGGAGACTTGATAGACGCCGTCCTCGGTCGCCACCAGATTCCCATCGATGGCTCGAACGTCGGCCAGCGACGCCAGTTCGTGCCACTTCTCGTCGTAGCGCGCGAGGATCCCGTCTTCGTCCACTGCGAGGAGGTCGTCGCCGTCGAAACCGACTGCGATTGCGGAACCGAAGCCGAGCGAAGCGAAGTCGCCGTCTAACACGTCTTCGTCGGTAGCGACGGCGAAGGAGTCTCCCGACGCGGCTACGTCGCGGGCGTCACAGCGATGAACCATCGAAAACTCGCCGACGATGTCGGCGGAGAGTTCGACGCGAACGACGCCGAGCTCGGTCGCGACCGAGACCGTTTGTGTCCCTTCTCGGTCGCTGTAGACGCGTTTCTCGTCGATACTCGTCATACGAAAACGAGGGACGCGAACCGGGGAAAACGTTCGGGTTCGGTGGTCAGCGGTCGGTGACTTCGGTCGAAATCACGGTTCCCTCGTCGTCGAAGGTCAGTCGTAGTTCCTCGTCGGACGCCGGGATTCGTAGTTCGAGGGAGAGCGGGTCGTCGGAAACGACCGTCAGATAGTCGCGGTGAAGCGCCCAGTCGATGTCCCATATCGGGCGAGCGTCGATATCGACTCCGCGTTCGTCGTGGAAGCCGACGACTCGTGGTTCGTCGCGGACGAGACAACCGAGGGGAAGGTTCGACATCGCCCAACACTCCCGGCACGTCACCCGAAGTCGGTACGGCACGTCGCCGATGCTGAGCATCGGGTCGGCGTCGGTGAGCGTCCCGTCCATTCGGGACCCGCACTCCGGACACGTCTTGGCGGCGGCGAGCGCGTTCCACCGACGAGTCCACGCATCGAAGGCGGAAAGGAGGTCGTCCCTGCGCGTGGTCGGCGCGGGCGGAAACGGATTATGAAGGAGTTCTTCGCCGCAGTCGCCGCAGGCGATGCAGATTCGTTCCGCTTCGTAGCGGGCCGAGAGCGACTCGTTCCCGCAGTCGTAACAGGTTCCCGGTGCGTCGAGCGTCGTGTCGTCGGCATGGTCGGTGAAGATTCCGGCGGTCAGCGCGCTGGCGACTTTTCGGCCCGCGTAGGTGAGCGCGTAGCCATCCGCATTCTTCCGCACGTACTGCCCGACGAGGCGCTGGAGATGGTAGTTGAAGTTGCCGCTGTCGCGGAGTCCGACTCTGCGTTTGAGTTCCGCGTAAGGAAGTTCCGTCTGGCCCTCGCGGAACGCCCGTTGAAGTTCGTAGATGATGGAAACTCGCTGTTCGTTCCCGATTGCGGCGAGCGCCTCGGCGGGGTCGGGACGGTCGTCGGCCATACAGTCGTGGGTCGTTCGTGGTGGTATATAGCTCCCTCGAAAAAATGTCAATTTTCTATGTGCAATCGAATGCGCAGAACGATTTCAGGGGAGCCAGCCTTTGGTACTCGTATGCGGGAATTGAATACAAATATCGGCCTCTACTATGCCTACAAGGCTACCAAAGCGGTCGAGTTCTACCGACCGATTATGTATCTCTACTTCCTCTCGCTCGGTCTCGATTTTACGGCTATCGCGATTCTCGAAGGCATCTACAACGTCACGACGGTGCTTGGCGAGATTCCGACGGGGTACGTCGGCGACCGAATCGGACGCCGAAACAGCCTCCTTGTGGGGACGACGGTCATCACGCTGACGCTCGTCGGAATCGGCTTCGTGGAGAGCTTTCTTCAACTCGCAATTCTCTACGCCTGCTGGTCGATGGGGTACAACTTCCGATCTGGAAGCGCCGATGCGTGGCTCTACGACACACTCACCGACGAACTGTCGGCAGACCAGTTCGCCCACGTCAGAGGGAGAGGGCAGTCGGTCGCCCTGCTCGTCGGCGTCGTCGGAAGCGTCGTCGGCGGCTACCTCGGCGACATCGACCTCGCCTACCCATTTCTGGTGGCGGCGGGGATAACTGGAATCGGGATTCCGGTGCTTCTGAGTTTGGAGGAGCCAGCGAGCTACGAGGAGAGCGACGCGGACGAACTCGGCATGCGCGAAGCAGTCGGAGTCATCAGCGAGACGCTCTCGCACCAACGGCTTCGCGCGTTCGTCGTCTACTACTTCGTGCTCTTTTCGGCGGTCTCGTACCTCGTCTTCATGTACGTCCAGCCGGTGCTCGAAAACGTCTTTCCGCAGGTCGGCATCCCGGCAAGCCAAGTCGAACCGCTTCTGGGCTGGTTCTACGCGGCAATCAGCCTCCTCTCGGCGGGGCTGAGCTACTACACCGGCGAGATTCGCGAGCACGTCGGTCTTCGACGCTGGTTCCTCGTGATTCCGTTCGTCGTCGGCGGCGGACTCGTGGCGATTCGCGCGATGCCGGTGCTGGCGATTCCGGCGTTCCTGTTCGCTCGCGGCATCTCCGAGACGACGCGCTCGCTGGCGTCGCAGTACGTCAACGACCGCATCGATACCCTCGGTCGTGCGACCGTCCTCTCTGCGCTCGCCATGGTGAGTTCGCTGGCGGTGATTCCGTTCCAACTCGGCAGTGGCCTGCTGTCCGACGTAACGTCGCCGCTGACCGCGCTCGCGGTCGCTGGCGGTGCGCTTGTCGTCGGGTCGCTCGCCGTCCTCGCGTGGGAGTCGCCGGTGAAAGTAGCCACGGGACGCCGCGCTGAGACGGATTAGCGGCAGTATTCGGAATCTCTTTGAAGGCCGAACACCGACACCCCGACATGAAGGTGTTCGGGTCGAGCGGAACGCGAGGGGTCGCAAACGACGAGTTGACCCCCGAGTTCGTGCTCAAAATTGCGAAAGCGGCGGGGACGGTGTGGCGCTCCGACCGGGTCGCTCTCGCGCGGGACACACGTGCCACGGGGGACATGCTCGCGGACGCCGCCGCCAGTGGACTTGCGAGCGTCGGAGCGAACGTAGACCGCCTCGGCGTCGTTCCGACCCCCGGCGCACAGGCGTACGCCGAACGCGAGGGCGTCCCGGCGTTGATGATAACCGCGAGTCACAACCCGCCGGAGTACAACGGCGTGAAACTCATCGGCGACGACGGCATCGAACTCGCGGTCGGAAGCTTAGAGCGCGTCGAAGAGAAGTTCCTGACCGAAGCGTTCGAAACGGTTCGGTGGAGCGAGACGGGGCACAGCCACCGCATCGACGACGCCCGCGACTGGTACGTCTCCCAACTGCTCGACGCAATCGACACCGAGATGATTGCCAACGCGAATCTCACCGTCGCACTCGACCCTGGACACGGCGCAGGTTCGCTCACCTCGCCCGAATTCTTCCGCAAACTCGGCTGTAACGTCGTCACGACGAACAGCCAACCCGACGGCCATTTCCCCGGACGCAACCCCGAACCGATTCCGAAGAACCTCCGCGATCTCGGCCGACTGGTCGAATCGAGCGACGCCGACGTGGGGATCGCCCACGACGGGGACGCAGACCGCGCCATCTTCTACGACGAAACCGGCGAGTACATCGAGGGAGACGCGACGCTGGCCGCGCTCGCTGCCGCCCAACTCGAACCGGACGACGCCGTCGTCTCCGCAATCAACGTCTCCCAGCGACTCGTAGACGTGGCGCGCGAAACGGGTTCGACGCTCGAACTGACGCCAATCGGCAGTACGAA
>CAYNQM010000071.1:10156-15992 GCA_964399275.1 uncultured Haladaptatus sp.
AGAGCAAGACGTGACGGTGCCCGTCGCTGGCGAGGGCAACGGCGGCATCTTCTTCCCGAACTACCGACTGAGTCGGGACGGGGCGTACACCGCCGCGAAGTTCCTCGAACTGCTCACCGACCGAACTGCCAGCGATGTCGTCGAACCGTACAACGGCTACCACAACGTTCGGACGAACATCTCGTACGCGACGGACGCCGAGCACGACGCCCTGCTAGCCGCCGCCGAGCGAAAAGCGGAGGAGTCGGACGCGGAATTGAACACCCGAGACGGCTACCGACTCGACTTCGGCGATGCGTGGGTGCTCGCGCGACCCAGCGGAACCGAACCGATGATTCGCATCTACTCCGAGGCGCGCGAACGCCACCGCGCCGAAGAGCTATCGGAAGAGATGGAAGACGCGCTCAGAACTGCGAAAGCAAGTATCTGAGAATCAACGGTCGGGAAATTCCGAAAGCGCCTCGGTAAGTTCCGTTTTTCTCTCTCGTGCCTGCTGAAGGTCGTCCTCGACAGCGCCGCGAGCGAGTCGATCTCGCTCGTCGTCGGTTAGCTCCGCTCGTGCCTGCGCTGACGTTCGCAGACTGTCGAACCGGGAGTCGTGCGTGAGTCGCTGAACGTCGCGAAGTTTGGCGACCGCGTCCGGAGGAGCGAACCGGTCTGCGACGCGAATCGCCTCCTCGCACCACCAACGGAGTTCGTTGGCGGGGGCTGGCGGCCACCCGACTTGCAGAGGGTCTGCGTCGAGTCGGTCGAGATACGTCTCGTTCGTAGCGACGGCGCGTTTCAGTTCTGCAGGGTCGGCGACGTAGTGATCGAGTTTCGACCGGGAGTAGCGGGCCAGTTCGAGCAGGTCGGGAATCGACTTCTCGCCCGCGTCTTTTTCGAGCACGTAGGTTCGGAGGTCGTCCGGCGGCGACTCGAACGCCACGAGTGGATACTGCTCGGTCGCAGTGAGAAATCGGACGACCTCGCGGACGCTCGATTCGCGTTTGAACGTGCGGAACGCCGATGAAATCGCATCGTTGGCGGCTTCGATTGGTTCCCGAAGCATCTCCGTCGGAGCGTCCAAGTCGGCTTCGCCCAACTCCTGGAGTCGCTTCAGGTCGTCGATTCGTTCACCCAGTTCGGTGATTCTGTTGGCGACGCGGTGGCGGGCATTGCGGTATCGCTCGCGAACCGCCCGGCGTCGTTCCAGCAGGGAGGCGACTTCCTCGGCAGGGTCGAGCGTCGCTCGAATGCGGTCGAAGTCCCCCTCGCTCAGACGGCGTTTGTCGGTTATGTCTTCTGCTCGCTCGAACGACTCGCGGGCGGGCAGGTCGTCGGGGAGGTTTTCGACCAAATCGGCGAACTGGCCCTGGAACTCCACAAACGCCTTGAAATCGCCGGTTCCAGTCGCTTTGCCCTCGTATCGTTTGAGCAGTTTCGTCGCGCGGTCGTAGGCGTCCGCGACGGTCTCGATCTGCGTTTCGCCGTGCTCCGAGATTGCGGACTCCGCTTCTCGGCAGGCTTCGTCCGCGTTCCGGAGGTCGGTAAGTGGGTCACTCATTCGTACACAGCGTCAGGGTCGAACACTTTCTCGCCGACGACTTCGCCCTCGGCGGTGGTCTCGTCGTCCATGGAAGCCAGTTTACGGTAGAAACAGGACTCGTAGCCCGTGTGGCAGGCACCACCGTCCTGTTCGACGCGGTAGAGGAACGTGTCGCCGTCGCAATCGACGCGAACCTCGCGGACGTGCTGGACGTGACCGCTGGTGCCGCCTTTCTTCCAGAGTTCGTTCCGACTTCGGGAGTAGTAGTGCGCGAAACCGGTTTCGAGAGTTTGCTCGACTGCTTCGGGGGAGACGTACGCCAGCATGAGCACGTCGCCGGAATCAGCGTCTTGCGCGATTGCAGGAAGCAGGTCGTCGTCGTCGAACGCCAGCGCGACTTCCTCGGTCATGGTTGCGCGAAGGTGGTGAGGGGGAATAGGTTTTTTCGCTTGAGTGAGGGCCGTTTCGGAAAACGTCGAGCAATCAATCATCAACCAGTTGCGCGAAGTCGTCGATTGGAATGATTTCCATCGTCTGCACGTCCATCCCGTGACTTTCGACCGCGATTCCGGCCTTGAACGCGGTATCGCGGTCTGGGGCGTCGAAGACGAGGATGTAATCGTACTCGCCGAGCACGGCGTAGCTCTCTTTGAGAGTGACGCCGAACTCCTCGAATTCGGCGCGAATGTTTCCCCACACCGACGCCAACTCCTGTGCGTTCTGGATTCGCTCGCGGATGTCCACCAGTGCGACGTATTTTGCCATACGTCTACGGACGTGTTCGGTCTGAAAAGGCGTTTTCACCGATTTATCAAAACACTAGTGGATGTTCCAAATCGAACGTCGCACTGGAACGGACGGTTTCACCCCATCACGTCGAACACGTCGCGGCCGCCGTTCCGAATTTCGTCCACGACCGTGCTCACATCCGCAAACTCGACGCCCTGCTTCGTCTGCATGTGCTGAATCAACTCCTCCAACCGCCTCGTTCGCGGGGGCTGTCCGATGACCTGCGGGTGCATGGCGAGGGTGAAAATCCCGTCGTCCACGTTCTCGTACATCCAATCGAACTGCGCCCGCCAGAGGTCGAACACCGACCGCCCGTCCGCGAATCCCCACAGAATCGACTGCTCCCAGACGAACATCAGCGCCGGGAAGTCGGCCCGTTTCCACGAAATCGGAATCTCGATGGTGTCGGTCGATTCGCCGAGTTCGAAGGGGTCGCTGTCGGGTGCGTTCCAGTTTTTGCGGAGATAGTACGGGACGAAGTCGTTTCCCATCTGGCTCGAATCCCACTCGAAGCCCAGTTCCTCGATGATTTCCAGCGTGTGTTCCGAAAACTCCCACGCAGGCGAGCGAAATCCCGTTGGTTTCCGACCCGTCACGTCCTCGACGTTGGAAATCGCGCGCTCGTACTCCGACTGCTCGGCGTCTTTGCTGTCGAACGTGCTCGGATTGACGTGTCGCCAACCGTGACACTGCACCTCGTAGCCGCGGTCGTGAACCTCGCCGACGCGGTCGGGAAAGCTCTCTATCGTGTGGCCGGGAACGAACCACGTCGCCGGAATGTCGTGTTTGTCGTGGAGGTCGAGAATGCGGGGAGCGCCGACCCACGCACCGTAGATTCCGCGGGACAGTTGCGTCGGTGCCTTCGACGCGCCGAATGTGTGAATCCAGACCGAAACCGCGTCGAAGTCGTAAGTCAGGCAGACGGTTGCTCGGGACATCGCAGAAGGAGACGACCGAAAATGAAAGATCTCTATCTTATTCGTGAGTCGTCGCTGATGATTGGATTAGCGAAAGCAAAGAAAACGAGTAAGAATCTACGTCGTGCGGAACGCGCGGTCGCCAGCGTCGCCCAGACCGGGGACGATGAATCCCTCGTCGTTGAGTCGGTCGTCGATGCTCACCGTCAGCAGGTCGGCTTCGGGGAACTTTTCGTGGACATTGAGGAGACCATCGGGGGCGCTGACGGCGGAGAGGACGAAGAAGTTCTCCGGATTCGGTTGCTCGTTGAGCACTTCTTCGAGGACGGCACACATCGTGCTACCGGTGGCGAGCATCGGGTCGGCAACGATGACGGTGTCTTTCTCCGTGATTTCGGGGAGTTTCACGTAATCGATGGTGATGGGGAACTCGCCGTCGTCGTTCATTCCGGCGTCTTCGTTTCGGCCAGCGCTGATGACGCCCTGTTTCGCGCGGGGAAATGCCTTCAGCAAGCCCTCCACGAACGGCGTGGCGGCGCGGAGGACGTTGATGATGACCACGTCGTCCAGTCCTTTGACGCGCTCGCCGGTTGTCTCGGTGAGGGGTGTGTTGATAGAGACGTATTCCGTATCCATCGCACCGTCGATGATTTCGTAGCCGCAGATTCGCCCGAGTTTGACGAGGCCTTTGCGGAAGCCGACCTGTTCGGTGTTCTCGTCTCGAATCTTCGAGAGGGTGTCTTTCGCCATCGCGTGCGTGATGAGGTGGGCGTCACCTCTCTGCTCGATAGTCATATGCGATTCGTGCGCGGCAAGGGGCTATAAGCTAACGATACGAGCGAAGCATCGAGACGACTTGACAGGGGAGTACGAACTCAGATTACTCCCCGAACGTCAACAGATCGTCTTCCGAGTTGGGAAACGGATTGTCGAACTCGTCCCAGTCGGCGTCCGTTTCCTCGTCGGTCAGCAAGCAGTCGTCCAGTTCGTCGAGGATGGCGTCGTCCACGTCGGTACCGATGAAGACGAGTTTCGTTTCGCGGTCGCCCCATTCGTCGTGCCACGAGAGGTCGGAACGATTGTCGCGGTAGAGTTGCTGGTCAATTTCGGGGAGACTCGCAATCCAGCGTCCCGTCGCCTCGACACGAGCGGAGGAACCGGCTTGCCCGTACTCCATGACCCACTCGTCGCGACCCGCGACCCAAAACGTCCCTTTCGCTCGGACGATTCCGTCGGGAAGCGAGCCGAAGAAGTCGGCCAATCGCCCGGGATGAAACGGCCTGCGGCGGCGATACGCGATCGACGAGACGCCGTAGGTTTCCTCCGGATGGCGGTGGTCGTGGCTGGACTCGGAGTGGTCGGCGTCCCCATGAGAGTAGTCAGCGTGTTTCATCGCCCGCTTCCACCCCGCAGAGTCACTGACTTCGTCGCGGTCGAACAGTCCTCGCTGGAGGATGCGGTCTGGAGAAACCTGTCCGTGTTCGGTTCGAATCAGTTCCGCGCGAGGTTGGAGTGCGCGAAGGGCGGCCTCGATTTCGTCCAGTTCGTCGTCGTCCACGAGGTCGCACTTGTTGAGCACGAGCACGTCACAGAACTCGATTTGCTCGATGACGAGGTCGGAGAGGGGGCGCGTCTCGCCGTCCTCGGTTCTGGTTCGCTCGACTGGCGAGTCGTCATCGAAGAAGTCGCAGAACTGGCGGGCGCTGACGAGAGTAACGGTCATATCCACGTCGTAGCGGGCCGCGACACGGGATTCGGTGGTGAACAGTCGCGCGACTGGAGCAGGTTCGCTGATACCCGAGGATTCCACGACGAGGGTGTCGAACTCCCACTCGCGGGCGAGTCGACTGACCTCGGTTCGGAGGTCACCCTGTAGCTCACAGCAGATACAACCGTTAGAAAGTTCCGCGACGCCGTCGTCAGCGGAGAGTTCGGTTCCGTCCTCGATTAGCTCCGCATCGACGTTTATCGTGCCCATGTCGTTGACGAGCACCGCGATTTCCCGGTCGCTCTCGGTCAGCAGGTGGTTGAGCGTCGTCGTCTTGCCAGCACCGAGATTGCCACTCAAAATCGTAACCGGAATCGAACCCTGACTCATTTGCTATCGCGTCGCACGAAGCCGAGCGTCTTAAGCCTATCCGCACGACGGAAGGGAGAATGTGAAAATTCGGGCCGGGAAACCGACCCAGTTGCTTAAATAGCGAGGACGACACTGTGGTAGTATGTCACTAGCCGACAGGATAGAGACGTACCGTCGGCACGTCTCGGAGTGGCTTCGCGGCCTCTATCACGGAATGATTTCCCATCCAGCGTACGAGTTAATAGAGAAGGAAGCCGAAGATTTGGAAGACGAATTCATGCTCGCATGCTTCCCCGACGTGTTCGGCGTTCCGAGTCCGATTTCGTACTACACCGCCGAACTGCTTCCCTACCTGACCGACGAGTTCGAGGCGTGGGAACGTCGAATGTGGGACCGCGAATCGCTCATCGAACGCAAAGGTCAGCAGTATCACTTCTAACATGGAGAAGTTCGTTTTCTTCGGCGGCAAGGGGGGCGTCGGCAAGACGACCGTTTCCAGCGCGTACGGACTGAAGAGTGCGA
>CAYNQM010000072.1:0-1159 GCA_964399275.1 uncultured Haladaptatus sp.
AACAGGAGTACGCCGAACTCGACGCCCGCGCCGAGGAGAGCGGCGACTCCTCCTACGGTCGTGCGGTCTCGACGATTCTGAACGGCGACGTGGACGGCGTTCACGGCACGATTGCCCAACTCGGAAGCGTGAGCCAGCAGTACGCCACCGCCTGTGAAACCGCGGCAGGCGGCCGAATGTCGCAGGTCGTCGTGGACGACGACGGCGTCGGCCAGCACTGTATCGAGTACCTGAAACGCCGAAACGCGGGTCGCGCGACCTTCCTGCCGATTACGAAGATGAACAATCGGCGACTCCCGTCCACACCGAACGTGCCCGGCGTGGTCGATTTCGCCTACAACCTCATCGACTTCGACTCCGAGTATTCGGGCGTCTTCTCCTACGTCGTCGGCGACACGCTCGTCGTTGAGGATATGGAAACTGCCCGCGAACTGATGGGCGACTTCCGACTCGTCACGCTCTCGGGCGAACTGGTCGAGAAGAGCGGCGCGATGACTGGCGGTTCGACTAGCGGGTCGCGCTACTCCTTCTCGGCCTCCGGCAAAGGACAGTTGGAGCGCGTCGCCCGCCAAATCAACGAGTTGGAAGACGAGCGTCAGTCGGTTCGGGAGTCCATCCGCGACGTGGAAGACCGACTGGACGACGCGCGCGACCGCCAGACCGACGCGACCGACCAAGTGCGCTCCATCGAGAACGACATCGAGCGCAAGGAGGACGAACTCGAATCCATCGAGGAGAAAATCGACTCGCTCGAAGTCGAAATCGAGGAGGAACAGGCGGAACGCGAGTCGGTCAACGACGAGATGCAGGAACTCGACGCCGAAATTTCGGCGCACGAGGAGACCATCGCCGACATCGAGCGCGACATCGCGGAACTCGAAGCCGAACTCGCGGACTCGAAGATTCCGGAACTGTCGAGCGAGGCCGAGGAAGTCGAGGCCGAAATCGACGAGTTGGAAGCCCGGATGGACGAGTTGGACGGCAGGCTGAACGAACTGCAACTCGAAAAGCAGTACGCCGAGGACGCCATCGACGACCTGCACGACGACATCGAATCCGCGCAGAATCGCAAAGCCGAACAGGAAGACCGCATCGAGGAGTTCGAGGAAGAAATCGCAGACCGCGAGGAAACCCTCGAAGCAAAGCGCGAAGCGGTCGA
>CAYNQM010000072.1:1169-8391 GCA_964399275.1 uncultured Haladaptatus sp.
AACTGGAGGACGAACTCGCGGAACTCAAAGGAGAGCGTTCCGACCTGAAGGAGGAACTCGGTGCGGCCAAGGAGAAACGCGATTCGCAACAACAGCAGGTCGAAGCGGTCGAAAACCGCCTTGAAAGTCTCAAGCGGAGCGCGAGTCGCCTCGAAGAGGACGTGGCCGAACTCCGCGAGGAAGTCAGCGAGTACGACCCCGAGGACGTTCCCGACCACGACGAAGTGCGGGAGAACATCGACCGACTCGAACGCCGGATGGAAGCGCTCGAACCCGTCAACATGCTCGCAATAGACGAATACGACGAGGTCGAGAGCGACTTGGACGACCTGAAAGAGCGCAAGGCGACGCTCGTGGAGGAACGAGACGGCATCCGCGAGCGAATCGACTCCTACGAGTCACAGAAGAAGGCGACGTTCATGGAGGCGTTCGACGCCATCGACTCGCATTTCCGGGACATCTTCACGCGACTCTCGGCGGGGTCGGGTGAACTGTTCCTCGAAGACGAGGACGACCCGTTCGACGGCGGCCTGACGATGAAAGCTCAACCCGGCGACAAGCCGGTACAGCGCCTCGACGCGATGAGCGGCGGCGAGAAGTCGCTGACGGCGCTCGCGTTTATCTTCGCCATCCAGCGAGACAACCCTGCGCCGTTCTACGCGCTGGACGAGGTTGACGCCTTCCTCGACGCGGTTAACGCAGACCGCGTCGGCGAGATGGTCGACGAGCTCGCGGGCGACGCCCAGTTCGTCGTCGTCTCGCACCGCTCCGCGATGCTCGAACGGTCCGAGCGCGCAATCGGCGTGACGATGCAGGGCAACAACGTGAGCAGTGTCACCGGCATCAAACTGGACGAAGACGGAGAGCAGGAGATGCCCGCGGATGATTGAGGACATCGCGTCCGAGCACCGTCCGGACGAACGCGAGACCGACGACGACGAAGTCGAACCCGTAGAACTGCTCGTTCAACTCGCCGAAGACGGCGAAATCGAACCGTGGGACATCGACATCGTGGAGGTGACGGACAAGTTCCTCGCGTGGTTGGACGAGGCCGACCTGCGAACTTCCGGACGAGCGCTGTTCTACGCCAGCGTCCTCCTGCGGATGAAGAGCGACGCCCTCCTCGCGGACGACGAACCGGAAGAGGAGGAACTCGAACCGTGGGAAGCGCCGATGGCGATGGATAGCATGGACGACGATGGCTTCGACCCCGTGGCCTCGCTCGAAGACGAGATGGAGCGCCGACTCGACCGCAAACAGGCGCGCGGGAATCCGGAGACGCTGGACGAACTCGTCCGCGACCTGCGCGAGCGAGAGCGTGGCTCGTGGTGGAAGGAGTCCCGAACCTACGACACCAGCGACTCGCCGCAGGGATTCCGCCGTGGGACGCAAACCTTGGACTACCACTCGGGCGACGACATGCGGTTCGACGACGAACCGACCGAATCCGAGGTGACGGGAACGACCCACGACGAGGACATCGAAGCGGTCATCGACGACGTGAAAGCCGAACTCGTCACGCAGTACGAGGCTGGCCGAACCGAAGTGCTGTACGCCGAAATCGACGGTATCGGCCCGAGCAGGGTAGAAACGTACCTCGCCCTGCTGTTTCTCGCCCACCGGAGCTTCCTCACGCTCGACCAAGACGACCTGTTCGGCGACCTCTGGGTGCAGGACGCTCGCGGTGCGGAAGACGGAGCGGGCGGAGAAGGCGACGAAGACGAAAACACGGCGGAACTGCTCGCGGATTGAACGCCTCGAAACTAATCGAGAACTGATTCGAGTGCGTCCATCGTTTTCTCGACCCGTGATTTCTGCGCGTTGTAACCCATGTGACCCACCCGAAGCAGGTCGTCCGCCATCTCGCCGAGTCCCGTCGCCACGAGAATATCGTGTTCCTCGTGAATTCTCCGCTGAATTTCCTTCGCTTCCCCGTCGATTACGAATGCGGTGACGGTTGGGGAGCAGAGCGATTCGGTTCCGGGGAACGGTTCCAGTCCGAGTTCTCGGCCACGTTCTCGACAGATTTCCGCGGTCTCTTCGTGGCGGGCGAACACCGATTCCAGCCCTTCGTCCAGAATACGGTCTAGCGAGGCGTCCAAGGCATACAGATTCGAGACGAGATGGGTATACGGCAGGAACGAAAAATCCGGGTCGTGCCACGGTTCCAAACTGGTGTAAAACGAATCCTGTTCCGTTTCCTCGACTTTCTCCCACGCTGAATCGCTGACCGACACAGTGGTCAGGCCGGGCGGCGAACTGAAGCATTTCTGTGACCCGCCGAGACAAACGTCGATATCTTCGACCGGAACCGGCGTTCCGCCGATTGATGACACTGCGTCAACGATGGTGAGGACGCCTGCATCTTGCAATGTCGCCAGAATCTTGTCGAAACCGTTCAGCAGTCCGGTCGGCGTCTCACAGTGCACCATCGTCGCGGCGGTGAAGTCGTTTTCTGCGACCAGTTCTGCCACTTCGTCGAGGTCGAACCCCTCGGTGTAGTCGATGCTGTGCGAAACCGGATTCCCTCCCGCCATCTCCACGAAGTCGGAAAATCCGTCGCCGTACAGGCCGTTGCCCAGACAGAGCACGTCGTCGCCAGGGGCGACGAGGGAAGTTACTGCGGCTTCGAGGCCGAGGATTCCTTCTCCGCCGAGAATCACCATCTCGTCGTCCGTGTCGTACACCTGTGCCAGTTTGTCGAGCAGGGTTTCGTAGAACGACGCGAAATCGGGGTCAACGTCGGGATTCATTGTCGGTTGGGCCATCGCCTCTCTAACGTTATCCGGGATTGCGGTCGGCCCGGGCGTCATAGTCAGCGTTTCGTCGTTCATGCTAGAGGGTTCTTTGGATGGGGGTTAAAACTGCGTGATGGGCCGATTCAAGGAGATAATTTGAAGAGTTTGATTGATGTGAATGACTGAGAATCATTGAGTGTTTGATATCATTGGGAAGGGGGTTGCGAGGCACCAAAGACCCCCTCCCTCGTCACTCACTCCTTTCAGTCGTTCGCTCCTCGCTCGCCCGTAATCCTCCAAGGCCGCAGGCGGGGCCGAGGGCAGTCGCCCTCGGCCCCGCCAAATAAACGGTCGAAAAGCCGTTTCCATCGATTTTCCGGCGTTCCGATTTCGAACCAAAAATCAGTCTGTCGCTGGCCGGACGAGCGCGCTCTCCGGCGCGCTCGTCCGGTGGTGCCCCGAACTTCAGTCGAGATACTGTCCGGCGAGCAGTTCGACTTCTTCTCGCTTTTCTGCCGGAATCGCGTCTGTCGGTGTGTTGATGGTGCCCTCCAAGGCGTGTCCACAGTCACAGTCGCGCTCCTCGGGCAGGTTCCGAATCGCGTGTTCCACGACCTGCTTGATGGCGTCCTCGTTCTCCGCGGCGTTTTCCAGCACTTCCTCCAGCGTGACTTCGCTGTCTTCTTTCCACACGTCGTAGTCGGTGACGCCCGCCACCGTCGCGTAACACATCTCGGCTTCGCGGGCCAACTTCGCCTCCGGAATCGCGGTCATGCCGATGATTTCGAAGCCCTGCTGGCGGTAGAACTCGCTCTCGGCGCGCGTCGAATACTGCGGTCCCTCGATGCAGACGTAGGTGCCGCCCGAGTGGTGGTCTGCGTCGGTCGCCTCGTCGCTGGCCGCTGAGAGATGTTCGACCATATGCGGGCAGTACGGGTCGGCAAAGGGCATGTGGACGACCATCCCGCTTCCGAAGAACGTGGGGGTTCGGTGTTTCGTCCGGTCGAAAATCTGGTCGGGAATCACGAGCGTCTGGGGGGGCAGTTCCTCGCGCAGACTGCCGACCGCGTTGCTCGCCAGAATTCGCTCCACGCCGAGTTCTTTCAGCGCGTAGATGTTCGCGCGGTACGGTGCCTCGGTGGGCGTTCGCTGGTGTTTCGGGCCGTGTCGGGGCAGAAACGCGACTTCCGTTCCTGCGATTTCGCCGATAGTGACGGGGGCGCTCGGGTCGCCGAACGGCGTCGTCACTTCCTCCTCGCGGGTGTTTTCGAGAGGCAGTGCGTCGTAGATGCCACTTCCGCCGATGAAGCCAATCATGCGAGAAAATCGATTCGGCAGTCACCTAAACGGTGCGGGTTCGCCTCGGAAGCGATGCAGGTTCGCTTCGCCGTTCGAACCGTCGATTACTGCTCGCCGGTCGCGTTTTCGAGCAGTCGCCACTCGCCGTTTTCGCGCGACAGTACGCCGCGGCGAACCATCTCGGTCAGCACTTCGTCCAGACGGTCGGGTTGCGCGATTTCCATCTGGATTCGCTCCAGGTCGTGGTACTCGCTCAGGTAGTGGCGAACGTCGTCCTTGGAGAAGACCTCTTGGTTTGCTCTGTCCAGCGCGCCGCTGGTCACGTCTATCATGTCTTCGATGAAGTTCCACGGGTACACTATCCACGCCCACTCTTCGAGTTGCTCGCCGACGTAGTCGGGGTCGAACTCGCTGGTCTGGAGCAGTTGGAGCGTCGCCGTCCTGACCTCGCCCGCGTCTCGGTCGGTGACGTACTCTTCGGCGTGTTTGATGGAACCGCCCGTGTCCGCGATGTCGTCGATGATGAGCACGTCTTTCCCCTCGACGCTCCCCTCCGGCATCGGGTAGCGAACTTCGGGTTCGCCCGACTTCTGGGCCGTTCCGACGTAATGTTCCATCTTGAGGCTCGTCAGGTCGTCCAACCCGAGGAAGTCACAGATGCATCGCCCGGCGAACCAACCGCCGCGCGCGAGGGCGACGATGACGTCGGGTTCGAAGTCCGAGACTTTCACCTGCTCGCTCACGTCGCGGCAGAGACCGTAGATGTAGTCCCAGTTGGTAATCGTGCATTTGAAATCGTCCGGCAGGTCGCTCATTACATCGGGAGTCGCGGCGCGTAGCACTTAACGGTTTACAGGTGCGTCCCGTTCGCTTCGAGACGACGTGACCGCCAGGTATATTACCACTCCGGACTTATTATTAGTGATTCAGGCCGTGAAAACACGCGCCGATTGACATCCATGACTCACACCCAAGACTTCGAAGACCTCCTCGAATGTAAGAACGTGCTCGGCGTCGAATACGACGAAGAGACGGACACTCTCACCGTCTTCGTCTCCCAGAAACTGCCGGACAGCGAACTCGCCGACGAGGACAACGTGAAAAAGCGCGTCACCGACGTGAACCTCGAAGTCGAGGACGCGGGCTTCGGCGAGGATCGCGACGGTTTCGACGCGCTCTCGCTCACCGAACCGGTGCCCGAAGCGAAAGGCGACCGAAAAGACCGCCACCGCCCGGTTATCGGCGGCGTCAGCGAAATCAACGCGAAATCGACTGCGGCCACTGCCGGGCCGTACCCTGCCCGCGTGACGGACACGTCGAAAGGCAAGTGGGCCGATTCGGTTTCCGAGGGCGACCTCGTCCGACTGAGCAACAACCACGTCTACGCTCGAATCAACAAGGCCGAACTCGGCGAACCCATCATTCAGCCCTCGCCGCGCGACGGTGGAAGCCTTCCGGACGACAAGACCGGCGAACTGCGCGGCTACGTCACGATCGAAGACGGTTCCAAGGTGGACGTGGCGGCGCGCTCTGCCGACAAAGAACGCGAATCGGCGGAGTATCACGAACTGGACGATTCGTGGCCAACCAGCGTCCGGCGCGATGACTACCGCTCGATGAAAGGCAAGACGGTGACGAAGACCGGGCGAACGACCGGCGTCACCCAGAGTCAAGTAAAAGCGACCAGCGCGAGCGTTCGGGTACGGTTCGGCGACGCCGGAACACTGACCCTCCGCGACCAGTGTATCGCGGGTGCGATGTCGAAGGGTGGAGACAGCGGTTCGCCCGTCTTCCTCGATTCGTCCGGCGAACTCGTTGGCCTGCTCTTCGCCGGGTCGTCGAATCAAACGATTTTCAACAAAATCGGCAACGTTGAGTCGGAGTTGGGCGTCGAACTACTGGCGAAAGAACCCGGTAGCGGCGGTGGCGGTGATGGCGACGGCGGTGAAGGCGGAGATGGTAGCGATGGCGGAAACGGCGGCGACGACCCCGGCAGGGGCGGGGACAGTCCCGGCGGCGACGATTCGTTCACCTACCGGGAGACGCTTTCCGAAACCGTCTCCGTCGAGGTGGGGACGCCGCAACTCTCGCTGGTGTCGTTCTCGGTGTCAGGGTCGCCCACGCCGGGCCAGCAGGTTTCGGCGACCGTGAGGGTGTCCGGCAGCGCGACCGGAACCGCGTGGCTTTCCGTGGACGGCGAGCGGACGACGTTCGAACTGGACGAGACTCACGTTCGCGGCGGTCGATACCTCCGGGACGTGCAGGTGGCACTCACGGTTCCCGGTTCGGCGGATTCGTTTGACGTGGATATCGAAGGCGGGTACGTTCTCGACGGCGAGTAGGTGCTATGCCGTTTGAATTTTTCTCGGGAGTGATAGACAGCGAGTCGTTGCGTTCGTGAGGATTTACTGCTAGGTAGTTTCGACTCCAAATGACCGTCACCGCACCACCACCGCATCAGCCACCACCACCTTCTCCTCGACGACAGCACTTCTCACTCCGGAAGAGCGTACTCTTCCGTCTCTCGCTCACTTCGTTCACGAGAACTTCACTGCGATGTCTGCGGGTCACGGCAGCAGGTCAGCGAGACGCGTCGCCTCTCGCAAGCCTCGTTCCTCGTGTGCGCTGTTCGTAGCCGAGAAGATTTCTGCTGTGGCGCGCGGTAGCGAACCGGAGGTTCGCTCGTGCGAGGGGCGACTGAGTGAACGGATGTGAACGAAGGAGTCGGTTGGGGTGGATGTGGTCGGTGGGCGAGTGCGGTATGATTGGGGTCGGTAGTCGCTAGAACCACGGAACGACGCGACAGCGGTATCACGAGCGACTTAGCACGAGCACCAACAGAGCGACCAAAAGAACAACCGACTTCACAACACTCCTCTCCGCGTCAAACCGAGAATTAAACCCTCTTCCGAACCACCACCCCGGTATGCAGACTGTCAGAACCCTCCTCGTGGACGCCTTCACCGACGAACCGCTGACCGGAAACGCGGCGGGCGTCGTTCCGAACGCCGACGAACTGACCGACGACCAGATGCAGACCATCGCCCGCGAACTCGCGGTCAGCGAGACGGCGTTTTTCTCCGAAAGCGAGGACGCGGAGCGCAGAGTTCGCTACTTCACGCCAGCGACGGAGGTCAACCTCTGTGGCCACGCGACCATCGCCTCGCACGCCCATCTGCTGGAAG
>CAYNQM010000072.1:8401-15965 GCA_964399275.1 uncultured Haladaptatus sp.
CCACCCCCCCCAACCCCACCCCGCCCAGCTCGCCACCGACCTCGCACACGACGCCCTCTGGATGACCCAAGACCACCCCGACACCGAGATTGTCGAACTCGAATACGATCGAGTGGCTGACGCGCTCGGCATCGACTCGGCGGCGCTTCAGGACGTGGGAGCAGACATTCCGATGGCCGTGGCTTCGACCGGTCTCCCCTTCCTCGTCGTTCCGGTTAACTTCCTCGAACACGTCAGCGGGATGGAACCGGACATGGCCGCCATCGAAGCACTAAGCGAGGAAGTCGGTTCGGTCGGCATCTACGCGTTCACCTTCGACGCCATCGACGCCGAATCGACGCTCCACGGGCGAATGTTCGCACCGCTCGCGGGGGTTCCGGAAGACCCCGTGACGGGAACCGCCAGCGGCGCACTCGGGGCCTACCTTCGCGAAACGGACGCCTTCGACGAGTTCCCGGCGGAGATGCGATTCGAGCAAGGACATTTCGTGGACAGACCGGGCTACGTCCGCGTGCGTGCGAGCGAGGACGGCGTTCGAGTCGGCGGGCAAGCGACGACCGCGCTCGACGGTCAGTTGGTCGTTCCGGAAGACGAGACCGACGACATCATCGAGATTTAAGTAGTCGGCGACGGCCACTCGCCAATTGCGGTTACGACGGCGGTTTTCGTTACCGTTCCAAAGAATACTCCATTCTGAGTTACTATTTTCCGACGGCTTGGTCGGAACATTCTTTATGTGCGTCCTTGTCTCCCCCCATACGCACATGGTTGTACTCTGGCTGGACGAAATCAGCGCAGACGACCTCGAACTGGTCGGTGGCAAAGGGGCGTCACTCGGTGAACTCACCGGGGCCGACCTGCCTGTCCCGCCGGGATTCGTCGTGACTGCCGGAACCTACCGGGAGTTCATCGAGGAGACCGGCATCGCGGACGACCTGTTCGAAGCCGTTGACGTTGACACTGAGGACTCCGCGGCGCTGGCGGAAGCCGAGTCGCGCGCGGAGGAACTCATTCTCGAAACCGAGATTCCCGGCGACATTCGGCAGGGAATCCTCGACGCATACGACAATCTAGACGACGGCAAGGCGTTCGTTGCAGTCCGCTCGTCCGCGACCGCGGAAGACCTTCCAGACGCTTCGTTCGCGGGGCAACAGGAAACGTTCCTCAACATCACCCGCGACGACCTCGTTGAGCGGGTCAAGCAGTGCTGGGCGTCGCTGTTCACCCAGCGAGCGATTTACTACCGGCAGGAGAAGGGCTTCGCCCACGACATCGTGGACATCGCCGTCGTCATCCAACGAATGGTGGACGCCGAAAAGAGCGGCGTCATGTTCACGAGTCACCCCTCGACCGGCGACAAGAAAATCATCATCGAAGCCGCGTGGGGGCTTGGCGAAGCAGTCGTCTCGGGGTCGGTCTCCCCGGACAACTACGTCGTTGACCGCGCCTCGAACGCGACGGTGGATATCACCATCGCCGACAAGAAGGTGATGCACACGAAAGACTCCGAAACCGGCGAGACGGTCGAGCGAGACGTCCCCGAAGACAAACGAAACGCGCGGGTGCTCTCCGAAACCGACATCGGGAAACTCGTCGAACTCGGCGAGGAGGTCGAAGACCACTACGGAACCCCGCAGGACGTGGAGTGGGCCATCGTCGGCGACGACGTGCTCATGCTCCAATCGCGTCCCATCACGACCATCGACGACAGCGGTTCTATCGAGGCCGACACGGCGGAAGGCCTCGCCGATGGAAGCGGTGCAGTCCAAACCACTTCGGAAGGGAGCAGTGAAATCCTCGTCAGCGGACTGGGCGCGAGTCCCGGCATCGCCAGCGGCGAGGCGCAAATCGTGACGAAACTCGACCAACTCGACAAAGTCGGGGAAGGCGACATCATCGTCACGGAAATGACGACGCCCGACATGGTGCCCGCGATGAAACGCGCCGCAGGTATCATCACGGACGAGGGCGGGATGACCAGCCACGCCGCCATCGTCTCGCGCGAACTCGGCGTTCCGGCGGTCGTCGGCTCCAGCAACGCGACCGAGATACTCGAAGACGGGCGAACCGTCACGCTGGACGGCGACAAGGGAACCGTCCGCGAGGGCAAACTCCAGAAGGAACAGGAGCGCGAACCCATCGAGGAAGCACGCCCGAAAACCCCCGTCAAACCGATGACGGCGACGGAGGTCAAAGTAAACGTCTCCATCCCGGAGGCCGCAGAGCGCGCCGCCGCGACCGGCGCTGACGGCGTCGGACTGCTCCGCATGGAGCACATGATTCTCTCGACTAACAAGACGCCCGCGAAGTACATCGAAGACCACGGCGTCGATGCCTACGTCGAGGAAATCGTGGAGGGAATCCGCGGCGTCGCGGAGGAGTTCTATCCGCGACCCGTTCGCGTCCGCACGCTCGATGCGCCGACCGACGAGTTCCGTCAACTGCAGGGCGGGGAAGACGAACCGGACGAGCACAACCCGATGCTCGGCTGGCGTGGCATCCGCCGAAGTCTCGACAAACCGGACGTGTTCCAGCACGAACTCGACGCCTTCCGCGAACTGTACGAGATGGGCTACGACAACGTCGAACTTATGCTCCCCCTCGTCAACGACGCCGAGGACGTGCTTCGCGCTCGGCGACTGATGACCGAGTCCGGCATCGACCCCGACAAGCGCACGTGGGGCGTGATGATTGAGACGCCCGCCAGCGCGCTCCAAATCGACGAGATGGCCGACGCGGGCATCGACTTCGCCAGTTTCGGCACGAACGACCTCACCCAGTACACGCTCGCCGTTGACCGCAACAACGAGAACGTCGCAGGGCGGTTCGACGAACTCCACCCCGCCGTCCTCCAACTCATCGGGCAGACCATCGAGTGCTGTCGCGACCACGACATCAACACCAGCATCTGCGGACAGGCCGGGTCGAAGCCGGAGATGGTTCGATTCCTCGTCAACGAAGGTATCTCCTCCATCTCGGCGAACATCGACGCGGTTCGCGACGTGCAACACGAAGTAAAGCGGGTCGAGCAGAAACTGATGCTCGATTCGGTCAGATAAGTCGTTCCGCTTTCCCGCGCAGTGGCCGATTCCAAATATAACCGTAATTTTATATATTGTAACGAACTTAAGTTCGGTTAGCAATGTATCCCCGACTTCGTACCGCCCTCCTCGTAGCGATGCTTCTTCTCGCTGGCTGTGCTGGCGGCAACCTCTCGATTGACGACGCATCGACGACCACATCGAACGACGCCACGACCGTCGAATCGACCACGCAGACCACCCAACCGACCGCCGAAACCCTCCCGCCGGGCGTTACGAAAGACGGCGTTTCGAACGCGAGTGCGCTGATATCGGCGCACAAATCCGAACTGGAAGAGACGGGCTACTCCTTCGAATATCGCACCGAAACGGCCGTCGAGGACAAGTCCATCGTCGCCACTCAGCACGGCGTCGTCTCGGCCGGTTTCACGTCGTACCGGTCGGAAACCGTCGCCGAGTACGATGTCGGCAAAGAGTCTCGCAGTGTTCAACGAACGGTCTGGGCGAACCGGTCCGCGGTGCTCTCGAAGTCCGTCACGAACGGGACGACTCGTTACCGTGAACTGCTGAAACGAAGCTCTCGTTTCGGGGTCAATCGGTCGTACTTCGACGCGAAAATGACGAAATCCATGGAGCTCGGTCTCCTCCTCTCCAGCAACGAGTTCGCGGTCGTGACGACCGAACGCGTCGATGGTCGAACGATGACGACGCTTCGAACGGCCGACACCAGTCGCTCCGACAACTCGACCGACGTTGGCGCAACCCTCCTCGTGGACGCGACCGGTCGCGTCCACGAGTTCGAATGGACGGCCCAAACCAACCGCGGACGCGAGACACGGGAGTTCGAACTTACTGGAACCGACCCCGACTCGGTCGAACGTCCCGACTGGACGGAACAGGCAGTTGCCGCAGTGACGGCGGACGTTCGCTCCACGACGCACGCGTCGTCGGTCGAACTCGTTCACGATGGTGGCGACGTGCTTCCTGCAGGGTCGGAAATTCGCATCGAACACGATGGAGAGACGGCAACCCTCGAACTCGAAACGGCGCTCGAACCGCGCCAGTCGGTGTACGTTTCGTATCCGAGCGACGGCGGGTCGCCTGTGCTCACGAGAGAGAGACCGGACGGGACGACCGAAGTCGAAGGGAGCTACTCCGTGACGATTTCCGACCCGAACGGAAACGTGGTTCACGCGTTTGGCTTCGCCGTCGGCAGTGAGAGCAGTTCCGGAGCGAGCGAGTCGTCGTAGAACGGAACGAATAAACCGACTGCGCCGAATTTCCGGGTATGCAGGTGGCCGCGCCCCAGTCGTTCCGTCGGGTGCTCTCCTCGATGTGTACCGAACCCCATCCGGCGGCCCGCGACGCCGCCGAACGATTTCTGGCGTCGAATCCGGGCGACCCGACGACGTATCCCACCGTCTCCGCGCTCGAAGACGATGCAGTGGCGATGCTGGGCGAGATGACCGGACTGGAGAACCCACACGGCTACGTCGCCAGCGGGGGCACCGAGGCGAATATTCAGGCGGTTCGCGCGGCGAGAAACCTCGCGGAAACGGATACACCGAACGTCGTCGCACCCGAAAGCGCCCACTTCAGCTTCCAGAAAGCGGCGGACGTACTCGGCGTCGAACTGCGACTCGCCGAGGTCGGTGCCGACCGGCGCGCTGACCCCGATGCAGTGAGCGAACTGGTAGACGACGACACGGCGTTAGTGGTCGGAATTGCGGGAGCGACCGAATACGGCCGAATCGACCCGATTCCCACGCTCTCGGAGATTGCCCATGATGCGGGCGCACTGCTTCACGTGGACGCGGCGTGGGGCGGATTCGTGTTGCCGTTTACCGACTACGAGTGGAACTTCGACCACACTGTGGTGGACACGATGGGTATCGACCCGCACAAGATGGGGCAGGCCGCGGTTCCGGCGGGTGGCTTTCTGGCGCGCGAAAAGCGCGTGCTGGACGCGCTGGCAGTCGAAACGCCGTATCTCGAATCGACATCGCAGGCGACGCTGACGGGAACCCGAAGCGGCGCGGGCGTGGCCAGCGCGTGGGCCGCGATGGATGCACTCTGGCCGGATGGCTACCGCGAGCAATACGAACGCTCGCAGGCCAATGCCGAGTGGATTGCCGACGCCTTCGAATCGTGTGGCTACGACGTAGTCGAACCCGTCTTACCGCTGGTCGCGGCCGACGTTCCTCGGGAAACGGTTGAGGAACTGCAATCCCGGGGATGGCGCGTCTCACCGACGGGGTCGGGCGAACTCCGCATCGTCTGCATGCCTCACGTCACACGCTTGATGTTGGAGGAGTTCGTTGCCGACCTCGAATCGGTGTGATTTTTCAGTTCGTTGAGGATTTCGGTTTCTACGATTCCTCGGTCGGCGCGCCGAGTGCGTTTCGCTTCACGCTCTCGATACCGTTTTTCGCGGCCCGTTTCGAGGAGTAGCCTTCGCCGCAGTCGGCGATGATGTTCCCGTTTTGGTGAGTGAGTCGCCAGCGCCACTCCCCGGCGCGGTCTTCGTATACTTCGAACGTCGCCTGCGTCGGTGGTCGTAACGCTTCCACGACGGAACCATCGTCCTGCGTGACCGCGATTGGCCACGATTCGGGTTCCGCCGTTTCGGCGGATTCCGTCGCGCCGGTCGCCCCACGGTCGGTGAACTTTTGCGCGAATTCCGTGATGGACGTTCCGTATCGTTCGAGCAGTTCGAGCGAAACGTCTCGCTCCAGCAAGGAGTCGCCGTCGCGGTTGATTGTGATTTTCTGTCCTCGAATTTCGAATCCGTCGCCACCTGCTTCCCATTCCCCATCGCGCCGATAGTCCACGGAGAGCGACAATGCGGAGTAGTCGGTAGAAAACTCCATCCGTGCTCTGAGATTGGGGTGGACGACGACGTGATACTCTCTATCCGTGTTCACACCCCTCCATTTGGGGTCGGTTCGGTATGAGTCTGTTTGCCAATAGTAGTTTCCGTAGACACATTCGTCGATGTTAAAGTTTACATCGGTCGATTACCGAAGGTTTCGTGTGTTAGGGAGTACCGTCGTGTTCGCCGACTTCGTTGCGAACGGCGTCGTTCTCGGGACGTTCGGTTGGTTAGAGGATGCCGTCCATCATGCGACCGGATGGGCAGGACTGGCGCTCATCGCTATCTACTCGTTTCTCATCTCGTTTATCCTCCCGCTTCCGAGCGAGGTCGTTCTCGCCGCACCACTCAACCTCGGCATCGGGGAGGTTGGTCAGTTCGGAGTCATTATCCTCGTCAGCGGTCTCGGCAAGGCGGCGGGAAGCGTGTTCGCCTTCCACATCGGACAGGAGGCGAAACAGTCCGGCCCCGTCATCAAGGCGCTCCGCCGTTCGAACATCAACATCGTGGAGTGGTCGGAGCGGAAGACGGTCGCACTCGCCCGGAAGTGGGGATACGTCGGACTGGCGATGGCGCTCTGTGTCCCGTTCTTTCCGGACACGCTCTCTATCTACGCCTTCTCGATTCTGGAGGAGGATTACGCGAAGTTCGCCGCCGCGACGTTCGCCGGAAGCGTCGGCCGACTGCTGGTGACGTTGGGCCTCGGCGCTGGCGTCATCGCTCTAGAACTGTCGTTCTAGCGACGTTCTCGGGATGGAATCGATTCGGTTTTTGTGGGGGAAGGCTGTGGCACTCGACTTTGTGTCCTGCTGACTGCAACTGCCCTTTTCCACAGAAATCAACTGCCATCTCTTGAGAGCGTAGTCTAACGGTAGTGGCAACGACACTGCCTCTTTGCAGGCGAGGATTTATGTACTATCACGAACCAATCGTTGGGTATGCGACGGACGGCCCACCGCGCTGTGTTTTCCATGCGTCTCCAGCAGTAGCGCTGGGTGAATCCTTCTGGGCCGGATGCGGGCGGTTTTCCGTGGGTGAAACCCGGCAGTTCGAGTATCGCTTACGAGCAACTGCTGTCCCATCACAATGACGAGACACCGAAACCGGCGGGTTTTACACCCGCAGAGAAGGAGATGAGAGTATGAGCCACGACGACTATCCAACCGAGGAACCCGCGGTCGTCACCTGCGGGCTTCCCTACGCGAACGGGGACTTGCACATCGGTCACTTGCGAACCTACGTCAGCGGCGACGTGCTGTCGCGCGCCCTGCGAAAACTCGGCCAACAGACGGCCTTCGTCTCCGGGTCGGACATGCACGGAACGCCGGTGGCGGTCAACGCCGAAAAGGAAGGCGTCTCGCCCCGCGAGTTCGCGCTTCGCCACCACGAGCAGTACGAAGCGACGTTCCCGAAGTTCAACATCGAGTTCGACAACTACGGTCACACCGACGACGAGACCAACACCGAACTCACCCGCGAAATCGTCCGAAAACTGGACGAGGAGGGGTACGTCTACGAGAAAGAGATCAAGGTCGCGTGGGACCCAATCGAGGAGACGCCGCTTCCCGACCGCTACGTCGAGGGCACCTGTCCCTACTGCGGCGAACACGCCCGCGGCGACGAATGCGACGAGGGCTGTGGTCGCCACCTC
>CAYNQM010000073.1:0-15165 GCA_964399275.1 uncultured Haladaptatus sp.
ACATCAGCTTCGGCCTGCGACTTCGAAGCTACGAGAAAGACGAAATCGACCGCCGAGTCGAAAACGCGGCGGAAATCGTCCAACTCGAAGGCATGCTCGACCGGATGCCCGACGAGATGTCCGGCGGGCAACGCCAGCGCGTCGCCATCGCACGCGCAATCGTGCGCGAACCCGACGTGTTCCTGATGGACGAGCCACTGGCGAATCTGGACGCCAAACTGCGGGTTCACATGCGAACCGAACTCCAGCGACTCCACAAGGAACTCGACGCGACTATCATCTACGTCACCCACGACCAAGCCGAGGCGATGACGATGTCCAGTCGCATCGCGGTCATCAATCAGGGCGAACTCAAGCAGTTCGCGCCGCCACTCGACTGTTACAACGAGCCGAATAACCTGTTCGTCGCGGGGTTCATCGGATCGCCGAGCATGAACTTCGTGCAGGGAACCGTGGACGAGAACGGACTGGAGATGCCGGACTACCGCGTCGACTTCGACGCCGGGCAACTCGACGGCATCGCGGTCGGCGACGAACTGACGCTGGGGGTTCGCCCGGAGGACGTCTACCTCGTGCAGGACGCCGAGACGGTTACAAAGCCGACGGAGAAAATCGACGCCAGAACCGACGTGCTCGAACCGATGGGCGACGAAATCTTCGTCTACATTCTCACGGGTGACGGTGTGACCGCGGGAATGGACGCGGAGGAGGACGACGCCCACCAACTGCTCATGAGCGTCAACCCCGACAAGGACATCGATATCGATCAGGACGTGCAGGTCGTCCTCGACAGGGAGCGCGTCCATCTGTTCGACACTGCAACCGGCGACGCCGTCGCCCACGGATTGGAGTTCGCATCCGTGGAAACCGAAGCGACCGGCACCGAAGCGGAGGGGGACGACTGAGATGGCGGTGGAGTTCGGGTTGCTCTACTTCGGGGCGGGAACGCTCCTGTTTTTCTTCTGGGTGTACGGTATCGTATCGTTCGCGCTCGACCTGAAAAATAAGGTCATTCCCGGAATCCGAACGCTACTCGAAAATCGGCGAGCACAGAAAGCGGACGAAGAGCGCGAACGCGACCGCGAAGACAAAAAACAACAGTTGTATTGACGTGACCCTCTGCGACCATCCGAGTACCGTTCTCCCCCAGTTAGGTAGTCGAGACGATAATACCAGTCGTCCGCAGTGCAGCGATAGAAAGGAAAAGAATAACACCGTCTCACAGGTGAGCCGTTAGTATGAGTGCCAGTGAGCCGGTTCGAGTTGGGTTCGTCGGTCTCGGGAATATTGGACATTATCACGCCGATAGAATCTCCGATTTGCGTCACGAAATCGTCGGTGGCGTCGATATCAATCCCGACGCTCGTGCGCGATTTGCCGAGAAGTACGACACCCGCTCGTTCGAGAGCTACGAAGAACTGTACGAATCAGACATCGACTGCGTCATCGTCACGACGCCGAACAAATTTCACGAGGAGTACGCCGTCAGCGCACTCGAAGCGGGATTGGACGTGCTCCTCGAAAAGCCGCTGGCGCACACGCTGGAGAGCGCGGAGCGAATTGCGGAGGCAGCCCGGAACGCCGAGGGCTTCTGTATGGTCGGCTTCCACAACCGGTTCCGCAACCCCGTCGAAGTCATCAAGGGCTACCAAGACGAGGGTCGATTCGGCGAAACGCGCCACGTCGAGGCGCATTACATCCGGCGACGAGGGATACCGGGTCGCGGTTGGGGGGTGTCGAACCGCGACGTGGCCGGCGGCGGCGCACTCATCGACATCGGCGTCCACGCGATCGACCTCGCACTGCACCTCCACGACTTCCCCGAAGTGAAGGAAGTCAGCGGCGAAGTCCGTTCCCAGTTCGGGAACCGCGAGGATTACACCTACCTCGAAATGTGGGGCGACGACACCAAGTCCGGTGCGTTCACCGTGGACGACTCGGTGAGCGCGTTCATCCGCTGTGAAAACGGCAAGACAATCGTGCTCGAAGTCGCGTGGGCCGCGAACCGCGAATCCGACGAAACGTACCACATTCGCGGGACAAAAGCGGGCGCGAGTTTCGACAAGCACGACGATTCGCTCACGATGTACGAGACGAGCATGGTCGGCGCAGATCACTTCTCGGACACCGACGTTCGAACCCGGCAGGAAGACGCTCACAAGGCGGAACAGCGCGTCTTCTTCGAAGCAGTTCGCGACAACGTCGCCCCGAATATGAACACCGTCGAACAGGCGCTGACGGTACAGCGCGTCATCGACGCCATCTATCGCTCCTCGAAGGACGAGGCGTCGGTGCAGTTGCGGTAAGTTACAGCAACCAGCGAAGCCATTTTCCGTGCTGTTCGTAGGCCGCGAGTCTGCGGTACGTCTCGCCGCCGAACCATTCGAGTGCGAAGGCGTTTTCCCACTCATCCGTGGCCTCGTGTCCCGACAACCAGTGAAGTCGGCGGTCTTCCGCCGCGGATTCGACGTGCGCCCGAAGCCGGTCTTGTTCCGGGTCGGGCAGTTGATAGCGCATCTGCGTGTCGAAGACGCAGACCGGAACGTCCGCTGGGATTTCCGCGATGACGGCGGGCAGTTCCTCGATTGCGTCGCCCTGCCGAAGTTCGGGCGGGTACTCTTTGGCGACGGTTGCGGCCTGCCGAAGCAGTCGGTGGCGGTCTTCGTGTTCCGGCCAGACGAGCGCCCGAAGCCATCGGACGTCGCCCTCGGCGCGCACGTCGAGGGGGTTCAGGTCGATGCCGACGCGGGAGCGAATCGCGGGAACGTCGTCCGAGAGGGACGGCGTTTTCTCACCTCGGAGTTCCGAATCGAGGACGCAGTCGCTGGTTCCGTATCGTTTCGCCTCGTCCCCGTCGCGGTACTCGTAGGCGTATTGATCCCAACAGAGGTTGAGACCGCCACTCGGCCCGAGTTCGACGAGCGCGAGCGGGTCGCCGCCGACTTCGTTAGAGACGTGCGAAAACGCGGGGAAGAGCGCGGTACAACGCCGAACAGCGTTCGTCTGTGTTCTGCGGTTGCGCAGGAGGGGGAGCAGTTCGGTGTCGTACTCGGTGCAGAAATCACGAAATTCGGGGAACGGGTTTCCGGATTTCGGGTCGTCTGCAACAGTCGGATAGTAGTCGGCCAGCGGGTGGTCGATATCGCCGAGGAGGTGCCAGTGAACCGCCCCGAGTAGAATGTTCGGCGTGCCGCGATTCCGCGGGATTTCCTCGGCGAGCGCGAGCAGTTCCGGGTCGTTCGCAACCCCACGGCTGATTCGTTCGTACAGCGGCGACGCTCCGACGCACCAGTCGGCGAACCACTCGAACTGCTCGGAGAGACTCATGCTGAAAACGTGGCAGACGGCGGACGTAAGCGTTGCCACCGAAGTTTTATTCCCGGCCGAAGTAATGGTTCACACTATGGACATCGGCGTTCACACTCCGCCACTGTACGGTGAATCGCTCGAAGACGCGCTTGAATATCTCGATGGAATCGGCGTGGACGCCATCGAACCCGGCGTCGGTGGCTACCCCGGCGATACCCATCTCCCGCGCGACGAGTATCTGGACGACGACGACGCACAGGAGGACTTGCACTCCCTGCTGTCGGAGTACGATATGCACATCAGCGCGCTGGCGACCCACAACAACCCGATTCACCCGGACGACGAACAGGCCGAGGAGGCCGACACCGAACTCCGCGAAGCGATTCGGCTGGCTGACCAACTCGACGTGGACGCCGTCACCTGCTTTTCCGGACTGCCAGCAGGCGGCCCGAACGGCGAGGTACCGAACTGGATTACCGCCCCGTGGCCCTCGGAACACGACGAAGCCCTCACCTACCAATGGGAATCGGTCGCCATCCCCTACTGGCGCGATTTGGCGGAGCACGCCAAAGACCACGGCGTGAACGTCGCCATCGAGATGCACCCGAACATGCTCGTCTACGAACCCAGCGGCATGCTGGAACTTCGCAACTCGACCAACGAGCGAATCGGGGCGAACTTCGACCCCAGCCACCTCTACTGGCAGGGCATCGACGTGGTCGAAGCCATCCGATTCCTCGGCGAACACGACGCCATCCACCACTTCCACGCGAAGGACACGAAAGTCTACGAGTCCCAAGCCCGGTACAAGGGCGTCCTCGACACCACGCCGTACACAGAGGAAGCCAACCGCTCGTGGCTGTTCCGCTCGGTCGGCTACGGCCACGGCGAGGAACACTGGAAGGGCATCGTCAGCGCGCTCCGCATGGTGGAGTACGACGGCACGCTGTCCATCGAGCACGAAGACTCGCTGACCAGTTCGACCGAAGGACTGGAGAAGGCAGTCGAGATGCTGGAACGCGCGGTGTTCCGGACGAACCCCGGCGAGGCGTACTGGGCGGAATAAATAACTACAGATTGGAGATGAGTGCTTTGGGATAGAACGTCTCACCTATCTCGGAAAACTCGATTGGAGATTTCCAGACGCAGTCGAATTCTTCGTCGTGTTCGACTTCGTAGCCCGAGAATCCATCCCGTTCGTAGAGCCACGACTCCACGATATCCGCCTTGTATACGCGCCAAATTTCGTGATGTCGTTCACTTTCGTTGGTGAACACGTCCTCGTAGGTTTCGTGGTAAACGACGTTTTTCAGCGAGACGCCCAACTCCTCATCGAACTCGCGGCGGAGCGCGTCTTCGCTGTGTTCGCCGAACTCGACGCCCCCGCCGAGCGGGAAGTAAAACGGCTCGCCGTCGCTCGGTTTCGTCTGGCGTGACGACGAGCAGTTCGTCGTCACGCCAGACGAGGCCTCGGGCGCAGCCGAGAATCTGATTCTCGGACATGAGTCGAAGACGTGACGTTACTTTGAGCGTTTTTAAGTAGATTGTGATACGAAATTGGGAGCACTACGTCGTTACTTCCGAACGTGGTTCTAGCAATTCTCGACTCATCAACTGTGTCGCCCCGTGTACGCCTGATTTGATTCTGTAGAAGCGTTGCTAGCTATTGCCGACTCCAAATGACCGCAACCGCCCCGCAACCGCGCTCGCGGCTTCGCCGCTCGCAATCGAGATTTCTTCGAAATCTCGCACGCCACGCCCTCCCCAACCGACTCCTTCGCTCCCTGTCGGTCGCTCAGTCGTCCACCGGAAGACGTTCCTGCTCGCTGGCGCTCCGCGGGCGTGCGACTTCCGAGCCTTCGCTCGCTTCGCGTCACGACGAAGACCTCGCGCGCGTTCCGCGCACGCGCCGGAATGATTCGTGACAATTCGCACAATCTTTCTGCTGTGGCGCGCGAAGGCGAATCTCTGATTCGCCCGCGCGAGGGACGAGCGCACGATGTTCGCGTGAGCGCGGAGGAGCGAACGCGAACCCGACCGAGGTTCGCTCGGTCGGAGTGCGGGAGGAGGGTGGGGAGGAACGAGGTGCGGTTGCGGTCATTTGGAGTCGGAAGTAGCTAGCAACGCTTCTACAGAGTCAGATTGAGTGTAGCTAGCAACACTTCTACAGAGTCGAATTGAGCGTCCACAGGGCGACATAGCTAAAGAGTCGATAATAGCTGAGACGACTCAAGCAAATCAAACACCGAATCAATCCACTTCTGCCCGCCATTTTCGCCGAAGGCATCAAACACTAAGCCCTCTCGTAAAGAAACCACGAACTAGCTATGAGTCTCAAAGTTGGCGTATTAGGCTACCGCTTCATGGGGAAAGCTCACGCGAACGCGCTCGCTCGTCTGCCGATGTTCTTCCCGGACGCACCCGACGTGGAGCGCCACGTGCTCGTCGGGCGGGACGAGGAAGCGCTCGCGGAGGCCGCAGACCGCCTCGGCTTCGCAAACACGAGCACGGACTGGGAGGAAGTCATAGACGACGTGGACGTGTTCTACAATCTCGGGCCGAACTTCGTCCACGCCGATCCCTCCATCGCGGCGCTCGAAGCGGGCGTCCCGGTGCTCTGCGAAAAGCCGCTGGCCGCCTCGCTGTCGGACGCCAAGCGCATGGCCGCGGCCGCCGAATCGGCGGGCGTGCCGACCGCGACGGCGTTCAACTACCGGTTCATTCCGGCAATTCGGTACGCGAAGCGACTCATCGAGGACGGCGAGTTGGGCGAGATTCACCAGTTCCGCGGACAGTACCTCCAAGATTGGCTCGTTGATCCCGACGCGCTGTGGTCGTGGCGCAACGACGAGGAACTGGCGGGCAGTGGCGCGCTCGGCGACCTCGGCGCGCACACCATCGACCTCGCGCGATTCCTGGTCGGCGACGTAGAGCGCGTTTCAGGCCACCTCCAAACGTTCGTGGACGAACGCCCGGTAGAAGGCGGAGAGACTCCGGAGGAGTCTCTGGGAGGCGGCGAAACCGCCGGACGAGAAACGAAACCGGTCACGGTGGACGACGCCTACTCCGCGCAGGCCGAACTGGAAGGCGGCGTGATGGGCGCGTTCGAGGCTTCGCGGTTCGCCACGGGGCACAAGAACGACCACTCCATCGAGGTTCACGGCTCCGAGGGCAGTCTCAAATTCTCGCTCGAACGGCTCAACGAGCTCGAACTCCTGCGGGACGGCAATCGCGGCTACGAGACGATTCTCGTCACCGACGAGGACGATCCCTATATCGACCACTGGTGGCCACCGGGCCACGTCATCGGCTGGGAACACACCTTCGTCCACGAGAACTACGAGTTCCTCTCCGCAATCGATTCGGGCGAGGAGTACCATCCGAACTTCGCGGACGGACTGGCAGTGCAGAAGGTGCTGGATGCGATCGAAAAGAGCGACGAGAGCGGCGAGTGGGTCGGAGTAGAGTAGCGGTCGTTCAGTACTCCCACGTGCCTTCGTCGGTGACGACCGAATCGAGCAGGTCGGTCGGCGTCGCGTCGTAGGCCGGATTTTTGACGGCGAATCCCTCCGCCGGTTCTCGAATCACTTCGCTCGCGGAGCGAAAGTCGTTCTCGAAGCGGAACGCCTCGCCGACTATTTTCGCGCTCGAACCGATGGTCGTGACGGGAACGCCAACCTCGTTCGCGGTGGCGACGAGCGGATAGGTGCCGACGCGGTTATAGAGCGTGCCATCAACGATACAATCCATACCGGTGAACACGCGGTCGCACTCCGTGAGGTAGTGGCCTGCTGCGCTGTCCACGATGAGGGTTACGTCCACGTGGTCGATTTCGCCGAGGACGCGGGCAGTCTTCCGACCGAGGTAGCGCGGGCGAGCCTCCATCACGTACACGTCGAGGTAGGCACCGTCGGCGACGGCGTTTTCGATGGCCTCCAGCACCGTCGAGGAGTAATCGTGGGTCATGAGCGTCATGCCATCCTCGAACAGCGGGGCGGCGTTCTCGGCGGCCCTGCGTTTGGCGGTGACGACCTGCTCGACCACGCTGTCGATGGCCTGCTTCGTCTGCTCTTTCGTCTGCTCGACCGATTCGCTTTCGGCTTCCGTCACCATCTTCACGATTGCGCGCTGGGTGGTGACGAGCGAAGCGTGGGACGGGTTCGCACGGCGAAGGGCGTTGCTGTTGTGTTCGAGCGCCCGTTCGTACTCCTCGACCGTCTCGAACTCGCGGTCTAAGAGGTCTTCGAGCGCGCGAGCAGCTTTGACCGCGACGGTCGAGGAGCTATGCGTCTGCATCTCCTGAATCTCCTCGACTGTCTCGTCTATCATGCGCTAATGGAGTTCGTCGGGCTACAAGATTGTTCTGGGTTTCCGCGAACCAGCGCACGGTTTACGTCCGTCCGTCGCTAACTACTAGCCATGACCGTTCCCGTCAGATACTACTGCCCCCACTGCGGCGCCATCGCAACGCTGGAACGCGATGCCAACCTCGCAGACAAGTCGGTGACGGCAGACCCCTTGCAGGGGTGGGAGTACGCCAACGCCTACGACGACTTCGAGGACGCGGACGGCGTCGAAATCGTCTGTGGGGCGACCGAAACCGACGGCGACGGCTGTGGCGGACTGTACTTCCTCAACTTCGTCAACTTCGAGGACGGCGAGGAACTCGACCCGGAAGTTCCGCTCCGCCCCGAAGACGCGCCGAACTTCGATTTCAGAACCTGAGAGCTATCGTATCCGAAGCCAAAAGCCCCACTCGTAGGTTTCGTCGCCGACGCCGTACTCGTCCTCGAATCGGTATCGACCGCGCGGGAAACACGACTCGTTTTCGACGTGGCTGAGCACCGACCACTCGATGTATGCTCGCTCGCCAGAGTCGAGCGTCCGGTGTTCGGTCGCGCCCTGTCCACTGAGCGTTCGACCCTGCCAGCAGTCGTCACGAGTTCCGCCCGGGTCAGCTTCGTAGCGAAGTACGAGTCTGTCTCCGCTCTCCGCGACGCCGACCGTATCCGCGAAGGGGCCGGGATAGCCGAACCGAAACGTTCGACGAGCGTCGGCAGTCGATTTGAACGTCACGCGAAGCCGTGGCGGATGGTTCGCAGTCGCTTTCTCGATGCGCTTCGCGGAGAGCGTCGCCGGTAGTCCGTCGGGCGTCGGATCGTTGTCGATGGCAAAGTTTGGGCTTCCTCCCGAAAAGCTGAGGACGCTCCCGAGACAGCCCGCGGTCGTGGTCGTCGCCACTGCACTGAGCAACGTGCGTCGTCGCATACGGCTTCCTTTTGACCGAAGACATCAGTAACTTTTGAATTGAAAAATGGACGTTTTAGTTATCCTTTGATGTTGCAGACGGGGTAGGTTCGGACGACTTTGTCGCCGATTCCGAGCGCGTCGGACACTTTCACCACTTCGTCCACGTCCTTGTAGACGCCCGGCGCTTCCTCCGCGACCGTCGCGCCGCTTTGGGCTTTGACGTAGATGTGCTCCTGTTCGAGTTCGTCCTGCACGTCGCCACCCCAGTAGTCTTTCTTGGCTTGGGTTCGGCTCATCACCCGGCCCGCACCGTGGGCGGTCGAACCGAAACTGAGGTTCATCGACTCCTCGCCGCCCCGGAGGACGTAGCTTCCCGCGCCCATGCTTCCGGGGATGATGATGGGTTGGCCAACGTCGAGATACGCACCGGGCAGTTCGGGATGGCCCGCCGGGAACGCGCGGGTCGCACCCTTGCGATGGACGAACAGTTCCTTCTCCTCGCCATCGACCTCGTGGGTCTCCTTCTTGGCGATGTTGTGCGCCACGTCGTACAGCAGTTCCATCTCCATCGCCTCCCACGACTCGTCGAAGACGCGCTCGAACACCTTTCGGGTTCGGTGCATGATGAGCTGTCGATTCACCCACGCGAAGTTGATTGCGGCACCCATCGCCTGATAATACTCCTCGGCGAGTTGGCTCCCGGCGGGCGCGGCGGCGAGTTCCTTGTCGGGGAGTTTCGACAGCAGTCCGGAGTGAGCCTGCTCGATTTTTCGCAGATAGTCGGTACAGACCTGATGGCCCAACCCTCGGCTCCCGCAGTGGATGAGGACGACGATTTGGTCTTCCGAGAGGCCGTACGCCTCCGCCACGTCCTCGCGGAACACGTCGGTCACGCGCTGAACTTCGAGGAAGTGGTTGCCACTGCCGAGGCTTCCCAACTGGTTTTTCCCGCGGTCTTTCGCCTTCTGAGAAACTGCCGAAGGATCGCTTTCCGCTCGGACGCCTTCGTCCTCGCAGTGGGCGAGGTCGGCTTCCGTCGCATAGCCTTCGTCCAGTGCCCACGCCATCCCGCGGTCGAGTACGTCGTTGACGGCGTCAATGTCGCCCTCGACGACACCGCCGCCGCCGAGTCCCGAAGGGACGTTGGCGAAAAGGGAGTCCACGAGTTCCTCCTCCTGCCCGCGCAGGTCGTCGTAGGTGAGGTTCGTTCGCATCATTCTGACGCCGCAATTGATATCGTAGCCGACCGCTCCCGGCGAGATACAGCCGTTCTCGGCGTCGATTCCGGCGACGCCGCCGACCGGGAAACCGTACCCCTGATGGCCATCAGGCATACAGAGGGCGTACTTCTGTACTCCCGGCAGATGGGTCGTGTTGCGCAACTGCTCTAAGGTTTTGTCGTCGGCGATTTGTTCGAGCAGTTCCTCGCTGGCGAACACCCGCGCTGGCGTCCCCATGTCGCCTTCCTTCGGGATCTCCCAGACGTACTCCCGAACCTGTTCGAGCGTGATGTCCCCCGCAGTGTACGTGTTCATACTCGAACGTTATCCCCGACACTGGAAGACGTTTCGGGGTTCGGTCGAGGGCGATACGTCCAACGGGATGCGAGCGATTCAAACGTCCAAAACGACGTAGGCTCGCCACCCCTCCGGCGTCTGTTCGACGGTCATATCGGAGTAGGTGACGGCCTTGATTTCCCGTGCCCCGAGTCCCGCGAGGGGCACGCCCCGAGCACTCCCGGTAAGCGACCACTCGCCGTCGGCGCCGTGGTCGCTCGGTTCGTGGACGGTCGCATCGTTTTCGACGGGGAGCACCGACCGAACGTCGCGCTGGTAGATGAGTTCGTCGAGGTAGTCGAACAGCAGTGCCTCCTGCCCTTCGGCACGCACATCCACCTCGAATCGGTCTCCCGCATCCGGAATCTCCTCGCACATCGCGGCGGCCATCCCGTCGCCCGCCGCGCCGAAAACGGCGGACAGCGAGGCCCCGGTGGCTTCGACCGCAACGTCGGCGGTGTGTTCGCATAGCGTGTACTCCATCGTTCGATGCTCGTCCGTCGTCGGTATCAGGTTTGTCAAACCGGTCTGTGAACTGGTGTATCGGCCGAGAGTATGACATACATGCCGGTGGAATTATATTCACTTGTCTGCTACTCCCACACAGTGAGCGTAAATATCGACACGTGCGTCGTCACGCCCGGCGACAATCGCTACGTCGAGGAGGCGTGGCAGTTGAAGGAGCGAATCCGGAAGCGTGACGGGGTACTGAAACAACGACGGGGCTTTTTCACCGATGCGTACCGCCGCTCGACGGTGTACGGCTACCTGACCGACGACGGCGAGCGAATCATCGGCTTTGCGGCGGTTCGACGTGACGGCTACATCCTCTTTCTCGCAGTCGATACCGACTTCCGCGGCGAAGGGTTCGGCGAACGGTTAGTCGCGAAGGTGGCCGAAAATCACGACAGCGTCACCTGCCACGCCCGTAGTACGAACCAGAACGCGCTCGACTTCTACCGCCACCTCGGATTCTCCGTCGAACGCCGAATCAACAACTACTACGAAGACGGTGGCGACGCGCTCTATCTCCGACTCGGCGAGCAAGGAAGCATCACGAAACGGCTCTCTGATTTCATGCGCGGCTGAGTCGAGACGCGATTTTTCACCTCGTTCTGCGACGCTAAATCCCATCAGTCTCGTCGTTTTCCGAACCGAAACGGGCGCTGGAACCGAAGAAACAACGCTTTAACTACGCAGTGTCTCATCCACTGACGATGGAAGAGCGGACGAGAGCGTACCTCCGGGGCCGGTTCCGCGACCACTACCAGACGGTACAGCCGGAACTCCCGCCGGAGGCCGACGAGCGCGAATGGGGGTACATCCCGTGGACTGCCGGGCCGGGAACGACGATGGTTCGGCACACCTCCCTGCTCGACCTCGGCACGCTCGGTGGCTTTCTCGAACGCGAACGTCCGCGCCACGTCTACTTCTCGGCCGGGCGATACCGCGACCCCGGCGCGGGCACGATGGACGCGAAGGACTGGCAGAGCGCCGACCTCGTGTTCGACTTGGACGCAGACCACCTTCCGGGCGTCACCCCCGACACGCCCTACGCAGAGATGCTGGCGCGCTGTAAGGAAGAGCTGCTCGACCTGCTCGACCTGCTCGAACGGGACTTCGGCTTCGAAGATTTAACGGTCGTCTTTTCGGGTGGTCGGGGGTATCACGTCCACGTCCGAGACGACGGTGTCCGGCACCTAGACCGGGAGAACCGCCGGGAGGTCGTCGATTACATCCGGGCCGTGGACGTGGCGTTCGACTCGCTCGTCGAATCCGAGACGGTCGCCGGTATCGGTCTCAAGAACCCGACGCAGAAGCGCACGCTCCCGACCGACGGCGGATGGGGCGGACGCATCAACGACCACCTCCAATCGTTCGTGGACGAACTGCTGACGATGGAGGAAGCCGACGCTATCGAACGACTACAGGAGTTCGACGGCATCGGGTCGGGGAAAGCGAGGGGAGCCTACAACGCAATCACGAACAACCGGCAGGAAATCGAGCGGGGCAACGTGGACGTACATCCGGCGTTCTACCAACTCGCACGCATCCTCGCCGACGAGGTGTTCGCGGCAGAGACCTCCGCGGTGGACGAACCGGTGACGACCGACACGCACCGACTCATCCGACTTCCCGGCAGTCTCCACGGCGGAAGTAGCCTCGCCGTCACGCGAATTTCGCGCGACGAACTCGACGACTTCGACCCGCTCAGGGACGCGATTCCGGAGACGTTCACGAGACACGACGTGACTATCGAACTGGACAAGCAAACGGACGTCGAACTTGGGGGCGAAAGCTTTACCCTCCCGGCAGGCAATGTATCGACTCCCGAATACGTTGCCAACTTCTTGATGGCGCGTGGCCGGGCCGAAAAGGGGAAAGAATGAATCTCGACGAACTCCGCAGTGTTCAGAGCAAGGAGCGTTCGAAGGACAGTCTGCAACATCTGCGGGAGTCCTTCTACGCCGACGTTGGGAGCTACGTCCGCGGCCTGCGTGAGGAGCGCGAGCGGGCTGCCGAACGGGCAGACGACCCGTTCGACTCCGCCGAGGTCAATCGATTGACCGACGAGATTCAGACGGCCGAAGAGGTTGTCGAAGCGATATACGAACGACGAGTGGGGAAAGTCGTCAAACGAGCGAGTCTCTCGGCGGCCGGAATTCCGGCGGACGAGGACGGGTTGACAACGGAGGAGCAAACGCTGTTCGCCGACCTCGTCCAGCGCATCGAGACGAACAAATCTACCGTGCTCGACGTGCTCTCCGGGACGGAGCAGGGCGGGTCGGAGTCGGAGACTTCGACCACCGCCGCTGCTTCGGCCGACTCGGAGACGACCGGCCTGGAGACGAACGACCCGGAACCGTCCGAAGCCGACGACGACCGACCAGTCGGCGAAGCGGCGGCGGTCGCGGACGACTCCGGCGCGCCGGAGTCGTCCACCCCGACCACGACCGAACCACGGCAGTCGGAGGAGACGCCGACCGCCGAAACCGGCGACAGCCGAACCGCGGAAGAGACGCCGAGCACCGACGGCGCGACGGACGACGGCGACCCGTCCCTCGGCGACGACCGAACGACGGTTCGCATCACCCGCGATGTGGGCGCGATTCTCGGCGTGGACGAGCGCGAGTACGACCTCGCAGACGAGGACGTGGTGACGCTCCCGGCCGAAAACGCCGGGCCGCTCATCGAACGCGACGCCGCCGAGAAATTAGACTGACACTCCGGCAGATATTCGATTTTAAGATGATTGGCTGAAAAGCGACAGCCATGTTCACCGGACTCCCGTGGTATATCGTGCTCGCAGTGGGGAGTACGGCGGTCGTCTGGAAGGGAAGCGACATGCTGGAACGCGCGAGCAGGCGGCTGTCAGCCTACTACGGGCTTCCCCCAATCGTTCAAGGTGCCGTCGTCGTCGCGGTCGGGTCGAGTTTTCCCGAACTGTCGAGCGTCGTCATTTCGACGTGGCTTCACGGGAAGTTCGGTTTGGGAGTGAGTGCCATCGTCGGCTCGGCAATCTTCAATCTGCTCGTCATTCCCGCACTGTCGGGCATCTTCGCGGACGGCGTGGAAGCGGACAGAGCGGTCGTCTACAAGGAAGCGCAGTTCTACATGATAGCCGTCTCGGTCGTTATCATCACTTTCGCGATGGCGGTTATCTACTACCCGGTTCCCGACATGCGTCTCGGCGGTACCGTGACGTGGCAACTCGCACTCGTCCCCGTCGCGTTCTACGGCGTTTACGTCTTCACGCAGTATCAGGACACGCAAGACCACGACGCCGAGGACGCGCCAGCGGACATCGCCTTGCTCCGCGAGTGGCTCACGCTCCTCGCCAGCCTCGTGCTCATCGCGGTGGCAGTCGAAGGGTTAGTCGAGGCCGCCGTCGGATTCGGCGACCTGTTCGCCACCCCTGATTTCATCTGGGGGCTGACGGTCATCGCCGCCGGAACCAGCCTACCCGACACCCTCATCAGCGTTCGAGCGGCGCGGAAGGACAACGGCGTCACCAGCCTCGCCAACGTCCTCGGGAGCAACGTCTTCGACCTCCTCGTGGCGGTTCCGGCGGGCGTGCTCGTCGCCGGGTCTGCCGACATCAACTTCGCCGTCGCAGTACCGATGATGGGCTTTCTCACGCTCGCGACCGTCATCGTGTTCGCCCTCCTGCGAACCGAACTCTCGCTCTCGAAAGCGGAATCGTGGGGGCTGTTGGGAATCTACGGGCTGTTCGTCGCGTGGCTGGTGTCGGAAACGGTCGGCGTGACGAACTTCGTTCCGGGGACGTAGCAGCGTAGAATTCGGTCGTATTTACTGCTCGGCTAGCAGGTCGTCAACGTCGAACTGAACCGTTTCCGATTCGTCTACGCGGGCTTGAATCGTTTCCATTTCCCCATCCGCGAAGTTCGGCAGTTCGGCGTTGAAGGCGTGGTAGTAGTCTTTCTCGACGTGTTCCTCCAACGCCTCGACGTTCTCGTACTGCTCGAAGAACCGAATGAGATTCGGGTTTTGGATGTCGGTCATCGCCCGATAGTTGACCGTGCCATCCTCCCGCCGGGAGTTCTCGGCGAGCGTTTTCGCGGCCTCGATTGCTTCCGCACGACGCTCCGGTTTGACCGGAATGCTCGTGTGAACGATTATCATCACAACCGACACGTCGAAGAGTCTCGATTAAACTGTTTGGAGAACAATATTTCTCGGAGAACGTTGACAAATTTGACCGACAGCGACCGAGAAAACGCGGGGCGTTTTCTCGGGAGCGATAGGCCGGTGAGACAATCCACAGAAATCGGCTATCGACGCAACTGTCAGCAGTCAGCCGACTGCACAATCCACGGAAAACAGCAACCGCCACAACCACTAGAATTCAACAATTGACACAACCACCAGAAAACGACAACGGACACAACCACCGGGAATCAGCAGAGTACCCAGACCGCAAAATCAGCAATCGACACAACCGCCGAGGGCTAGCATACCTTCCGGAAAATCGAAGATTTTCCGGGCCGACGAGCGACCATCGGGAGCGAGGAGTGCTTTTGATGAACCT
>CAYNQM010000073.1:15175-15930 GCA_964399275.1 uncultured Haladaptatus sp.
GTTTGTGTTTTTTACCCCCTTTTCCGTGGGGGGGGGGGGGGCCCCGCCCGTGGCGCGCGCCCGCGACCTCTCGACCGTCGTAAAAGGTTCTATTGGAAGGTTCTACCCAACTGTTCTTCCTTCTTGGGTTCGGCGCTGTCGAACCGCTGTTCGATTTCCGCGTAGCGCTCGCGGGTTTCCTCGGTGACGCTCGGCGTCACCTCGTCCAGCGCGTCCTCGAAGTGTTCCGCAGTGATGCGGACGTTGCCGACGCTGTCGCCGATATCCTCGGGCGAGACGCTCTGGATGAACTCTCGGCTCGCGGCCATCGCCGCCTCTCGGCAGACGGCCTCGATGTCGGCACCGACGTAGTCGGTGGTGCGTTCCGCGAGTTCGTCCAAGTCAACGTCGTCGGCTAGCGGCTTGTGGCGGGTGTGCACCTCGAAGATTGCCCGGCGAGCCACCTCGTCGGGAACCGGCACGTGGACGTGTCGGTCGAGGCGACCCGGACGCAGGAGCGCCGAGTCGATGAGGTCAGGACGGTTCGAAGTGGCGATGACCACCACGTCTTCGAGTTCTTCGAGTCCGTCGAGTTCGGTCAGCAGTTGGGAGACGACACGCTCGCTGACCTGCGAGCCACCGCCTTCGCCGCTTCCGCGCTCCGTTGCGATGGAGTCGATTTCGTCGAAGAACACCACTGTCGGGGCGTTCTCGCGGGCCTTGCTGAACACTTCGCGGACACCCTTCTCGCTCTCTCCGACCCACTTCGAGAGGAG
>CAYNQM010000074.1:0-15841 GCA_964399275.1 uncultured Haladaptatus sp.
CGCCGAAGTTCACGACTGTTTCACCGGCGCGGAGGTGCTGGCAATCGAAGCACTCGACCTGTTCGAGGACGGCACCGGCGGGCAAGCCGCGGCCGACGGCAAAACGGCCATCGACGGAGAGATACCCGTGAATCCGAGCGGCGGTCTCAAAGCGAAAGGGCACCCAATCGGCGCGACCGGCACCGCACAAATCGTGGAGTTGACCGAGCAGATTCGCGGCAGTGCCGACCGCCGACAGGTCGATGGCGCGACGACCGGCGTCGCGCACAATCTCGGTGGAGACGCCGGAACCACCGTCGTCACCGTCATGGAGGAACGAGCATGAGTTCGGACGACCGAGGCGCGGCGGACGAGGAAGGCGAGACGACTGCGACCCTCACCTACGCCGACTGGTGCGAGCGCCTCGAATCGGACGACCTCGTGGGTCTCGAATGTGTGTCGTGTGGTCACGTCACCGCGACGCCGAAACGAGCCTGTGGCGACTGCGGAAGCCGAAACCTCGAACCCACCGCCCTGCCGCAAACCGGTGAGGTTCACAGCGAGACCACTATCACCGTGCCACCCGTCGGCGTCGAGGGGCCGTACCAAGTCGCCATCGTGGACGTGGGCGATGCCAGCCTCCTCGGTCGGGTAGGGGAGGGAACTGTCGAAATCGGTGACAGGGTCGAGTTCGTCGGAACCATCGAGAGCGAGGGGATGCCCGCCCCGGTGTTCGAACCGCTCGACTGACCGCCGTCTTCGACCGCGTATCGATTTTGCTGAACGAGCTAACTGTCAAGCAACGACACAGGGGCGGAAAAATGTACCTGTCGTTCCGATGAGGGAGGAATCGACCGAAACGTTCCGCGAGCGGAGCGAAGCCATCAACGTACCAGTGAAACGGATGGTCGAAGACGATTCGCTGGAATTGCGTGAGATAGAACCCGTCAAGCGCTCGTCGGTCAATTTGCGAACATGGTTCGGCAAGAGGTCGAAGCCAACGACACGGACATCGTGATGATAGACGGCGTCGAGGGGTACAACGTCTCGCTCCGCGACGACCGACTGAATCTCGTCGAGACGATGCAAGCGCTCTGTCGCTATCTCAAAAACATGGGCGTGACCGTCATTCTCATCACCGAACACGATTCGATGACGAGACAGGTCAAAGCGACTGGAGACGGTATGAGTTATCTTGCCGACAATATCATCCTACTGCAACATCTCGAACTGGAAGGCGAACTGCGCAAGGCTATCGGCGTCCTGAAGAAGCGAACCAGCGACTACGAACGCTACCTGCGAGAGTTCAGTATCACGAGAAACGGAATCAAGGTCGGCGAACCGATGGACGACCTCAGAGGAATCCTCACGGGAATGCCGCGATTCCGCGACGAATTCGACTCCGTCGGCGTCGAGAACGAATAAGTCGGGGATTCGATATATCTTCGAAACTGCAACCGGCATTGTTATACGGTACCAGTGTCATCTATCGCTCGGGTTCGCATGGGAATAACACTCACACTTGCCGCATTTTGGGAAACGGTTCGATGGCTCGGCGCGACCGTTCCGTTTTTCTCCGTACTACCGACTGTCGTCGGCGTTCTCGTCGTCATCAGGATGTTCATGCCCGACCTCTCGACGCTTCGACCGACGCCGACCACTCGCGAGTATCAATTCGATCCCGACGATTTCGAGTGATTGGTCAGAACCGATACGATCTCACTGCCCGAAGTTCGACCCGAAACGCCCGACCGAACATCCCGCTCAACGCACCCATGACAGACTCAGTATTCGACCAACGAAACGAAAGCGACCCGGAAATCTGGTTCGCAATCGACGAAACGCCCGACGAACGTTGTCCCAACCGGGCAATCATCGCGGACATCACGCGCGACGATGCGTGGCTGGCGGCAGACCTGCCGGACGCACTGTCGATAGAAGAGTGGCGATAGCGACGACGCACTGGTCGTAGATGTCGGCCCGTTCGAACACGAAGTTCCGGAAGATACGCGAGTACGAACCGGAAACCGTCGTCGTCGCGGGCAGTCGGATAGAATTGCCCTCAGAGTCGGCGTCACCGTCGCCTCGCGCGTCGTAACGGTGCCCGGAACGACGGTGCCGGATATGGAAGACGTGCGAAACGAAGCGACGGACATCCCGCTTCTCGTGAACTGACGGTGAAACGAACGAGGCGCATCGTAATTTGAATCAGTAGCTTTTCCTACCCTAATATCCGTCTACATATCACAAAAGAGGACTGTACAACAGGGAAAAGACAAATCTGTTAGCTTGAAATAACTTTAACACCCTCCTATGAGTGGCGGGAAACGATGTCTGGAATCAGAAAGTCACCTGAAATTCCCCAATCCGTGCCGAAGTTGGAAGCCGAACTTATCCGCGATGCATACGAAACAGCACGTCAGCGGAGTCGTGACGACGGCACGTCTATCGAACTCTCCGAGAGGGAACAACGGGAGTTCCGACGGCGAATCCTCGACAGCGGCGTCTCGAACGAAACGCTCACGGAACTAGGCTTCGACGCGGACGAATAGTTCTTCCTCTTCCTACAGTTTTCATTTCTCTCCACGTTCGAGAGTTTACCGTCCCGGATTGCATCGACCCCAACGATTAACCCGCGTTCGACCCCGGTTCATCCATGCAGGTTTCGTTCGACGACCTCGAAGCACTGGTCGAAGAACCGGGAGCGCCCGGCAACGAGTACGCCGTCGCGGACTGTTTCGCCGACCGCATCGAACCGCACGTAGACGACGTCTCGTTCGACGCGATGGGCAACGTCGTCGCCACCAGCGAGGGGAGCGACGGTTTCGAAATCATGCTCGCGGCTCACACCGACGAACTGGGATTCCTCATCGACAGCGTGGACGACGACGGCTTTCTCACCTTCCGAATGCTCGGCGGCCACTACAAAGGCAACCTGGCGGGACAGCGGGTTCGCGTCGGCCCCGACGGCGCTCTCGGCGTCATCGGCCCGCGCTGTCGCCACTACATGAGCGACGACGAGAAGGAGTCACTCCCCGAAAATCTCCGCATCGACGTGGGTGCCACCTCGCGCGAAGAAGTCGCCGAACTCGGCGTCGAACCGGGCGACTACGCAACGTGGGACTACGGTGTCTCCCGACTCGGAAACGACCGAATCACGGGCCGAGCGCTGGACGACCGAATCGCGCTGGCAATCCTGCTCGCAGTCGCCCGCGAGGAGGGCGTGGACGCGACGATTCACTACGTCGCCACCGTACAGGAAGAGGTCGGCCTGCGCGGTGCGCGCACCGCAGGCTACAGCCTCGACCCGGACGTGGGCATCGCGCTCGAAATTTTCCCGGTGGACGACTACCCCGCCGGACGAACCGACGGCGTGAACGCGACGCTGGACGGCGGCCCAGTCGTTGCGTTCGGGGACGGCACCTCGGAGTACCTCTTCGGCGGCGTCATCGTTGACCGCCAAACGAGAACGTGGTTACGGGAGGCCGCGGAGGACGCGGACGTCGAAATTCAACACGACGTGATGTTAACCGGCTCGACCGACGCGACCGAACTCCAGCAGGTGCGGGGCGGTCGCCACGCGGGAGCAATCGCGGTACCCTGTCGATACTCGCACTCGCCGGTGGAAACGCTCTCGCTGGCCGACGCGAACGAGACCGCCGACGTGTTGCTGGCCGCACTGGGCCGAGCGTTTCCGAGTCGTGACGAGATTCGCCGCCCGCGCTGAAACGGCATCGCTCGATTCGACGACCGCAAACCGGACGACTCTCCACGGTGTCGTTTACCATCGACTGCACGAAGCGTGGAAAGTCGTCTCGAAGAGAATGATAGCGTTCTGAAGATGTTTCGGAAATCGTCAGTCGGTGGAGAGGACTACCTCGTCAGTGGCCACCACTCCTTGGTCGTCAGTGATCTGTAGCGTCACCCGATAGCTTCCGCAGTCCGAGAGCGTGAGTTCGGTCGATTCGCCGTCGGCCTCGAACGAGCCGTCGCCGTCTACGTCCCACATGTACTCCACGATTTCGCCGTCCGGGTCTTCGGACGCGGACGCATCGAGCGTCACCGTGTCACCGCGTTCGAGCGACCCGCTGTCCGGCGTTGTCTGGATTCGCGCGACAGGCGATTCGTTCTTCTCGTCCTCGTTGCCATCGTCGCCCTCGCCACCGTCATCTTCGTCGCCGGACGTGACCAATAGGTCTTCTTCCACGAGTTGCCGGACGAGTTCGGTGTGCCACTTCACTCGCTTGTCGAGTGACGTCTCCTTGGAGGTCACTTCCGCGAGGAACGCGAGAGCGTCGGCGTCGCGCGCGGCTTTGTGCGCCAGCAGACCGGACGGTTCGTTCGAGGACGCGGAGAACGCGTCGACCGAAAAGTCGTATCCGTCGCGCGAGACGTAGTTCTCGTTCAGATAATCGGCGGCCTTGGCGGCGTCCGTACCCGCTTTTTCGTCCCACGAGGTGAAGATGGCTTGGCCGACACCGCCGACCATGTCTCCGTCGTAGATGCCGACCGATTCGTGGAGGTCGATGACGATGTCGGGCTCGTACTCCTCGACGACTCCCCAGATGTTCCGGGCGAGTTCCGTCGTCGGTTCCTCGCCGGTTGGGAACTGTCGATTCAGGTCGTCTTCTCCGTCCGCGGTACGCGAGTCTTGCGCGACGGCCTCGGCGTTCGTCTTCGGAATCGTCACCAGTTGGCCACGCTTGATAGACCACCCAGCGATGTCTTCGGCGGCCACGTATCCCGCTTCCTCGTTGCCGTGTACTCCGCCGACGACCAGCGCGGTCGGGCCGGATTCACTCGCCGTCGTTACGTACACCTTGGTCGCGTCCTCGGTGCCGCTCATGAGGGTGAACGAGTCGCGCGAGAGATCGGTTTCGCTCTCGCCGCTCGACTGTGCCACTCCGAGTCCGAGGAGTCCTGTACATCCGACAGCGGTCAAAAACGTGCGTCGTGTTGTGGGCATCGAAACTCATCCAGACGTAGGAGGCATGGGTTATCTTTTTTTGGATTTCATCTAAAATCGGACGGATAAATATACAATCGTACAATAGTAAATAATATATAGTATAGTATTAGGCAGTCTATCCACATATTTAATAAGACATAATACTAATTGATAGTATCATATTCTGGAGAAGGAACGTATTTTATTCTTTCCCCTGAGAGAAGAACAGATAATGGCGGTCGTACCGAGCGTTACGAGTTGCGGTTCGGAATCACGGAAGGTTGTGCAAATCCTTCGAACGAAAGCAGCCGTTATCGAGCCAACTGGTCGTCGAATCCCCACTCCTCGGCGCGGCGTTGGGCTTCCTCGCGAGCCTGCTCTCGAATCGCCTCGATTTTCTCCTCGTCTTCGAGAAACGCTTCGACCGCGCTGGTCTGGTCGCTCGACTCGTTCGGTCGCTCCTCCGGTGCGCGCTCTCGCGTCCGATTGGCCAGTTCCGGGTCGCCCGCCAGTCGCTCGGCGGGCATCTCCGGCGATACTCGACGGTCATCAGTCACCTCGACGCCGTCGAGTTCGTCGTCGGAGAGTCGGAACAGGTCGATGCTGTAGGGACCGGGAACGGCGAGGTCGGCGAGCGCTGGCGGGCCGCCACGACCGGTTCCAGTGTGGTACGCGACGGTCGGAACGCCCGACTCGAAGACGAGCACTCCGTGACCGTCGGCGTCGAGAAGGAGCGAATCCTGCGGTTCGAAGACGGCGTATCCGGTCAGCCGACGCTCCAGAACGGATTCGAGCGCCGTCGCCGGGTCGCTAACGACACGGGAGCGAACGAGTTCGCCACCTGGAAGATTCATGGCGAGTCGGGAATGACGGTACTTCGAAAGCGTTCGGCCACGCCAGCGGATTCGCCCGACCGAACGTCGAGCGCGGCGGCGGCGTCTCGGTACGCCCGTGCCGCCGGACTCTCGGGCGCGTGCGCGAGCAGTGGTTTCCCGGCCTGTCGCGCCGTCCGCGCCGCATCGTCGTCGGGAACCGCAGCGAGCGTCGGTCCGTCGAAGTAGCGTTCGCTCTTCTCGGCGATTGCGGCGACGTTTTCGTCGTCGTGAACCTTGTTAAAGAGGACGCCCGCAGTGCCGGTTCCGTACGACCGGGCGTACTCCTGTACTTTCAGACCGTCGCTCAGCGACGGAATCGTCGGTTGGAGTACGACGACGATTCGGTCGGCAAGGACGATGGGCAAAATCGCGCTCTTGCTCCCGAGGGCCGCGGGCGAGTCGAGCAGGAGGACGTCCGTCTCCGAAGCGAGTTCCGCGACAACGTCCTGCAATCGGTCGGGGTCGGCGCGCTCGAACGCGGAAAGACTCGTCCCGCAGGGAACCACGCGCATCCCGAACTGCTCGTAGACGGCGTCTTCGACCGTCGCGTCGTTCTCCTCGATGAGGAGGTCGTGAAGCGTCGTCTCGACCTCGGTGAGACCAGCGTGAAACAGGAGGTTCGCCATGCCCGTGTCGGCGTCCACGACCGTTACGTCGTACTGTTCGGCCAACGCCATCCCGAGCGACAGAGTCGACGTGGTTTTGCCAGTTCCGCCTTTACCGCTTGCAACCGCAAACGCCTCGACCATCGTTTGGCACTCCTCTCGTTATTAGTTAAAAAACCTCTCCTTTGCGCGGAAATCGGCGTAGAATGGAGGTTCGGCAGTGTATCGATACCTCCGAGGTGAAACGACACACACCAGTCGTCAGCGGGGAAAAGCCGGGATGATGTCAGTCAACCTCGGCGCTTCGTTTGGCAGTGGGACGGGATGCGCATCGAAGCGACCGGCGACGCGAGTGGGGGGTCGCGGGGTGCATCGGAATGCTCTCAACTGGCCGAGTGGCAAACCAGATTGAGAGTTGTCCGTTCGAATTGGTCGTTCGTGTTGATCTCGCGCATCCCAACTGCTTCTATATGCTCCAGTGTCTAAAAATTTACTTTCTATTTGGACGTATGTTAAGATAGTTCGTGTCGAGACAAAATCCGATACAGTTTTCAAACAAACATGTGATAGCATACCATATGTGTCCCCAAAAGAGCGACTTGGCAACGCCCCCCCTCGCGCGAGTGTTCGTCTATCCCGCTCGCGTGAAGTTCCTTGCGGTGCTCGCGGACAACCCCGACGAGAGCTTTAGTGCGACCGAACTGGCAGACCACGCCGGAACCGCCCCCAGTACGTGGACGAACCACCGCGACGAACTGCTCGAACTCGAACTGGTAGACGAAGTCGAGACGGGCGGCGCGTATCCGGAGTACTCGCTGGCGTCGTCGCCGCACGCACAACTGCTTCGGCGACTGTCGGAAGACATCGACGCGATGTTCTACGAACTCAACGACCCCCTTTCGGACGCTATCGGCGGTTTTGCGCAGTGAGAAGGCCGAATACAAATTGATACTGTTTTTTAATCACTTACTGTAATTAATTTTAGTTCCGTATTATTAAAAAAATTATATTAATAGAGAGCCATATGTTGTAGTTGCAATGTCGCAGAAAAACGCGATTGGGAAACTCGCACAGCATCCACGACTAATTGGCGTCCTGTTCACGCTCAGCACGCTGTTGCTTCAGGTGGGGAGTGTGATTGCAGACAAAGGTGCAAATAGCGGGCCGTAGTTATTCGATAGTGGACGAATCCAGTTCGTCGCTCCAGTAGAGTTGGTCTCCCATTTCAACCGGAATAGGCTCATTGGAGAGGTCGTAATCGAGTTCTCTTGTATTCAAAGTTAACGTAGTGAGAGGGGCAGAAGCAAGATATCGTCTGCAAGACCATTGTCGATGGAGGTTAACGTGCGTCCCAAACCCATGTAGATCAGTCGGATACGCACTAATCTCAACTTTGAATTGGTCGTCACCAGTTCGTTCAACTTTGAAATGAAACGGAATTCCGCTCTCACTCTGCACGAGCGACAATCCACCGTCACCGAGGACGGTGTACTGATAGCCGTACACCGAATGTCGCCGGGCAATTGACAAGCCGGAGCGCAACGGAAATCCACAGTTCAGCAGTCGCGCCAACGTCTTACCGAGGTCGGTCGCCGACGGATTGCCGACAGGGGAGAGCGTGGCGACGCCGCCGCGACTTCCCTTTTTCACGAGTTCGTACCCCTGTTCGTAGGACTCGCAGGCGTTCAGGAGGAACGCCGTCACACCGACTTCCGACAGCGTTCGCGCGTCGAGCGACCCGTCGGAGCAGAGGAATCCGCGCTCGTCGATGTGGCCGATGTAGTGGAGGAAGTCCGACTCCTCGGCGAGCAGTTCCCTGAGTTCGTCGCGCGATAGGTCGTAGTGGGCCGTCACGTCGAAATCGAGGAAATCGCGCTTGCCGTAGAACTCCCGAACCACGTCCTCCTCTTTCATCTTGTCGTCGTTGCAGACGACGTGGATGTCGATGGTGTCGGTGGACGGAACGCGGTCGATTCCTCGGCGGAGCGCACCCAAATCGAGTTTGTTGACCTTCAGCGGATACCCCGGCCCGGCCCACGCCTGCTCGATGACGTTTTGCATCGAATCGACCTGAAACACGTCGCGTTCGTCCATCGCGTCCCAGCCGTCCGACCCGCGAGCCAACACGCCAGAGGGTGGTGCGCGGAAGAACTCCGACTGGGCGTCCGACATCGGTTTGACCGATTCGGGGCTCGGACTGTCCGGAATCCGAACGAGCGCGAGGTCGTCCGCGAGATAGGGCAAGTATTCGACGTTCTCGACTATCGGCGTGAGGTCAACGCCGAGTCGCCAGTTCGGGAGATACGGTTCGAGGGTTTCATACGATACCGACCGATGAGCGTCGAGACGCTCCGCCAGTGGCATCTCGTACAGTGCCGAAAAATCGAGGTCTACCAGCGATTCGACCTGCTGGCGTTCGTGCAAATCGACCTGGTAGTAGCCCTCGGTGCGGGTGAGACAGTCGAGGAAGAAGGTTTGGCGAAGGACGCGATTGACCGTCTCCACGTAGCCACCCCGCCCGTCGAGTGGCTGTTCGAATCCGTCGCCCACGAGCCGTGGACTGTGACCCGGAACGACTTCGGCTCCGAGATAGTAGGCGAGCGACAGCAACGGATAGACGTACTCGCGGTCAGGGGGGACGACGAGTTCGACGCCCGTGTCTGGGCGTTCGAGGCCAGCAGGCGCGGAAAACTCCTCGTCGCGTTCCACGAGTGGTGGATGACCTCGCAAGGTCGGAAACGACCGCTCCGGACTGGTCGTCTTCAGCGCCGACCCGAACAGCGAGACGGCATCCATCACGTCCTCTACGTCGTCGGTGACGGTTATCGTCTCCGCCGGGCGGTCGTGATAGGAGCGTGCGCCGACGCGGACGGTCGTCTCGGCACCGAAATCGAGGACGACGCTCGTCTCTTTCTGTTCGAGTCGGAGGGGACTCTCGACAGAGAGATAGAGTTTCATCGGGGCCGTACTCAGTTCGACGAGATACGCGCCTGAATCCAACGTTCGGTCGCTACCGTCGGAGGTTTCGACCACCATCGTCCCGTCGTGCGTGCGAACTGTCACCGGGAGTAGCTTGGGCACTTCGAGCGCCGAGGTTTCGACGGAGACGGCGGCATCGACTGGAAAGTAAAACGTCTCGGTCGAAACGTCCGTCGGAGTCACTAAATCGGGCGTAAACAGCGCGAACCGGACGTTCTCGATCGGGTCGTAGATGTCGAGACCGTCTCGGTCGGGATGCCGCCGAAACTCCATGCAATAGTTGTATGCGTCGGTTATGATAATTCTACCCAGTGAGTAGTCTCGTCGAGGTCAGGGACGTGCCATCGCTGTTCTGCCCGTCCGGGGTGTTTGCGAAGTTCGATGCGCGCATCGAACAGCGGCGACAGCTCGTCGATGAACGGGTCGTCGTCCGGAACGCGAAGATGGTAATGGGCCATCCCGTTGACGCCGCGCACGATGGCGGTGAGACCGCGAAGGAACTGTTCGAGCGAGACGATGTCGTCCCCGCCGACGAGTACGTCCACCGAGTCGATGCCGAACCGAAGTTCGGCAGGGTCGAACCCGTCGTTTCGGTCGTCGTAGTGGCTGATGGCGGAAATGAGTTCCGAGCGAAGCATCTCCTTGTCGAGACCGGACGACGAGGTGGTGTCGCGGTCGGACTTCGTCCCACGATAGTCGGTTCGGCGGTCGACGACCTTCGTGTTTGGGGCAGATGGTTCGACCGGAAGGTGTGCGTCGGCATCGAGCGTGGTTGGGTTCGTGAGTGCGAGAATCCGCGTTCTGCGTCCCTGCCCGAAGAGCGTCCGGCTGAACGCGGCACTCGTCTCCTTCGGCACGTCGCCAGTGACGAGGAGGTTGCTTCCACTCGTTTTTAGCCCCGCGAGCCATTCGGTGAATCGCACGTTCTGCGTCGCCGAACCCTCGCCCGACCTGCTTTGAAACTCGAGGCGAGAAGCCATTAGTAAGAAGAACGTTCTGCGCAAAAATAAGGGTTCGGGATGCGCTCTCACGGCGGAACGTCCGACGAACGGTATACGTCGCTCGCTCGTGTTTTCCGTCGGTGTCTGCGCCGGATCCAATTGCCGTCGAACGAGGAGAAGTGTTCGACTTTCTCGGGCCAAATGGGGCGGGAGAATCGACCGCGATACGAGTTCTGCTGGACGAGCGAGAACGCCCACTCCCAAGGTGCATACCCGCGGTACGACGCTATCCCGCAAACCAGTGGTGATATAACTCCCGAAGAAGCGGCGGCCTACCACGTGATGACGTTGCTCTCCAAATCGCGGGGGAAATAAGTCAGCATTTCCGTCCCGTCTTCGGTGATGGCGACCGTGTCCGAGTGGCGATAGCCGTACGTGTCGGTGTACAGTCCGGGTTCGATGGTGTAGACGTGGCCGGGTTCCATCTCGGCGTCATCGTCGTCAACGTGGTCACCCCACCCGCGGTCGATGTACGGCGGTTCGTGGCCGCCCATTCCGATGTTGTGGCCGACGTGGTGCTGTGCGAGGTCGGTGACGCCCTGCTCCTCGAAGTAGTCCCACACTTGCTGGTCAACGTAAGACAGGGGAACGCCCGGCCCGAGGGCATCGATGGCGATAGTTTGGGACTCCAACATCAACTCGAAGTACTGTTCCTGCTCGTCGGTCGGTTCGCCGACGAACATCGTTCGCTCCAGTTCGGAGAGGTAGCCATCGACGTTCGCGGCGGCACCAGTCACGAGTACGTCTCCTTCCTCGATTCGGCGGTTCGCGGTGTGGCCGTGCGGGAGGGCGGTCTGCGCTCCCGAAATGTAGCCTGCGTAGGCGGGACCGTCGCCCCGCGTGCGTGGGACATACTCGTCGCCGAGCGTGTCGAGCATTACGCGGGACGCGTCCGTCGAAGCCTGCTGGCTGACTGTGGCCGGATGCTTGCCGGGTTCGGTGTAGTCGGCGAGATATTGGTGGGCGAGGTTGCCCCACTTCGCCGACTCGCGGATGAGGTCGATTTCGGCGTCGGTTTTCGCCCAGCGCATTCTGTCCACCCACGCCTGCGATTCGACTTCCACGAACTCCGAAAGGGCGGGCCCACAGTACCCCATCACGCCCGGCGCGCCGTCGGCGTCCGCGACGACCGTCTCCGCGTCGAGGCCCGAAAGCATCTCCACGGCGACCTGTATCGGCTTGCCCCCCGGATAGTCGAAGTAGTGGTGTACCGCGTCGATTCGCGGGTTGGGTTGAACGCGCTCGACTTCGAGTCGCGGCACCGTGATTTCGATTCGGTCGTCCGTCACCGCCAGCACGACCGGGCGTTCGGTCTGGATGTGGTCGAAGCCAGTGAGGTATTCGATGCTGGTCGCACCGAACCAGACGCCTGCGTCGGCACCCTGTTCGCGTATCTTCTCGCGCACGTCGGCGAGACGGTGGTCGAACTCGGAATCGGGGAGACGTGTGCTCATGCCACAGCGTTCTCGGGTACGGAGTAAAAGCCTTGACGTGGCGGAAACCGGTTCCAAACCGACCGTTGCGGTCGAGCGACGGTCGAAACGCGCGATTGCGTATCGAGAACGGACGGGCTACTCGCGTTTCGGAGGGTATTCTTTACTGGTTGGATGGCGTCTTGTGGTCGAATGATAGCACCCGTCCTCGCGGTGCAAACCGGGTCAGCGATTCCGACTCTCACGGTGGAGATGGGCGTCGTGTTCGCCATCGCGGTGGCGACCTTCGTGCTGTTCGCAACCGAAGTGTTTCCGCCCGACATCACCGCCCTTATCGTCATGGTCGTCCTCATCGTTCTCGGCCCGTGGACGGGTATCTCGCCGGAGGAGGGAATTTCGGGGTTCTCGAACGACGCGACGATTACCGTGCTGGCAATGCTCGTGTTGAGCGCGGGCGTCAGTCAGACCGGCGCGGTACAGGAACTCGGCGAGCGAATGGCGGCGTTCGCGGGCACCGACGAACGAAAGCAACTCGCTGCGACGGTGGCGTTTGCGGGCGTTCCGTCGGGCGTGCTGAACAACACGCCAATCGTCGCCATGCTCATCCCCGTCGTCTCCGATCTCGCAAACCGCGGACGCACGTCGCCCTCGAAGCTGTTGATTCCGCTCTCCTACGCCTCGATGGTCGGGGGTATGCTCACCCTAATCGGAACCTCCACCAACCTCATCGCCAGTAGCGTCACCGCTCGCCTCGCCGGGGAGTACCCATCTCTCCACCGATTTTCGATGTTCGAGTTCACCGAACTGGGAATCATCGTCTTCGTCGTCGGTGCCGCGTACATCATGACGGTCGGCCAGCGACTCATCCCGGAACGACTCAGCCCCGAGGAGGACATCCTCGAAGAGTACGAGTTGACGCCCTATCTGACCGAAGTCGTCGTGGACGAGGACTCGGCGTTCGTCGGTCGCAGAGTGGAGGAGACGCTGGACGAAATCGACCTCGACGTGGACGTGGTTCAACTGATTCGAGAAGAGGGAACCTTCCTCGAACCACTCGCGGGGAACACGGTTCGTCCGGACGACGTACTCGTCGTTCGCGCCGACTTCAGCACGCTCCGGGAACTGATGATAACCGAAGGGCTGTCGCTCGTCGCCTTCTCCCACATCACCGAGAAGGAATTGGCCGCCGACCAAGCGGAACACGACCTCGTGGAGCTCGTCGTCCCCTCGTGGTCGTCGCTCGTCACCGAGACGTTAGAGAGCGCGACGTTTCGGGAACGCTACGACGCAAACGTGCTCGCCATCCGCCGCGGGTCGGAACTCGTCCGCGAACGAATGGATAAGACGCCGATTCGCCGGGGCGACACCCTCCTCGTGCAGGCGACAAAGGACGGCATCAACCGCCTCGCCACGAACCGGGACTTCGTCGTCGCGCAAATGCCCGCCGACCCGGACTACCGACGGTCAAAGATTCCGCTCTCCCTAGCCATCATCCTCGGCGTTGTCGGACTGGCCGCGCTCGGAATCTTCGACATCCTCACTACCTCGCTCGCGGGCGTCGTGGCGATGGTTCTGACGGGCATCGTGAAACCAAACGAACTCTACGATTCGGTCGAGTGGGACGTTATCTTCCTTCTCGCCGGACTCATCCCGCTCGGCATCGCGTTCGAGGAAACCGGCGCGGCGAACCTCGTCGGTGCGGTGGTGGCGTCGAGCGCCGATTTCCTCCCCGCAATCGGCGTCCTCTGGCTGTTTTACATCATCACGACGCTCGTCACCGCGGTCGTCAGCAACAGCGCGAGCGTCATCCTGATGATTCCCGTCGCGGTCGAGGCGGCAACTCGCGTCGGCGGCGACCCCTTCGCGTTCGTCCTCGCCGTCACCTTCGCCTCCAGTGCAGACTTCATGACGCCAATCGGCTACCAGACGAATCTGCTCGTTTACGGGCCGGGAGGGTACAAGTTCACGGACTATTTCCGCGTAGGCGCGCCGCTCCAGCTAATTTTGTCGATAGCGACCGTCCTCGGGATCGCCCTGTTTTGGGGCGTCGCCCCGTAATACGTCATACACCAGAGGGAAGTGCGGTTCCGCGAGTACCAGTTTCGGGGAACGATCGCGGTCGAAACCAGTGTTTACGATTCTCCACCCCAGTAAAACGCCTTCCCGATTTGAACATCACGAGACGTTCTTCCTCGCACCCGTTGGTCGCTCCGTGGGCGTACGACTGACAAGCTCAAATCGTGTCGGTTGGACGTTTCACTGCTCACGTTGTTCGCAGTAAAAGTCCGCCCTCCCCGATTTGAACGGGGGACAAGTCGATCTACAGTCGACTGCTCTACCAGTCTGAGCTAAGGGCGGGTACGCACTTCCACCTATCCCCGTCTCGGACTTAAGAATTATTATTCGGGGCGGCGTGTCCGACACACGGAAAGATTCAAGTATGATAGGCTGTGTGTATCGGGGTACGAACCGAATCAGGTGGCCGACATGAGTAAAATTACATTCCGCGCGGACGACGACCTCGTCGAGCGACTCGAATCGCTGGACGCCTCCAAGAGCGAGGTCATGCGAGAGGCACTCCGCGAGTATCTCGACGGCCACAGCGAGTCCGCGGACGAGCCGGACGGGAGCCTCGACGCGGTCGTCGCCGAGCGCGTCGACGACCTCATCGACCAGCGACTCGGCCCGCGCGGGGACGCGACCGGGCAGGACATCAACGTAAACATCAGCCTCGAAGGTGCGGGCGAGGTGCAGGCGCGGAGCGAACCGACTCCGTCGAACGAGGCCGAGAAGCCCCCGCGTCGGACGACCGCCGACACACCTCAGAAACAAAACACTTGCGGGCAGTGTGGTGAATCGCTCGATTCGAATCACGTCTACTGTCCGAACTGCGGCGAGAAGGCGGCACACCGCGTCTTCTGCGACTGTGGCGACGAACTCCGCTCGGACTGGGCGTTCTGTCCGGGCTGTGGTCGAAGAACGCCGTCGGCAGACGTTTTGGACTCGGCGTAAAACAATTGTTTTACAACCGCCGTTAATTATATATACTGCGCCTTTGTGGATACTTCCACGTAAGACGATTGTCTTACGCCACATTCGAAATGGCCAAACTCGGGCGTATTGGCCCTCGAAACGGCGTAAGACGAACATCAATGTTCACCGCGTGTCGTCTTACCAAACAAGGGGAATACAACAATGGAGCGCGTGACACTACGAATACCAAAGCAGCAGATCGAAGAAGTCGAACAGATGGTCGAAACCGGCGAATTTCCGAACCGAAGCGAGGCAATTCGGGCGGCCGTCCGCGACATGCTCAACGAACACGAAGGAAGCGGAACCGAGACCCCGAACAAGCGAACGTGGGCGAAGGTGTGAACGATGCAGGACATCGTTCAAGAAGCACTGGAAAACGCTGAGAGCGAACAGCGCGAGATGGACGCCGCCACGGCCGGCGACGAGTTCGGCGACCCCCGAATCGTCATCGTCGGCTGTGGTGGTGCGGGCAACAACACCATCAACCGACTGTACAACATCGGCGTCGATGGCGCTGACACCGTCGCCATCAACACGGACAAACAGCACCTGAAGATGATAGAAGCCGACACGAAAATCCTCGTCGGCAAATCGCTCACGTCAGGTCTCGGCGCTGGTGGCGACCCCTCGATGGGCGAGCGCGCCACGGAGATGGCACAGGGAACCGTCAAAGAAGTGCTCGGTGACGCCGACCTCGTCTTCGTCACGGCGGGCATGGGTGGCGGGACCGGAACCGGTGCCGCACCCGTCGTCTCGAAAATCGCCAAAGATCAGGGCGCAATCGTCGTCGGCATGGTCTCGACGCCGTTCAACGTCGAGCGAGCACGCACGGTGAAAGCCGAGGAAGGGCTGGAAAAGCTTCGCAACGAAGCCGACTCCATCATCGTCCTCGACAACAACCGTCTGCTCGACTACGTCCCGAATCTCCCGATTGGCAAGGCGTTCTCGGTGATGGACCAGATCATCGCCGAGACCGTGAAGGGCATCT
>CAYNQM010000075.1:0-15729 GCA_964399275.1 uncultured Haladaptatus sp.
ACGTCCACCTCGACATGCGCCACCTCGGCGAGGAACGCATCACCGACCGCCTCGAAAACATTCTCCACCTCGCGGAGGACTTCGAGGGCGTCAACGCGCTCGAAGAACCGATGCCGGTTAAGCCCGGCCAGCACTACGCAATGGGCGGAATCGAGACGGACGAACACGGCGAAACCTGCATTTCGGGGCTGTACGCTGCGGGCGAATGTGCCTGCGTCTCGGTGCACGGCGCGAACCGCCTCGGCGGGAACGCCCTTCCAGAACTCATCGTCTTCGGTGCGCGCGCGGGCCGCCACGCCGCAGGTAAAGACCTCGGTGAGGCGGAAATCACGACCGGCAAGACCGAGGATATCGAAATCGGCGAAGTCGATACGCCGGTCGAACCCGGCGCTGTCGGCGGTTCGGAAGAGGACGCGGTGGCCGACGGCGGTGCCGCGATGGCCAGTCCGTCCCAGACCGTCGAAAACGCACTGGAGGCCGAGCGCGCTCGCGTCGAGCGCCTCCTCGAACGGGACGAGGGCGTCCAGCAGGCCGAACTGCGCGCCAAACTCCAGAAGACGATGACCGAGAACGTCAACGTCTTCCGGAACGAGGAGGGCCTGAAACAGGCCCTGCGCGACATTCGCAAAGTGCGCGAGGAGTACCAAGATGTCTACGTCAACGACCCGTCGCGCACCTTCAACACCGACCTCATCCACACCATCGAGATGCAGAACCTCATCGACCTCGCGGAGGCCATCACCCTCGGCGCGCTCGTCCGCGACGAGTTCCGCGGCGCTCACTGGCGCGAGGCCCATCAGGAGCGCAAGGACGAGGAATGGCTCAAACACACCCTCCTCTCGTGGAACGAGGGAACCCCGGAACTCTGGTTCAAGCCGACCATCCTCGAAGGCGAGGACAAAGAGTACGAACCCAAGATTCGAAGCTACTAATCCGGCGTGTTTGTTTCGGTTTTTCTGTTTCAGGTGTTTCCGGCGAATGCTGATTTTGTGGAGATGTGGCGCTAGATCGTCCATTTTCAGAACAATCAGCGCTGCGGTTGTTTCACGTTCGGAACTCCCAGTTTCATCTCGTGAGAGTCTGACTTGCGCCTAGCGGTTACGAACGACACGTCTTCAGCAAAATCGCCACTTTTCGTCCGCGGTTCGTCCCTATCCGGTGATGCCGAGTTTCGTCAGGAGGTTAATCGACCAGCCCATCGTCTCGACGATTCGGTATCCGAGGTAGATGCCGACGATGCCCATGATGCCGGGGAGTTTCGGCGGGGCGGGAATCGGCACGCCGAGGGAGTGAAAGAGACCGCCGGTTAGCAGGCCAGTCAGCAGTGCGAGCACGGTAAGCGTGAAATCCATCGTGAGTTCACTGCGAACAGGATCGTCAAAAGTAGTTCGGAGTCAGCGACACTGGGAAACCGTCTGCGATTCCGAGAGCGGCATCGAAATCCACGCATCGTCCCGCGTCACGTCTGCGATGACCGCCACGTCGGTGCCGTTGTCGTCCTCGTCAACGGCGAACATCACGTCGTTGGGGGCCTGTGCCTCGAAATCGTCGGCTGAGCGTGTCCAGTTCAGAGTAAATCACCGTGGTTCGACTCGACCTTCGGAAGGCAAGCAAGCGACTATCGGTTCGTATCCGTCTTTGTTATGTCCCGCCTTCTGTTACACACGGTCCGATTGTCTCCGTCAATTTACGAGTTTCACCCAGTTCAACGACCGATAGCCTGCGGTCGGATGGCCGACCGAGAAGTACGGACTGGATAACAAAGTACCATCCCGGAATACGCCAGTCACAGACTGATTTCGATGGTGTGGAGAAACGTATCCGTAGGCCAGCATCGCGCGAAGACTGACAGTGGCTCGGAACCACCATGAGTCACGGCACGAACGAGTCGCTATGGACGCGACTCGCGCGACCAGTGCTCGAATTCCCGCTTGACCTCGCGATACTCGTTTTTACGCTCGCAGTCGTGAGCCTCGCACTCGTTCAACCGAGCATTTACGGGACGCCATTCGCGGTTGCACTGGGCGTGCCCATCGCGTTGCTCGCACCCGGATACGCGGTCGTTTCGTTCCTCTTTCCCGGCGTCGGCCCATCGCATGGCCCGCAGTTTGGCAGTCCGGCCCGAATTCGTCGCGACGGAATCTCGCGCGTCGAGCGTCTCGCGCTCTCGTTCGGCGTGAGCCTCTGCTTGATTCCGCTGTTTGGCTTGGCGCTCGCGGCCGCAGGCGTCGAGTTCGGTTTGCTCCCCGTGCTCGGCGTCGTGGTCTCGTTCACCGTCGTCACTGCCGTCTTCGGTGTCGTTCGCCGGTTCACGATTCCGAAAGACGAGCGATTTTCCGTCTCGATTCGAGGCGGCGTTTCCGGACTCCACACCGCCCTCTTCGACGCCGAGACGGGCGCTGACGTGGTGTTGAACGTCGCGCTCGCGCTGTCGGTCGTCGTCGCCCTCTCCGCCGTTGGCTTCGCGTTCACTGCGCCACAGGACGGCGAAGAGTTCTCGCAACTCTCTTTGCTCACCCAAACTGACGACGGGGAGTTCGTCGCGGAGAACTATCCGGAGCAGTTCTCGCCGGGAGAGACCAAACCGCTGTACGTGTCGGTGACGAACCACGAAGAAGAACCGGTCGAGTACACCGTGGTCGCCGAACTCCAGCGCGTCGAACAGCGGGGTGGGAACGCACGTACGGTCGAACAGCAGGAGATGAAACGCTTCGAACAGCGCCTTCCGGCGGGCGGTTCGTGGCGAAAGAAACACCAAGTCGCACCGACGATGGCTGGCGAGAACCTCCGGTTGGTGTACCTCCTCTACGAGGGCGACCCGCCGACGAACCCGAGCATCGAGAACGCCGACGAGCACGCCTACATCTGGATTACGGTGGGGGCGAACGAGACCGAATAATGTGGCCATGGGAACACCTCGCGTTCGGTTATCTGGCCTTCTCGGCGTACTCCCGTCTCCGAACCGGGCGACCGCCGCGGAGCGATGCGGTCGTCGTGCTCGGTGCGGCGACGCAACTACCCGACCTCGTGGACAAACCGCTGGCGTGGTCGCTCTCGATTCTTCCGAGCGGACACTCGCTGGCGCATTCGCTGTTGACCGCGCTCCCGCTCTCGGCGGTTGCGCTCGCCCTGTCCTATCGCGCTCGCCGAACTGACGTCGGCGTGGCGTTCACGGTGGGCTATCTCTCGCACCTCGCTGGCGACATCATCTATCCGATTGCGGTCGGCAAAGAGGCCTCGTTCGGATTTCTGCTGTGGCCCCTCGTCCCGGTTCCGACCGACCAGTCGAAATTCGGCCTCCTGTCCCAATTCCGGGAGTACTTCGGCAATTACATCACCTACCTGAACGACCCGGCAGTTCAGGGCTATCTCGCACTCGAACTCGGTCTGCTGTTGGGCGTCTTCTGTCTGTGGCTGTTCGATGGGATGCCGGGAATTCCGAGAAAAATAGTCCGACGCACGCCGGTAATCGGACGCTAATTCGTCCTGCTATTCCCCGACAAGTGGAACGTTAAAGTAGTCGCAGGTCTCGCTTTCCACGTCGTTTCTCGCGCCGCAGTCGGAGCAGTTGATTTTCGTCGTCCCTTCCTCGCCGACTAGCGAAGTCAGTCCGACACCGACGAGGACGACGCCGACGGCAACACGCCGACCGGATCGCCGAACAGCAGGCCGACGCCGACCGCGACGACCACGAGGCCCGACGTCAGCACCGGGTTGCTCATACGCGGCACATACCGCCAGCGAATATGAAATATTGGCTGCTTATCTAAATCGCTTGTACACGTCCGTCAGCAGGTTCATCATTCGCGTGCCGCGTTCCAAACTGTAGTAGCGTACGAGTTTGGGGTTGAACTTCGCCTTGTAGCCACAGAGTCGGCGCTCGTTCGCGCCGACGAGGTCGTATCGTTCGATTCCCTCGTCCATCGCGTCGCGCATGATGAACCAGTCCACGAGGTCGTTGATTGGCACGTCGTGGTCGTGTTTCGCACCGCCCTGCCAGCGATAGATTCGCTCGTCGTCCGCCAGTGCGACCATCCCGCCCGCGAACTCGCCGTCGATTTCACAGACGTATGGTCGGACTGCGCCCTCCGGAAGGCTCTGATAGAGGTCGGCCACGAAGTCCGCCGAGAGGCGGTACGGTTCGTCCTGCTCGTCGTGGCGGGCCTGAACCTGCCGGATGATTCGTCGAATGGCTTCGACGCCGCCGACGTGGATGTCGTAGCGACTCTCGTCGGTGCGAGTGTTGCTCCGGGCGTCACTACTGAAACTCGACAGCACCGCGTCCTCGCCGGGCGTGAGGTCTACCTCGTAGGTGTGGCGCGGACGCACCTCGAAGTCGTTCCATTCGAAGGGACGAACGTCGTCGTACTCGCCGCCGGTTCGGACGTGGACGTACTTCGGCCCGTACTCGCGGTCTAACCAGTCGAGACAGCCGTCCACGAATCGGCGGTGTCTGCGCTCCGCCTTTCGTCGCTTGAGCTTTTCCATGTTCACCAGCGCCGGACCCAGATGCGGAAGCCAGAGGTTCGGCGGCGGCGAGAAGGCAGTCGTCACGCCACCCCTGGAGATGGTGAAGGCGGGAAAGAGGCCGACTGGTTCCTGTCCCTTGTAGCCGACGAGGGGGTGGAAGGTCGCGCCCGTGTGCTCGGCTTGGACGCGGAGAGCCTCCAGTCGGTGGAAGACGCTCCCGTGTGGCGACCGTTCTACGAGACCGTCCCAGCGGTCTAAATCGTTTGCGCGCTCTACTCTGATGCCGTTCTTTTCGATTGTGATACTCATTCGATGTATCCGAGGTCAGCGAGTCGCGTTTCGACGCGCTCGTCGTCAGTTTCGACCGTTTCACCCGCGTTGCACGCGGGGTAGCTCTGCTCGCCTGCCGACTCGACCACCGGGAGGACGTGACCGTCCATTCGGTCGCTCGCCGGGACGCCCATCGTCGCCAGAATCGTCGGTGCCACGTCGAAGAGATGGCCGTCCGAGCAGTCCGCATCGGCGTCGATTCCCGCGCCCGACGCCGCGAAAATCCCGTCGAGTTTGTGGTTCCACGGCTCCTGTGGCGTGCCGAACTGCTGTCCCCGCAGTTGGGCGGAAAGGAACTGGTTGAAGTCGGCAGGGACGCAAACCACGTCCACCGCGTCGTCGCTGTGCGGCCCGGTGAAGTAGGCTTCGCGGGGGACGACCTCCTCGAAGACGGGAGCGCCGTCCGGCGTTCGAACGCCGCGCAGTGCCTCGATGAGTTCCGAGCGCACGACGTCGTACTGCTCGGGCGGAACCACACCGTCGGGTTCCCTGCCTTCGAGGTTGATGCGGACGCCGCACTCGATTCTGTCGCGCATGTACGCCGCCGAGTTGGCGAAATCGACCTGCTCGGTGGCGGCGCGGATGAGGTTGTCCGGAACCCGTCGAGCGACGAATTCGTCCAGTCCGGCGCGTTCGAGGATGGCTCCGAGTCGTTGGCTGGTGATTCCGACTTTCGCCGCGAGGGAAAGTCCGCGCTCTGCGATTCCCTGTTGCCGAGGAGAGTCGTCCTCGCCTCGATGGAGTTGGTCGTTCGCGATGGTAGACCACGAGGGCATCCCGCCGTCGCCGCGAACGGTCTCGACGTAGCCCGCTTCGTGCAGAAAGTCGTTGACGCGGAACTCGTAGCCGGTGTACTCGCCGATGCCGTGGTCGCTGGCGACGACGACTGTGTCCGGGTCGCAGGCGTCGAGAATTTCGCCGATCTGCTCGTCCACCGCTTCGTAGACGGTGCGAACGATGTCGTCCCGGCCGGGGTAGTCGTGGAAGACGGTGTCCGTGCTCTGAAACTGGACGAAACCGAACTCCGGGTCGAAGCGGTCTGTGAGGTAGCGAAACGCTTCCCCGCGCATTCGTGCGAGTCGTCGGTACCATTCGATCGATGCGTCTTCGGGGAGGTTTCGCGGTGCGTACACTCGATAGCCGCCGATTTCGTTCCTCACGTCGTCCAACAGTCCCTCGGGGTGGCAAGTCGGGTTCTCGGGAGCGGTGTACCCCGGCAGTACCGCACCGGCGATTTCTCGCGGCGGATGCGTTACGGGTGCGTTGACGATGACACTCGAATGGCCGTGGTGATCGAGCAGTTCCCAGAGCGTGTGCTCGCGGACTCGACTCGCGTTCACTACGTCCCAATCGTAGCCGTCGAAGTCGAGGAAACCAAAAACGCCGTGTTTTCCGGGGTTAACTCCGGTGTACAACGAGGGCCACGCGCTGGGAGTCCATGGCGGAATCTGCGATTCCAGTGGCCCGGACGACCCCTCGTCGAAAATCGACTGGAGGTGAGGAAGCGCGTCGTCCTCGAATAGAGGGTCGAGGACGGGGCGACACCCTGCGTCGATTCCGACGAGAAGCGTCTGTAGTTGACAGTCCATGCTGTCCGCGAAAAGTTTAGCTGTCACCTTTGTTATGCGCTCATTTCTGGCCCCGTAGACGGGTCGTACTGCCGATATTCGTCATCTGGGAGGTGCGCCATCAGTCGTCAAACGGGCACGAATTTCACGACGATTGCCACCTCGGATTCGGTCGGCGACCACGGTACGGAGTGATTTCCCCCGGACAAACACGGTCGATTCCACTGCTGGATTCCCGCTCCGAAACTGCTCGGTGGAACTTGACGCTACGCGATGGTCAGCGAAATCGGTGGCTATATAATTAATCGAGATAGCATTGAAGATGGCACGCGACGAAACGGCACACGATTACAGTTCACGGAGTGGCTACGGGCAGCCCTTCTATCGATGCCGTCTCCGAACAGTATCCCCCGAGAGCATTCCCTCGCCCAAAACCGGTCGAGCGATTCGTTCGTGCGCGTCATTTTGACCGGTAACGTGTCGTTTCTTCTACCGGCAGTGCGACAACTTAGCATTTAAATCGATTACCACACATTGAACTGAAATCGGAATTTACTTAAATCGGTAACACAGCATTGAATCCATGGCACGCGACGAAACGGTACGCGATTCACCAGACTCGGGTAACCTAACCCGACGTTCGTACCTGAAATTCGCTGGAACGACGGCGGCGGCGTTTGCGGCGACTGGCTCCGCGACCGGCGCAAGTTATCGAACGATTACCATCCCCGCAGGGGAAACCAAATCCATTACTGTCGGCGACGGCGAGACGTTCGAAAACGTTCTCATCGACATGACCGCGGACGGGGCCTCGGCGCTCGTCAGAACCAGCGGTTCCGGTTGGACGATCCGAAACGTCGGCTTCAAGGGAATCCATCCGGGCGGACACTATCTCCTGAACCCCGGCGTCTCCGACCCGAACGGGTCGGGACTGGTCGAAAACGTCTACCTGGGCGACGGGCAGGTCGCAGGATCCGACAGCGGCGGCGTCTGGCTCAACGCGAATCTCCCCCACCGCGGCACCATTCAGTTCCGCAACGTCCACATCGCGGGTATGATCGATAACGGGCTGTACGGCTCGGGACCGGGCGCGCAGGGCTACGGCGGGAACCTCCACGTCGAGTCGTCGTACTTCAAAGGAAACACCATCTCGAACGTGCGACTCAACGCGAAATCTCGACCGTGCAAGGTGACGAACACGGTCGTCGATACCCGAGGAAACAAACCCTGCCGAATCGGCTGTTCGTCGCCCGGTTCGACGACCACCCGCGCTATCTGGTCGTGGTACGGCGAAACCCACGTTCGAAACTGCGACATCGTCGGCTCCATCACCACCGCGAGAGGCGGGTCGGTGACGAAGACCAACGTTCGAACCGGCGACCAAGCCGACCTGACGCCACCCAAGGGCGTCCCGATGTCGGCGAAGCAGGCGGCCAGCGGGTCGGGTGGCAGTTCGGGCAACCGAAAACAGAGGAAACAGAAAAAGCAGGCGAAATCGAAGGGACTGCCAAACGTCCTCAGTATCTCCAGTTCCAACGCCTCGTCGGTGGCGAACTACGAGTTCGGCGTCTCCGGGAAAGTCACGAAATCGACCGACCGAGACGCGTCGAAGGACGACGAAGACGCCATCGAAAGCGGTACCGTCTCCGGGGCGGTCGCTGGCGGCACCGACAGTTATCGGTTCGCAGGCGTACTCACGAAGTTCTCCCTCGACGGCAACGCGACGCTGTACCTGAACGGCGAGCGCGTCACGCCGGGCAAACTCGGCCTTCCGAAGACGCTCGTCATCGACGGAACCAAGAGCGACGGTACTAGCACCTACTCGTTCGACGTGGGCGGGTCGGTGACGAAAGACGGCGGCCTCGGGAGCATCAACACCTTCGACAGCGTCTCCGGAAAGCGAGTGACGGGGCGGGTCATCGACGGCAAGGACGCCTATCGATTCTCCGGCGACCTGAAGCAACTCGAAATCGACGGGGACGCATGCACGTGGGTCAGCACGGGTGGGTCGCGATGAGCAGTTCCCGCTGGGCTCGGCTCCCGTCAGACCCTGACCTCGAAAGCGACCTCGGCTACGAACTCGACGAATGGGACGTGATTCGCGCCAAGAAAAACGGCTCCGGGCGACTCATGTTCCTCCCGAAGGACGAGGAGATGCTCCGCGACGATGCGTTCATTCTCGCGGACTCCGGCGACGTGTGTAACGTCGAAGACAGAGTGTAACGGTACTCCGTAGTCGGAATGTAAACTCGTTTGAACGGGATTTTAGCGTTATACTCCTGTTCTACCTCGTGATGGTGGTCGAGCAGCGTTTCGATAAAATCCTCTCGAACTCGTCACCCAATTCGTTGTCGTTTCCCGCGCGAACCATCCAGGCTCGCGTTTTTCCCATGCCGATTGCTGGACGACGATTGACAAATCTCGTCACGCCGAAAGGAGGCTACTGTCCTTCCGCTCGGCGCAGTTCCGGCGGCATTCCCTGCACGGCTCGCCGCCGATAGTAGAGATACTGCGCAATGGCCGAGAGCGCGTAGGCGACCAGAATTACCATCGCGGTCGCGATGCCGGAGAGGAGTGCCAACGGGTAGATTTCGAACCAGACGCCGAGGACGAGCAGAATACTACCGGCCGACAGCGCGAGATAGTATCTATCCCATGGCAGCGCCGGGCGGGACACGTCACCGAGATAGGTGTCGAGTTCCCTCGCTCGCCGCGAGAGACTGACCATCCCGCCGTCGCGGTCGTACTCAATGATTCGTGCGTCGTCCAGTTTCGGGAGATGCGTCTGATACAGCGAGATGTAGACGCGCTTTCGCTGTTCGCTCGTCAACCCGGCAGGCGTGGTGTCGTTCTCCCACGCCGCCACCTGGTCGGTCAGGTCGGACAGTTCGACGGTTCCCCCCTCCCTTCGGAGGTAGTAGAGCGCGTAACGCCGTCTCGGACTCTTGAGAACCTCGAACACCTGCTCTTGTGAGAGTCCGGAACTAGCCATCGTGTGAAGACAGAGTCTGGCGTCCGCTCATCGGAAACAATACACCCCCCTTCTGGTACGTGACCACCCTGTAGTCACAGATGCCACCACCGCATACACCGGCTATCGCCCCTTCTCCACTTTGTTACCACGGTGCTGTTTCCGGGTAGTGTCTTCGTACACCCGCCGGTTCAGGCTGTACCTCTCGGTTTCGGCCGTCTAAGGTGCTGGGAACCGATTCGAGAGACGGGAGACGGAATAGTCCTGAACTACCACCCACCAAGCGGCGTATAACAAAGAGGACTGGTAGGCATGGAGGGAATAACGCCCGTTCGCCATTCTCACGGCTGAAACGGGCTATCCACGACCCAACCTATGAACTCACTACCAACTACTAACGCGCCCTGTGTCCCGTATCACGACAGGAGTGGTCGTCGGTGACTGAACCACAGAACCGAGACCAAGACGTCCATCCGGACGCGACCGTCGGCTACGCCTACTCGGAGGACTCGACCCCGCCGGAAATCGGTGCCGACGCGACAATTCGCTCGGGAACCGTCGTCTACAACGACGTTACCATCGGTGACGGATTCTCGACCGGCCACGGTGCGCTCGTTCGAGAAGCCACACAAATCGGCGACGACGTCGTCGTCGGAACGAACACGGTCATCGACGGACAGACGACGATTGGTTCCCACGTGAGCCTCCAGACGAACGTCTACATCCCGACGAACACGACCATCGGAAACCGCGTGTTCGTCGGGCCGTCGGCGACGTTCACCAACGACCGCTATCCGATTCGACGCTCGTTCGAACTCGAAGGGCCGACCATCGAGGACGACGTTTCCATCGGTGCGAACGCGACGCTCTTGCCCGGCGTGACGGTCGGCGAAGCCTCGTTCGTCGCGGCCGGTGCCGTCGTCACGGACGACGTTCCGCCCGGAACCCTCGCGGTCGGTGCGCCCGCCGACCACCGTCCGCTTCCGGAGTCGCTGAAGGGAGGGAACGACATTTGATTCCCATCGCCGACCCGGAACTGCGCGAGGAGGAAATCGAGGCGACGGTTGCCTGTCTCGAAGACGGACAGCTCGCGGACGGCCCCGAAGTACGGGAGTTCGAGCAGGAGTTCGCCGACTTCTGTGACGCCGAGCACGGCGTCGCCACGAGCAACGGAACGACCGCCCTCCACGCCGCGTTCGAGGCGCTCGATATTGGAGACGGAGACACGGTTGTCACCGCGCCGTTCTCGTTCGTTGCCAGCGCGAACGCGATTCGACTGGCCGGGGCGGAACCGGTGTTCGCCGACATCGACCCGGAAACCTACACGCTCGACCCCTACGCGGTCGAGGAAGCAGTCCGCGAACACGAGGCCGACGCGATCCTCGCGGTGCATCTCTACGGTCTGCCCGCGAAGATGGGCCATCTCCGAGACATCGCCGAAACGCACGACCTCGCGCTCGTCGAGGACGCGGCACAAGCACACGGTGCCGAGTTCGAGGGACGGAGAGTGGGGTCGTTCGGCGACGCCGCCTGCTTCTCCTTCTATCCGACGAAGAACATGACGACGGGGGAAGGGGGGATGGTGACGACGAATCGCCGAGACGTGGCCGAGCGCACCGCAAGCTTCGTCAACCACGGGCGAACGCCGGAGGGTGGCTACGACCACGTTCGACTGGGCCACAACTTCCGGATGACGAGCATGGCGGCGGCCATCGGTCGCGTGCAGTTGTCGCGCCTGCCGGAGTACAACGAAACGCGGCGCGCGAACGCGGCGTTCCTCACCGACCGACTCCGGGAGACGGCGGTGACGACGCCAGTCGAACCCGAGAGCTGTCGGCACGTCTACCATCAGTACACCGTGCGCACGGACGATCGCGACGGTCTCGCGCGCCACCTCGAAAACGAGGGCGTCGGGTCGAACGTCTACTATCCGACGCCCATTCACGAACAGCCAGCGTATCAACACGTCGAACACGACGCCCCGGTTTCGGAACGGGCCGCGAAGGAAGTGCTCTCCCTCCCGGTTCATCCGGGGTTGTCGGACGACGACGTACGAACCATCGTTTCTGCTATCACGAGTTATGAGTGAACCAGTCAACGCGACAGTCATCGGCGTCGGAAGCATGGGCCGCCATCACGCCCGCGTCTACAGCGAACTACCGGAGGTCAACCTCGTCGGCATCCACGACCTCGACGAAAAACGGGCGGCGGAGGTCGCCCTCAACCACGGCGCACAAGCGGTGGACATGGACGAAGCGCTTCGCGAATCCGACATCGTCTCCATCGCCGTCCCGACACCGTACCACTACGAGACGGCGAAAGGATGCATCGAAGAGGGCGTCCACGTCCTCGTGGAAAAACCGTTCGTGTCCGAGCCGGAGGAGGGCCGCGACCTGTTGGCCCTCGCCGAGCGGAATGACGTGATGATTCAGGTCGGCCACGTCGAGCGGTTCAACCCGGCGATTCGAACCCTCTCCGAAATCGTCTCCGAACTCGACATCATCGCCATCGACGCCCAGCGACTCGGTCCCCCGCCGGAGGGCCGAGCGGTGGACGTGAGCGCCGTGATGGACTTGATGATTCACGACTTGGACGTGCTCCTGTCCATCGTGGACGACGACATCGAGTCGGTGTCGGCGGTCGGAACGCGGGACAATCGCTACGCCAGCGCGAGCATCCAGTTCGAGGGTGGCGTCGTCGCGGGATTGACCGCGAGTCGGGTGACGCAAGAGAAGGTGCGCAAACTCTCGATTACGGCGGAGGAGTGTCGGGTAAACGTCGATTACATCGACCAGTCGGTCGAGATTCATCGCCACTCGATGCCCGAATACATCGAGGAGAACGGCGATCTGCGCTACCGCCACGAGAGCATCGTCGAGCGCCCGACGGTCGAAAACGGCGAACCGCTGAAAAACGAACTCCGATCGTTCGTGCGGAGCGCGACGAGCAGCGGGACGCCGGTCGTCACGGGCGAAGACGGCCTGCGAGTGCTCGAAGTCGCCCGCGAAATCGATGGATTGGCCTCCGGTCTGCGCGAGCAGGAGGTGCGTCTCGGGTGAGCCTGCGCGAAGCCCAGACGCTCTACGGAACCGACGCGTCCGAGGACGACCAGCGCGAAGCGTTCGTCTCCGGCGACGTTCCGGTCGCGGTGTACGGACTCGGTAAGATGGGCCTTCCGCTCGCGGGGGTGTACGCCGAGACCTGCGGAAACGTCGTCGGCGCGGACATCGACCCGGACGTGGTGGGGACCATCAACCGAGGCGACTGCCACGTCAAGCGCGAACCCGGACTCGAAGAACTCGTCTCCGAGACGGTCGAAGATGGTGCGCTCCGGGCGGTCGAATCGCCGACGACGGCGGCGCACGAGTCGGCGATTCACGTCGTCATCGTGCCGACGCCGATAACCGACGCGAACGAACCCGACCTCGCCGTCCTCCGGTCGGCGGTCGAATCGATTGCAGAAGGACTCGAACCCGGCGACCTCGTCGTGGTCGAATGTACGGTGCCGCCGGGAACCACCCGCGACAAACTGGTTCCGCTGTTGGAAGCGAAAAGTGGCGTCCCGCGCGAGGAGTTCGGCGTCGCGGTCTGTCCCGAACGAACGTCCAGCGGGCGCGCCTTGCAGGACATTCGCGGAGCCTACCCGAAAGTGGTCGGCGGCGTAGACGAGGAAAGCACCCGAGTCGCCGAACTCGTCTACGGCGAACTCACGGACAACGAAGTCATCACGGTTCCGAACGCGACGACTGCGGAGGCGGTGAAAGTGTTCGAAGGCGTCTACCGCGACGTGAACATCGCGCTGGCGAACGAACTCGCCCAAATCGCCGATGACGCCGGAATCAGCGTCAACGGCGCAATCGAGACGGCGAACACGCAACCGTTCTGCGACATCCACGAACCGGGGCCGGGGGTCGGGGGGCACTGCATTCCCTACTACCCGTACTTCCTCATCGGACAGTACGATGCGGACTTCCCGCTTCTCCGCACCGCCCGCGAGGTGAACGACTCGATGCCACGTTTCACGGTCGAAAAGACCGCCGAACTGCTCGAAGCGGACGGCAAGACGATGGCCGACTCGCGGGTGCTCGTGCTCGGCCTGACCTACCGTCCGGGCGTCGAGGAGATTCGGGCGACTCCGGCACGACCTATCTGTACAGACCTCTCTGAGCGCGGTGCGGAGGTGTTCGCGGTTGACCCCATGCTGGACGACGCCGAGGGCTTCGACGCGACGAAACTCGGATTCGACGCCCTCGCCGAGCACGAGTTCGACGCCGCGATACTCGTCACCGACCACGACGAGTTCACTGGACTCGACTGGGCCGGGTTCGACCCGATGGTCGTCGTAGACGGCCGCAACGCCCTCGACCTGTCGTGGACTGACCACCGCGTTTACACGATCGGAGGCGACTGAATGTACGAGGGCAAAACCGTCGCCGTCGTCGTTCCGGCGTACAACGAGGAAAGTCTGGTCGGGCGCGTCATCGATACCGTACCGGATTTCGTGGACAGAGTCTACGCCGTGGACGACTGCTCGACCGACGACACGTGGGCGGAAATCCGCGCTCACGCCGGGCGAGAGGTGCCGATTTCGGACGGCGGAGAGATCAATTCTCCGTTCGACCGGCGCGTCGTCCCGATTCGACATCCGGACAATCGAGGCGTCGGCGCGGCCATCAAAACCGGCTACCGCCACGCACGGGAAGACGACATCGACGTGACGGCGGTGATGGCTGGCGACGGCCAGATGGAACCGGAAATGCTAGCACGAATTATCCAACCAGTCGTCGATGGCCGGGCCGACTACGCGAAAGGGAACCGACTCTCGACGCCCGGCTTTCGGGAAGGGATGTCGGCGTGGCGGAGTTTCGGCAACTGGCTCCTCACCTTCCTGACGAAGGTTGCCAGCGGCTACTGGGAGATGGTTGACCCGCAAAACGGGTACACCGCGATTTCGGGCAGGGCGCTCTCGGAACTGGCCATCGATGACGTGTACGACGACTACGGCTTCGCCAACGCCCTGCTGGTCAGGCTGAACGTCCACGATATGCGGGTCGCGGACGTGACGGTGCCCGCGGTGTACGGCGACGAGCAGAGCACGATTCGGTACTCGACGTTCGTTCCGAAACTCTCCGCACTGCTGTTGTGGGGTTTCCTCTGGCGACTGCGGGCGAAGTACCTCGTCCGGGAGTTCCACCCGCTCGCGTTTTTGTACGGAATCGGGGCGGTGGGGTCGGGTGCTGGCCTCCTCGCTCTGGTTCGGAATCGACGGGAAGACAGCGACGGGGTCACGGCGACCCTCCTCGGTTGTCTCTGTCTCGTGCTGGCGATGACCTTCGACAAGCGGGAAAACGAGGAACTCGCGGTGCGCGACGAGTGGATGCAGGACGAGCGGGAGGTGAGCGACGAATGAAAGTGTTGACCGTCGTCGGCGCGCGCCCGCAGTTCGTGAAAGCCGCCGCCGTCTCGCGGGTGCTCCGGGAGGATCACGACGAGATTCTGGTGCACACCGGCCAGCACTACGACGAGGAGATGTCGGAGGTGTTCTTCGAGGAACTGTCGATTCCGCGCCCGGATTACAATCTCGGCGTCGGGTCGAACACGCACGGACGACAGACCGCCGACATGCTCGCCGGATTGGAGGAACGAATCGAGGCGGAAGACCCGGACGTGGTGCTCGTCTACGGCGACACCAACTCGACGCTGGCGGCGGCAGTCGCGGCGTCGAAGATGGATCCGCCGCTCGCCCACGTCGAAGCCGGAATGCGGAGCGGGAGCGACATTCCCGAGGAGACGAATCGCGTACTGACCGACCACGCGGGCGACCTCCTGCTCGCGCCATCTCCGGACGCGATGGACAATCTCGAATACGAGGGAATCACCGATGGCGTCCACTTCACGGGCGACGTGGGCTACGACGCCCTGCTATGGGCGCGGGAGAACGCCGACCGGAGCGTCCTCTCGGAGTTCGGAGTGGCGGACGAGGAGTTCGTCTTGGCGACGGTTCACCGGGACACGAACACCGACGACCCCGACCGCCTCGAAGCCATCGTGGACGCGTTGGCGGACGACCCTCGGCGGGTCGTCCTCCCGGCCCACCCGCGAACGGTGGGCAGTCTGGAGGAGTTCGGTTTATTCCAGCGAGCGACCGACGAACTGACGCTGACCGACCCCGTCGGCTACCGTCAGTTCGTCGCCCTGCTGGATTCGGCCGCGATCGTGGCGACTGATTCCGGCGGCGTCCAGAAAGAAGCGTTCTTCCTCGACACGCCCTGCGTGACCTTCCACGAGGAGACCGAGTGGATCGAGACGGTCGAAAGCGGTTGGAACGCGCTGGTCGGTGCGGACGGGGAAGCGATTCGGAACGCGATGCAAGATGCGACGAAACCGGAC
>CAYNQM010000076.1:0-15673 GCA_964399275.1 uncultured Haladaptatus sp.
GGGGTTTCCACTCCTCGTAGATGTCGAACTGGAGTTGCGTGATGTCCTGGAACTCGTCGATGATGAGATAATCGACGCTCGGCAGGAGCGAACGCTGTTTCACTCGTTCAAGCATGTCGGCGAAGCCGACGAGTCCCTCGTCGCCCTTGTACTTGCGCCAGCCTCGGATGGCTTCCGGCACGTCGAATCGGACGACACTGCTCGGCCACGTCGGGGTGTACTTGTTGCCTTCCTGCGCGTTCGGGTCGATGTCCGGCGGCAGTCGAACCGATTCTACGTCCCACTGGAACGGAACGTCGTACCAGTCGGCGACGTCTCGGCGGGTTCGCTGAAGCCACTGCGAAGTCGCGATGATTTTGTTGCCGAGCGTCGTTGAGCGTGCGGTTCGGCGGCCGGAGCCGCTGTACTCGTCCTCGTACTCCAGTCCGAAATCCTCACAGAACTCCTGTTTGTGTTTCTCGCCGACGACATCGCCGCGGGAGAGATTCAGCAGTTCGTAGGCTTTCGCGTGCATCGTACAGACGTTGCCTTGGAGCGAACGCGGGTCAACGTCGAGGCGTTCGGCGAGGCGTTCTCGAACCTCGTTTGCGGCGGCACGGGTGTACGAAACGACCAGAATGTCACGAACCGTCACGTCGTCTTTCGCAAGAATGTCTTCGACTCGGTCGAGAAGTTCGGTAGTTTTACCGCTACCCGGTCCACCGAACAGCCGAGTTACTTTCGCATCCGTCTCTGCCGTTGGCATGGTCATTACACCACTACAGGTGATGACCACGTATAAAACGACGTGAATCGAAGCCGCGAATTTTACCGTTTCAGTTACTCCGTGGAGAACGTGCGGTACGTATCTCGGAACCGTCTCGGATTTTGTCTTCGCAATCCGGACAAACCCGAGGGTCGTCTACGCCCTTCGGCGTGAATACCCGCGCATAGGCCGCTGTCACGAACGAACCGCAGTTCTGACATTCTGGCATTATATCCCACAGCATACGTTCCAAATCTAATAGTATAGATCCATCGACATCTATTCGACCGGGGAATAAGTTCTCCGTGCGACGACCGTACTCTGCTCCGTGGCGAAAAACGGGTTGGGACGATTTTGCGGGTTCGCTGGTCGGTCAATGCTGAAACGGTACCGCGCTCAGAGCGCGGTTCGTCTCTCAGTCGCTATTTTATGGGTTCCATCCGCAGACGCCGCACTCGGTTGCGGCCATTTCGTGGAGTCCACCGCACTCCGGACACTGCTTTTTATTATACTCCTGCTCCCAGTCTACTCGTTCTGTATCGTGACCGCGATCGGTGAGAAACTGGTCGAACACTGACTCGTCGTTGCCGGTCGGTGCGGAAGCCATACGTGATATGCTAATGCACACCAACCATATAACCCTGATGGTCAAACAGACGCTAGAAAGACGTTTCGACCGTCACTCGGACGTATCGAGACCAGTGAACTCGAAACGAGCACCGCTCGCCTCGCTCTCGGTGACAGTGTACGACCAGTCGTAGCCATCCGCGATTTGGGCGATGAACGAGAGTCCGAGACCGATACCGTCTTGCTGTGTCGTGTAGCCCGCCTCGAACACGGTTTCGCGCTTCGTCTCCGGAATCCCCTCACCGTCGTCGGCGACGTAGAATCCACAGTCGGAATCACCGTCGATATCACCGACATGGATAGCGACATCCTTCCCACCGTGTTCGATGGCGTTTCGAAAGAGGTTCTCCAGCAGTTGCTCGATTCGGGTCGGCTCTGCCTGCACGACCCGGTCGGTTGTTATCGCCACCGTCGCTTCGTCTGTCGTTTCGGTGTCGACGGCACCCCACGCGTTCGCCGCGGCGTCGGAGAGGTGAACCATCTCACGGCTATCAACCGGGGCATTCCCGCGGGCCATGAACAGCAACATATCTATCATTTCCACCATTCGGTCGTGTGCCCGCTCAACTTCCTCGTAGGCCGACTCCGATTGCTCCTCCCGTGCCAATCCCAGATATCCCTGCGCGATGGAAAGAGGGTTGCGCAACTCGTGGGCGAGCATGCTGGCGAAACCCTCCAATCGCTCGTTTTTCTCTCGAATCTCGCGCTCGCGCTCCTTTCGCTGGGTCACGTCGCGGACGACGCCGACCGTGCCTTGGAACTCCCCATCCGTGACCAGTGGGGCGAACCGAACCTCGGTCGGAATGCGGTCGCCCTCGGCGGTTTCGATGTCGCCTTCCCGAGTGACCACCGTTTGCGTGCCTGCCCGCATCTCCTCCTGTGCTTCGGCCACGCTTTCAACGCGGTCTTCATCGACCAGCAGGGATGCGTGAGCACCCGTCAGTTCGTCACGGTCGTAGCCGGTTAATTCGGCGTAGGCCTCGTTGACCGCGACGAAACGGAACTGCTCGTCCAGCACGTAGACGCCGTCTTCGACCGTCTCGACCATCGTCTTCGCCTGTTCGAGTTCTCGTTCGCGCTCCTTCCGTTCGGTGATATCGCGGAAGTAGACGGAGACGCCGCTTTCAGATGGATAGACGTGAACTTCGAACCACGCATCGAGGCCCGACCAATGTTCCTCGTAGGTTACTTGTTCTTGTGTTTCGACGGCTCGGTGAAACGCTTCGTTCCCTTTCGCCTCGGCAGTGCTCGGGAATACGTCCCAGACGACGCGACCCAGCAGTTCGGATTCGTCACGTCCGAGGAGTCGTTCTGCTCGCTCGTTTACGTAGGTAAATCGCCACACCTCGTCTAAGGCATAGAACGCGTCGTCGATGCGGTCGAACACCTCGTCGAGTTCTCGCTCCAAATCGTCGCGCTGCCGTTCGAGTTCGCGCTGGAAGTGTTTGACTTCGGTGATATCCTTCCCCGCCGTAATAACCTGTGCCACCGTGCCATCAGCCCCATGCACTGGCTTCGCGTTTACGATGAACCAGCGTGGTTCGCCAGTCGCCCCTTCGACGTAGAACTCGACGTCGTAAACGGGGTTTCCGGTCTCAGCCACGCGACTGAAGGGAAGTTCGGCTTCGGAGAACAGTTCGCCGTCGGAATCGTAGATTCGTATCTCGTCCGAGGCACCGAGGATATCGACTAGTTCGTCTGCGTGCTCGTTCGTCCGGAGAATCTCACCGTCTGCGGCGCGGATGGAGAGGGCGATAGGACTCGCGTCGAACACTTCGTCGAGGTGGTCGGTCTTCTCGTCCAAGCGATGCTCGACGCGCTTTCGGTCGGAAATGTCGCGCATGACGCCGATGAATCGCAGTTCGTTCCTCGCGGTGGTATCGACGTGGAACGACACCGAGAGTGGGACTTCCGTACCGTCAGCGCGAAGACCGGGAAGTTCGATAGCGTCCCACGGGATGGTTCGCTCGCCGGTACGCACGTACCGCCTGAATGCGGTCTGGTGCCGGTTACGGAGCCGTTTCGGAATGATCGACGTAAGCTGGCGACCCTCCAGTTCCGCCGGAACGTGGCCGAACACGTCCGCGACGGCGTCGTTTGCGAACAGGATGGTTCCGTCGCTCGCCGCGATGACGACGGCGTCCGTCGTCTGCTGGACGAGTTGCCGAAACACCGCATCTTCGACTGCGACGTCATTGGAGGGCGCGCTGTCTTGTTGGGACGGGGTCATATCGTATCGTTCTCAGGCGTATAGATGCATGATCATATCATATATATTAACCCATATCATCGCTCAAATATATGGGTGTTTTCGGGACTACGGTTTCGGGTCGAAGTAGTCCGCGAGTTCCCGACCGAACTCCTCAGCCAACGCGCCGATGTCGTCACCCGACAGCAGTTCGTACCCTTCCTGCATCGCCTGCTCGACGTGAACCCCCAACGCGGAGTCGAACACCGTCTCGTTTTCGAGGAATCCAATCGCGGTGGTGAACTCCCGTTTTCGCTCGACGACGTACCGGTCGCCGCCGAGGAACGGTCCGTACGCGTCGTCTTCGGCGTACTTCTCGTAGAATCCGGTCGCGTGTGCTCGAACGTGCACCGGCGGCCCCTCGTGACGTGCGACGTTGGGACGCTCGGCCACCGCGAGTTCGAAAAAGAGCACCGCGGTTTCGTCCGCGAACAGGTCGGCTCGCAGAACGTCGAATCCGCGTCGGGAGAGCGCATCAGCTACGCCCGAGAGCGACTTTTGCAGTTGCGGATACAGCTGGTCTTCCACCACGTCGGGTGCGTCGAAGCGAATTGCGATCGGAGTCGTTCCACGGTCGGCGACGAACTCACGCAGTTCGGCCGCCGTAAGTGGGTCGAGCGAGTCGTGAAAAAACAGCGACTCCCGCGGGTCAGCGAGCAGGTCACGGGCGTAGTGCTGGAGGCGAGCGAAATTCTCGTCGGAAAGCACGGCCGCGACATTTCGCTCGGGGTCGGTCGGGTCGATGACCACCAGTGGGTCGTCGAACGTCGCCGTCCCGTGGTCGTACGGGTCGAAGCGGACGGGGGGACTCCAGTCCGCGACTGCATCGAGCAGGTCGCGGAAACCACCGTATTCGAGGATGAGCAGTTCGGCTAGAAAGCCCGAAAAGCCCTCGGTTCGGAGGTCGCTTCCGTACGCACCGATTCCTTTCAAGAACTGCTTAAACAGAAGCACCTCATCTGCGAGTTCGTCGTCCAATCGCGCTTCGAGGTACTGCGTGTGAAACGGCGTCCGGTCAACCGCAGACTGAATCTCCGTCGCGGATTCGACGCGATAGCAGGGGACGAGATCAACGTCGAAGCCGTCGAATTCGCCTTTGACGTAGGGATGCTCCGCGAACTCTTCGTGGCCGTCCGGAAGCACTGCGTGACCGATTTTCAGCCCGTAGGATTCCAGCGTCTCGCGGGCGAGGTCGGGCGGAAACCGAACGAACAGGTCGATGTCTCTGTCGCCGCTCGTCCACGTTCCGCGAGCAGTGCTCCCGACTTGCATCACGTCGGCCTCGACGGGGAGGTCGGTGACTGCCGCTTCGGTTCGTGCGGCGAGCGCACAGACGACTTCTCGGAGACGCTCGCGCTCGTCGCTGTCCGGTTCGACCTGCTCGCGGACTGCCGCGACGACGTCCTCGAAGCGTGCCATCACCGAATGTTTTCCACGAATGCGGGAAAGCGTATCGATGATGCTGGGCGAAAACGAAAGCCCTATCAAACAACTCCGTCTATGCAAAGATGCAGTCGGAAGCCGCCGTAGCTCAGTTGGTAGAGCACCTGGTTGTTACCCAGGTTGTCCCAGGTTCGAGCCCTGGCGGCGGCGCTTCTCTCGGTTCGTTTGTTCGGTGAGAAAGTTCTGTCTCGATGGTCGTATCGCTCACAACCCGGTACGCTAAAGAGGTACCACAGATTATCCGTAGCCGAGAGGGCCCTTAGCTCAGTCTGGTTAGAGCGCTCGGCTCATAACCGGGTGGTCATTGGTTCGAATCCGATAGGGCCCATCTGCTGGTGCGAACTTCGTTCGTGAGCACCAGCAGGATGCTGTCCGAGGATTCGACAGTAGACCGGGCACGCGCAACACAGTGAGCATGTCCGGACGTAGTTCGAATCCGATAGGGCCCATTTCTACTGAATATTCCAGCAAAATCGAAGAGTTCCGGTCACTGACTCGTAAACTGCTGCGGAGAGAGTCGAAGTTCGTCCAGACCGGGCAGATGTTTGACGTTGTAGACGACTTTCAGTTCGTCGGTAGTCGGGGTACTGACGCAGGACAATCGGAATCCGCGGTCGAGCATACTTGACGAAAGGACGTGATTTGCGGGCATCTCCATTTCGCCCTCGACGACCGCGACGGCGCAGTTGGCACAAGCCCCGCCACGACAGGCGAAGGGCCACGTAAATCCGCAGTTCTCCGCCGCTTCGAGGAGGGGTTCGTCGGGTTCCGCCAAAATCTCACCGCCGTCTTCCGGGTCGAAATGGTTGATGCGCGCTTTCTCGAACAGTTCCTCGTCGTCCAGTTCCCACTCGAAGTCGTCGAGAACTTCGTAGTTGAGATATTCGACGTGAGTGCCCTCCTGTTGCTGTCGTTCGAGGGTTTCGCGCCACGTTTCGGAATCTTCGCTCCACTCGCCTGCTTGAAGCGTCTCGTACGCCGTCTGGATTCGCCGAAACTCGCGTACCGAGCCACCTTGGTCGGGATGAACCTCCTTCACTCGCGCTCTGTATGCGTCGGTAATCTCCGCATCATCCGCATCCGAGTCTATCCCGAGAATGTCGAACGGGGACTTCACAGGTAGTGATAGGGAATCGAGCATATAAATCTCCTTTCCGCGAGCGACTCGTGCCCCGACTACTCCCGACTAATTTTCCCCCGAAGCGACCGAGCACGGGACGACGACGGTCGGCGAGGAGACGGTGGTGGTCAGTTCGCATCGACGTGGGCTGAACGCCCTCGAAACGCGGATGTTGAACGTCGCTGATTTGGCTGAAACGGTCGTAAACAGACAGTAAAATTACAACTATTTTTGTCCGTATTTTGTCTGATTTCGAACTGCTAGCCCCTTAGGAACGACATAAATAAGAGAATTACACCCGATGAATTGGATATGTCTATTCGGCGTCGGTACTCTCTCCAGAACGTGCGACGCGTTCTGAAGGATCCAGCGCTCCTCCGGGGGGAGCTACGACGACTGCGCAACGATGCGATAGAAGCGAACGCCTACGTCTCTCGGTTGTTGAACGGCGACGACCGAATGGACGTGATGAGCGAGGAGTGGGACAATCTCATTATCTTGGACGCCTGCCGGTACGACATGTTCGCCGCTCGGGCCAACGTCGGGGATCGAGTGACGAGCAAACTGTCGCCGGGAAGCGAGAGTTGGGAGTTCATGCAGGAAAGTTTCGTTGGACGCGAACTCCACGACACGGTGTACGTCACGTCGAATCCTCACGCCTACAAAATTCCGGACGGCACCTTCCACGCCGTCGTCAATCTGCTAGACGACCACTGGAACGACGAGTTCCGAACCGTCATGCCTGAGACGATGGTCGAACAGACCCGTTCGGCGTTCGAGGAGTACCCCGACAAGCGCATCATCACGCACTTCATGCAACCGCATTTCCCCTTCATCGGGGAGAAGGGGCGGCAGTTCGGCCACGCAGGCATCGAGATGCAGTTGGACGCCGACGAACACAGCGAGGAGCCGCATCCGTGGAACGCCCTCCTGCACGGCGAGACGGACAACGAGGCGGAGATTATCGAGGCCTACGTCGAGAATCTGAACGTGACGCTTCCTCACGTCGAGCGACTGGTGGAGGAACTGCCGGGCAAGTCGGTCATCACGGCAGACCACGGCAACCTCATCGGCGAGCGAACCTATCCGATTCCGATACGGACGTTCGGCCATCCCGGCGGGCTTCACAAGCGCGAACTCATCGAAGTTCCGTGGGCAGAAATCGACGCGGACGAGCGCAGAGAAGTGAGGGCGGAACCGCCGGAGACGAGCGACGAGATGACCGACGAGGTAATCGAGGATAGACTGCGGAACCTCGGCTACGCCGAGTGAGTCGATAGGGCGAGTCGGTACGGCAAGGGGAGTCGAGCAGCGCGAAGCAAACTACAGCGAGGCGAGTCGGGCGATGTACACTAGACTCAGCACGTGGTCGTTCGTGTTGAGGTCGTTCGGCCCGTCGGAATCGAATCTGTCTACCTCCGAGAAGCCGTACATGTACGATTGGAGGGCTTCCCGCGCCGGTTCGCTCAGCCAACCGATTTCCTCGTAGTACGACAGCGCGTTCGAGGTGTTCTCGAATCCGGCCTTTTCGATGAGGAAGTCGAGCCACTCGAAGACGACGACCTCGGCACCGTATCGATTCGGAAGGAGGCTCAGATAGGGTTTCTGCGGAAGCGAACCGGACGCCAGCAACTGCGTCTGAAGTTTGAGCAGTTCCTCGCGCTGGCCGAGTCGAAAGAGGTCTTCTGCCGTCCGCTCCTCGTCACCCGAGAGGTCGAGCGGTGGCTCGTCCTCGTCTGCCATCCTGCGTAGCTCGCGCAGGTCGTAATCGGCGGGTTTAATAGTCATTCTGATATTTCGAATACAATCCACTCGTCCTATTTAACTCTTGGTACGAGGGAGTTCGCAACAGCAGTGTCAGAGAAGATTTAGTTTCGCTTACTCGTCTGCCGACCCGCCACGGACTTTTCGCACGAGGGCGACTACGCTGAGGAGGCCGACTACGCCAGCGATGACCTGTCCGTGGTTGGAACCCGAATCGAAGTCCGAATCGAACTCGTCCGACTCGAACGCGGCCGAATCGTCGTCACCGGCGCGGAACTTGCGAACCAGCATCGTGAGTCCGGCGACGAGGAGAAGACCGACAAGCGGTTTGACCAGCGAAAGGACGGAGCGATCCGAGGACGATTCGGACTGCGTGCGCGCACTGGCCGGTGCGGTGTCTTCGTTGGGGTACACTCGTTCCTCCACGAGTGCGGGTTTTTCGATGTTAATTTCGAGGAGCGACATCACAGTCCTGTTCGTTACCGACCACCGTTATAGCTTCTGGCTTGCTCCGACCCGCGAACCGCCGTTTCGAGCGTGTGCCTGACGCCCGGACTGACGACGAGGAGGACGCCGAAGTAGACGACGCCGCCGAGCGAAACGAGCATTCCGAGGTCGAGCCACGACTGCACAGAGACGGAGGAGCGCGCCACCGACACGGCGGCAAACATGACGAGTCCGGCACCCACCTGTCCGGCCATCGGACGCGAAATGGGGGAGAATCCCGAGACGGTTCGTCGGAGAAACAGAACTCCACCGAGATACAGCACCGTCTCGGCGACGATTGTCGCGACGACGACGCCGATTGGGCCGAATCGGAGCGTCAACACGACGCCGAGGACGAGGTTCACGGCGAGGGCAATCGCGGAGAGTCGCATCGCCACCTCGGGCCTGTCGAGTCCGTTGACCGCCTGTAGAAGCGGTCCGCTCTGCGTTCGGACGACGCGGTAGCCCGCGAGTCCGACCAGCAGGTGCGCGGCGCTCTGAAAGTCGGGGCCGTAGACGGTCACGACCAGCGATTTCGAGAGCGCAAGCGACCCGAAGAAGATGGGAACCGCGAGCACGCCAGCGTAGGCGACGGTGTTCGACACGTCCCGTCCAACGCGCTCGCCGCGTCCACGGCGGGCACTCACCGTCGCCATGAGTCCGCGGCCTGCTACGTCGGCCACGAACACCGCCGGGAGCGTGAGTTTCCACGCGACTTCGTAGAATCCCGCCGACGCGGGCGTGAGCAGGAAGCCCAGAAGAAGCACGTCGAGGCGGTCGTACGTCGTCCCGAGCATCGTCGTCGGGATGCTGTACCGAGCGTAGTCGGCGAGACTCCGGAGGAAAGCGCGGGACGGAACCGCTGGCCGCGCCGCAACGAACAGGGCGACCACGGGAAGCGTCAGCACCGAGGCGGTGGCCAACCCGTACACCATCCCCGCCGCCGCGATTCCGGGTAACGCGACGAACCCGATTTGAAGCGGCAGGGTCAGCACCGACCGCAAGGTGTCGTTCCACGTCGCGGCGCTGATGCGACCGCGACCCTGCACCAAACTCTCGACGGTTTCGTAGACCGATTCGGTGGCGAGGAGGAGAACGAGCAGGAACGGAGCGAGCGCAAGTCCGGTGTACTCGCGGAGGGCGTCGCCGGCGAGAAACGCGGCGATGCCCGCGAGCGCGACCCAACCGATATCGAATAGCAACTGCGCGCCGAACGCGGGCGGGCGGAGCGCGTCGGATTCAGAGAGGCGCTTTTTCGCCGCGATCGACCAGCCGTTCATCGGTCGGTCGGCGAGTTTCACCAGCGCGAACAACAGGTAGACGCCGCCGAACGCTCGCGGGCCGAGCCATCGCGCGAAGATGACGGTTCCGGCGAAGCCGACCACCGCCATCGTGAACTGCGCAATCGTCCCCCGGAGCGTCTCCCGACTGAGACTGATTCCCGCAGCCTCGCTCATGCATAGCCTAAATCACGGAGTTGGGCTTCAATCGCCTCCGAGACGGCCACGTCGTTTTCGATGATTCGTTCGTCGAGTGTGTCCACGAGCGATTCGATTCGCTCTCGTGGCTCATCTATCTTCCCCTGTTCGTGGAAACCGTCGATTGCCTCCCACCCGTAGTAGTTCGGGGCGACCAGCGCGTACATCTCCCGGTCGAGTGGCTCGACGTCGAACCCATCCCGAGCGAGCGCAGTGCGGTGGCGGTCGGTCAGGCCGTGATACTCCACCAACCGCTCCCGGCTTTCGCTCCGGCAGAGCAGACAGCGACCCCGCGATTCGGCGTCTAAGTCGGCAATGTCGAGCAGTGTTGCGTGAACGTCGAGCAGGCTGACGGTCTCGTCGCGGGTGCCGGTTTCGAGGTCGTCGCTCCAGATGCAGAGCGGTATTCGCGTCACTTCGGGATACAGGCCACAGAGGTGCTCCCACGCGCCGTATTCGCCGAGGGCTTCGCCGTGGTCGGAGAGCGTAATCACGTAGTCGAACTCCGACCGCAGTTCCGCGAAGATGGCGCGGTACACGTCGGAGAGATACCGGACGCTGTCGTCGTAGGCGCGCCGAATCGTCGCCGGGTCGGCTTCCGGACTGTCGAGCGTCGCTCGCAGCCCATTCAGTTCTGGCGGTTCGACGGTTCGATACTCCTCCGGGGGAGCGTAGGGCGTATGGGCTTCCATCAGGTTGCAGAAGAAGAACTCGTCGTCAGCGAAGTCGGTTTCCCGGACGAACTGGAGCGCCTCGGTAGCACCGTCGTCGCGGGTCGCCCGTCCCCAACCCAAATCGCGGAGTTTGAGCAGTGCGCCGCGCTTGATCGACGGAATCGTATCGCAATCCCCAGTCAGCACGTCGCGCAGGGCGTAGAGGTAGCGCTCCGGCCCCTGGTCCCGCGTTTCGGCGATGAAGGTGTCCCAGTCGAAGACGTTCTCCGAGAGGGCTTGCAGTCGCCAACTGCCTTCGAACTGCTCGAAGCCGCGATGGAAGTCGAACGGGCGAGAAATGTTGACATTCGCGCTGAACGCTCGCGTTTCGTATCCGGCGCGCTGGAACGACTCAGCGAGAACTGGCTCCCGGCAATCGAGCAGCTGCGCCCCCGCATACACCCCGAGTTCGCTAGCGTACTTCCCCGCGAACAGCGAGGCGTGAGCCGGAACCGTCCAGTGCGAACTCGAGTACGCGTTCTCGAATCGCTGGCCGGGAAGCCACTCGAAGTGGTCGTCGAAGGCGTCCTTTCGAAGGGTGTCGAGGACGACGAGCGCGACGTTCATCGTCCCCCTCCGGCGTACCGAACTCTATCGACTGCGTTCCAGAATCCGCGCCGCCAAAGCCAGTCATTGACCCGCCCGACGGCAGTGTTGGGGACGATTCGTTCCCGGTAGCGGTCGGGATATTCGCGTTTCAGTCGCGCTTCTTTCGCCTCGTCGATGTTGGTTCGTGGTCTGTCGGGATGGCTCATTTCCAGATTCGGGTCGTACTGACAGCGTCCGTAGGATTCCATTCGCCAGCCGAATTCCGTGTCGTCGCGCCATCCGGCGTACTCGCTTCGGAATCCCCCTGCGGAAATCGCGGTCTCGCGGTCGAACGCGAGGTTACAACCGACGTACAACCCCTCGCCTCGGTAGGTTCGCCCGCCTTCGACACTTCCCTCGACGCAGACCTCGCCGTGCGAAAACGCGCCGACTACGGTGGCTACCCAGTCGGGGGGTGGGAGACAGTCGTCGTCCGTGAGGGCGACGATGTCCGCGGTCGCCGCCTCGATACCTGCGTTTCGGGCTTCGCAGATGTCGAGGGTCGCATCTTCGACGACTATCACTTCGAAGTCGGGCATCGTTTGGCTCCGAAGGCTGGAAACCACGCGCTCGTGGTCGTTCGCCGGGAGCGTCGGAATCACGACCGAAACACGCGGCTCAGTAGACGTGTATGGTTTTCGTATCATCGGTGACTGCGGAGCATTTGGCGGCGGCTTCTGCATGCGTTTGCTCGACGATGTCGAGCAGGTTTTCCACGAACGTTGCTCGGTCGTAGTATCGCTGGATGCGGTCGCGAACGAGTTCGCTGTTGGCGACGAACTGGTCTACGTAGTCGTTCGATTCCTTGTCGAGCGTTCGCCACCACTTCGCGTAGGCCTTCAGCGCGAACTGGAGGCCGGGGTAGTCGAACTCCGTGAGGCGTTCGTGGTAGAGGTCGTAGAGCCAGCGCGGTGGACTGTGTGGATAGTGGAGGATGGTTTGCTCGACGCGCGGAACGTAGGACTTCGAGAGCGGTGCGCTCTCCAAGAGCACGTCGTACGCCGACAGTTCGTCGTGGGCATCGGTCAAACCGAGTGCGACCGACAGCGTCTCCAACGGGTTCATCCCCTCGTTTTTCCATTCGAGGAACTGGCCGGAGATGCCACGAGTGTACTTGTCCTGTCGAATCGGAACGACCGTTACGTCGTCCGGGAGACTGACGCCCTCCGCGACGTAAGCCGTGTAAATCGGTGCGTCGAGCACCCGTGCCGCCTCGATTGCGAATCGTTCCCCGCCCCCGATGCTGGGAAATCGGTCGTGCAATATCGCATGTGATACCTGTTTCATTGGCCCACCCCCGCGGGTCTGACGACTCTACAGCACGTTACAACATAAATCACAGGTGAAATTTGAAACGAAGAGCACAACTTCCTCGAAAGTTCGCACCCGCGAGGACGACAAAGTAGTTGAAAAGATGATTGGGTACGTTTCCGTGACTGATCGGTGTGTACGCCCAGCGGTTGGTCTGTCGGCGGTTACGGTGGCGCGCGAAGACGGCCCTCCCTCGGAGGGTCGCCCGCGTGAGGGACGAGCGACGAAGGAGCGAGTCGGTTGGGGAGGACGTGGGCGGTTGCGGTGGCGGGTGCGGTATGATTGGAGTCGGCAATAGCTAGCACTTACTCGAACTCACTCCATGGTCGCAGAATCAGCAATCGCTTGTAGTTCAGTAAAAAGGATTTCAAGAAAAACATCGCCCACTCATACGACCCTGAACTTTAAACCCTAAACCGAATCCAAGAGAGGGTGTGAGTCACGAACCTCCGACACGAGTTCCTGCACATCCTGGTCCACCTCCCCGTCGGGAACGACCGGCTCCATCCCATCGAACACCTCGTGGACGATACCGACTCCGTCCGAGAGCGTGTCCAGTCCGTATCCGCCTTCGAGGACGAACGCGAGGGCTGCCCCCGCCTCGTCCGCGAGGTCGCGAACGCGCGCCGTGAGCATGCCGTACCCCTCCGTTGAAACGCGCATCCGGGAAATCGGGTCGTGGCGATGGGCGTCGAATCCCGCGCTGACCAGCAGGAGGTCGGGGTCGAACGCGACGATTGCCGGTGCGACCAGTTCGTCGAAGGTCGTTCGGTAGTCCGCGTCGCCCGACCCCGCCGGGAGAGGTGCGTTGAGCGTCGTACCAGTTCCCGCTCCCGCACCGAATTCGTCGGCTTCGCCCGTGCCGGGATACAGGCCGTCTTCGTGAATCGAGGCATAGAACACGTCCCCGTCCTCGTAGAAGATGTCCTGTATTCCGTTGCCGTGGTGAACGTCCCAATCGAAGATGGCCACGCGCTCGGCGTCGCCCGCGTCGATGACCGATTGGGCGGCGACGGCGGCGTTATTGAAGAAACAAAATCCCATGGCGTCGTCGCCAACCGCGTGATGTCCCGGCGGTCGTCCCAGTGAGAACGGCGTGTCGCGTCCGTCGGCACCAGCCAGTGCGGTTTGGGCCGACCAACACGCCAGCCCGGAACTCTGAAGTGCGGCATCCCACGTCTCTTCGACTGCGACGGTGTCGGGATCCCAGTTACCACCGCCGCTCGCACAGAATTCCCGGAACTCCTCGACGTATTCCGGGTCGTGAACCGCAGTAACGTCGGCCTCTGTCGCGGGGTCCGCTTCGACGTACTCGACAGCGTGTTTGCGGGTAAGTGCCTGTCGAATCGCCCGCAGTCGGTCGGGGTTTTCCGGATGTCGCTGGCCGGTGTCGTGAGCCAGACAGACCTCGCTGTAGCCGAAATTCATTCGAACAGCCTAAAGTAGGTCTCGATGTCCTCGGCCTTAACCGTTCGCCGGTCTGCGTGGTGAGCAAGGATCGCCGCCGCGGACGCGACGTTGTTGGCGTAATCTTCGAGGATGTCGGCCAGCGCCACGCGCGCGTCCATCGCAACCCGATAGTCGTCGTTGATGTCGAGGCGAGCGATCCGGTCAACCGGTGCGACGGGTAGGGTAAGGTCGTCTTTCTCGATGACCTGCTGGACACCAAAATCCTCCGCCATCAGTGTCTTCCGTCCGTCTCTCGTCGCCTGCTTTGCGGCGTCTGTCGCCAGCTCGGCTCCGTGACGTTGGATACGACGGGCGAGTTCTTCTGCCGCCCCTGCACTGACGCGGAGGGACCCCGCATTCCGTCGGATTATCGTATCGACCGGCGCAAACGGAAGCTCGACGCTCATAATCCAACAGCGGGAGGCGGTCGTCCTTAATCTTTCCCTACCGTCGTTCGCGGCAAACTGGGCGGGAATCTGCCAGCACGAATAAGAGCATCGACCACGAATTCACGGCCACGATGAGTGACGAAAACCCACACGAGCGCGACCGAACGATGGCGAAAGAGAAAGAAGAGGAAGAATCGGCAGAGGGGAAAGAAAAAGCGGAGCAAGCCCGCGAGGAAGAAATCGAGGACGAAACCGAAGTCGAGCACAAAGAAGCGCGTGAAGATGCCGCGGCGGACGAGCAGAACGTAGACAATCACCGAGACGAAGAACCGTTCGAGAGCTAGATTACTTCGTCAGCGTCGATTTTTCCGTCGCGGAGTTCGCCGCGCGCGGTAACTTCTTGTCCGAGATGAACGTCCGCGTTCGTCTCGACACTCATCGTCTTTTCGCCGTTGTCGAGCACCACGGGGTTTCCGGCTTGGACGACCGTCCCGGTAAACTCCGCTTGCTCAACAGCGGTGGTCGCCGTTTCGCTCGTATCGGTACTCGCTGTGCTCGTCGTCCCGCTGGATTCCGTCGGAGAGCTGTCGGTGCCCTCGTCGGAGTCGTCCGTGCCGTCGCTGAACGCGTCGAGTCCGGTGGTGTCGTCGTTACTCGATTCCGTCGATTCCTTCGATTCCGTCGGTGAACTGCTGTCGAGGACGGTGAGGGTGGACTGCCACCCGGCAGAGGCTTCGATGTCGTCGGCCCACCCGTCCTTAACGTCTACGTCCGCAAACTGCACTTTGTCGCCGGGAGCGAGTTCGAAGTCTGCCTTTTCGCCCCAGAGAGCGACCCGGATGTCACCCGTCTCGTCCTGCACGCGAACGTTCTTGACCTGTCCTTCCGACCCGTCGTCGCGGTCGAAGGTTCGCTTGGGGTCTGCCGAGCGAACCACGCCCGCGATGTCTACGGTATCGCCGATTTGGAGTTCCTCGATTGGCGTGCTCTCGGGGACGTAGTCGATGTCCTCGTCGATGGCTTCGACTGCGCCACGATTGCCGACGTGGAGTTCGAGGCTCCCGTCTCGTTCGCGCACGTAACCATCAACTACTTCGACCGAGATGCCGGGCGAGAGTTCTTCGGCGATGTCGGCCTGCTCGTCCCAGAGCGTGACACGCAGTCGGCCCGTTTCGTCGCCGAGGGTCAAGTTTGCGACTCGCCCCTCCGACCCGTCGTCGCGGTCGAACGTGCGGATGGCACTCGTATCGAGCAGTTTTCCTTGGAGATTCACGTCGGAGAGGCCGAGCGAGAGGTCGGAAATCGAGTAGGT
>CAYNQM010000077.1:0-15660 GCA_964399275.1 uncultured Haladaptatus sp.
GTCCTTGAGCAGGACGCGCCCGACGCCCATCTCCTCGGCGAGGTTCGGACAGTCCACGAGAGGCGTCGCACCCTCGTCCATCGTCACCGCCGAATCGCGGGTGAACGGGAGCAGTTCCTCGTACTTCCACATCGTGTCGAAGCGTCGGGATTCGAGGTCACTCCGCGAGAGGTCGATGTCGTCGTAGTCGTACTCCGGGTCGAGGATGCCGTCGCAGTCGGGACAGCGATGCGTTCCCGTTTCGGCGTCGAACGTTTCGCCGCAGTCCACGCACGTCAGGCCGATGAATGCGTCCGTCGTCTCCATAATCGGTGGTTCGCGGGCGGACACTAAGCCCTGTTCATCCGCCGTCTTTTTTACTTCTATCGGAGAACTGGCAGCTATGAAACCGGACGCCGTGAAATCGGTACTCGCCGACCGCGCAGAGCGCCTGCGCAGTTCGCTGACTGAACGCTGGGGCGACGTTCCGCACCGAGTGCGCGACCCGATTTCGGTGTCCGAACACGAGTTTCCGGACTCCCCGGACGACATCTTTCCGTGGGTCGCGGTCTGTTTCGTCATGGACGACGACCGGGTTCTGTTGGTACGGGATTCGGGACACTCGTCCGCATGGGAACCGCCGGGAGGAAAAGGAAAGCGGGGAGAACGACCCGCCGAAACCGCGGAGCGCGAAACCCGCGAGGAAACCGGAATCGACTGTGAAGTCTCCGAGTTGCTGTTCACCGAGACGTTGCGCTTCGACTATGGCGAGTTCGCGCTCGCCCCGATTTTGCAAGCCGGATTCGTCGCTCGGTGCGTCGGTGGGAACGTTCGGATTTCCGAGGACGCCATCGAAGAGGCGGCGTGGTTCTCCGTGAACAAGATCCCAAACGGGACGCAGTTTCGTGAGGATATTCCATCGACCGAATCGAATCGATGAACTACAGAACGGTCGTCTGCCACCGTGATTCGACAGTCGTGGTTCATCTGCTCGATTTCCGAATAATGCCGCTGACTACCGGAATCCCTCTGCTGAGCGAGTGTGAACTCCGCGTCGAATCGGTCCAATTAGTCGGATATCGGAGCGACCACTATCGTCATGTATCGCTCGTCGGCGGTGTGGTTGTACACCGCAAGGTCTTCGGCGTCCGGTTGAACCGTTCCTTGTCGCGTTCGTTCCCACCATATCGTGGTCGTCTCCCGTGCCGTTTCCCCTTCTGTCGTACTCGCTGGTTCCGTTACCGTTCCGTGCGAAGTCTTGGTTGTCCCGTTTTCTTCCGTCCCGCGGAGATTCGAGCATCCCGCGAGCAAAAGACTAGAGCTACCGACCGCCGACCGCAAAATCGTCCGTCTAGAGGTCATCGTTCCGCGACAGTCCCGAGTTGGGAGATAAATGTTTTCTGTACTTCTCACCTTCGATATCCACTCTGGTACCAAACCAGATAGGCCAAGGAACATTTACGCGATACGACCGATTACCTTCCATGACAACTGTCGCAGTCGCCGGGGCGGGACTCGCGGGACTCGTCGCCGCCCGTCGCCTCGCCGAGTGGGGAATCGACGTTCGGGTGTTCGAGCGTGAGGACGAGGCCGGTGGCCGAGTCCGAACTCGAAGGGAAGACGGCTTCACCTTCGACCGAGGATTTCAGGTACTCTTTACCGCCTACCCCGCCGCGAAACGCGAACTCGACTACGACGACCTCGATTTGCGGTATTTTTCCCCCGGGGCGGTACTCGCTCGCCCCGGCCATCGGTCGGTGCTAGCCGACCCGCTCCGCGACCCGCGAACCCTCTTCGAATCGGCGACGAACCGCGAGGTGAGTTTCGGCGACAAACTCCGCACTCTGCGACTACGCCGCGAACTCGCCGGAAAACCGAACCGCGAGATTTTCGCCGGGGACGACCAGTCCATCGACGACTACCTCCGCGAGAAGGGATTTTCCGAGCAGTTCCGAAATCGATTCGCCGGGCCGTTTTACGGCGGCATCACGCTCGACAGATCGCTTTCGACTTCCAAGAAAGTGTTCGAGTTCACGTTCAAGATGCTCTCGACCGGCCGAACCGCGATTCCGGCGGACGGCATGGGCGCAATTGCCGAGCAGTTGGCCGACAGAGCGCGGGTGGCGGGCGCGACGATTCACTTCGGAAAAGGCGTTTCGGCGGTCGAATCGGACGGCGACGAGGCGGCGGTCGAAGTCGGCGGTGAGACCGTCGCCGCCGACGCGGCCATCGTCGCCACCGACCCGAAATCCGCGCGCGAACTGACCGGAATCGAGGCGATTCCGACCGAGGCGCGTGGCTGTGTCACCCAGTACTTCGCCCACGATGCGCCACTCGACGCCGGAACGCGAATTTTGCTGAACGTCGCCGACGGCGCGCCGAACGAAATCGTTCCCCTTTCCGCAGTCGCATCGGAGTACGCGCCCGACGACCGCGAACTCTGTTCCGCGACGTTTCTCGGGGTACCTGAGCAGTCGGACGACGAACTCGCCGAGCACGTCGGTGAGACGCTCCGAGCGTGGTATCCCGAGCGAACGTTTCCGAGCCTCGAACACCTGCACACCGACCGAATCGAGTTCGCACAGTTCGCCCAACCGCCCGGCGTTTTCGACGCTCTGCCGAGCAACCGAACCGACCGGAAATCGGTCTATCTCGCGGGCGACTACACCGAAGCCTCCTCGCTCAACGCAGCGATGGAGAGCGGGCGAAAGGCCGCCCGTGCGGTGTACGAGGACGTTCGACGGTAGCGACGCTGATCGGGAGAGAGCGGAGGGAGGAAGGAACGGCGAAACGATCGAAACGGGCGATGCGGCTTTGTTCCCGGAGCGGTGAACTCGAACCGTGTCGAAACCCGGAGCGAAGATTCTCGTTCGAAATCCGAACGGCGGCGATCGAAGAAAGTGCATTGCTGCGCGGAAAATCGCTCTCCGTCGAGGGTACGACGTCCGGGACAGTACGACCCCTGGCGAAGCCGTGGCGCTCGCGGAATCGGCCGCACGAAACGGTGCGTCGGTTGTCGCCGCTGCAGGCGGCGACGGAACGCTCAACGAAGTCGTCAGGGGCGTCGATGCCGCGGACGCGCTCGACCGAGTTCGTCTCGGCGTGGTTCCGACCGGTACCGGGAACAACTTCGCCGCCAACGTCGGCGTCCGGAGCGTCGTCCACGCGTTCGACGTGCTGGAGTCCGGCGAGGTACGAACGCTCGACCTCGGAATGGCGGACGGCCGCCCGTTCGTCAACTCCTGCGTGGGCGGATTGACCGCCGACGCGAGCACCCGAACCGCACCGGAGATGAAACGCCGCCTCGGTTCGCTCGCGTACGTGCTGCGAACGCTTCACGAGGTGCGCGATTTCGATGCACTTCGACTCGACATTCGCGCCGGGCAGCGGAACGACCCGATATGGTCGGGCGAAGCGGTCATGCTTCTCATCGGCAACGGGCGGCGATTCCCAGGAGAACGCACTCGGCAGGCGAACATGGAGGACGGCCTGTTGAACGTCGTCATCGTCGAGCGCCCGCCGTCGCTCGATTTCCTCGCGACCGGTGCCGCCGACGTACTGCTGGGCCGCGACTCCGAGTACGTTGAGCGAGTGACGGTGCCGAACCTCCGAATTCGTCACGACCGCCCGGTGCGATTCAGCCTCGACGGCGAGACGATTCGACGAGCGGAGATGGACGTTTACTGCCGTCCGAACGCGATGCGGTTCGTCGTCGGCGAAACGTACGACCCGAATCCGAGGGCGATGTAGCGCGAAGGCGGCAGTCGAGCGACGACGAAACCGCACTTACAGCATCTCTCGGAACTCGCCGAGCGCCGGAAACCGGTACGTTTCGTCAGCGTCGTCGTCGCGGACGATGGGGCGAAACGAGTTCGCGCTGGTGACGAGCGGGGTCTGAAAGTCGCTCCCCCACATTCCGTTGATGACTGCGCCGCTCGCGAGTCGGGTGAACGCCGGAAGGACGAGCACGTCAGAATCGCGGAACGTGTTCGGGCCCCAGAGGTAACACGGTCTGCGTTTCCCTTCGATTTCTATCGCGGGATGGTCGTGGCCGACAACGTACCGCAACGCTGTCGCGTTGGGTTCCGCGTGGCCGTGACAGACCAGTGTCCCATCTGCGAGGCGATGTTCGTCCCGCGCGTCTGTCAGCTCGTCCAACATCGAATCGTGGTTGCCTCGAACCGCGACGAACGTCGCGTTTGCGTCGTCGGCGAGATTCCGGAGGTCGGCGAAGATGTCGTTTGCCTCGTCGGGCAGTCGGTCGAACGCGTGGAGCACGTCGCCCGCGAAGACGACTTCGCTCGGAGAAAATCGGGAGAGAAGCGCGTCGAATCGAGTCGTCAAATCATCCCGTTCGCCGAGGGGGAGCGAAACGTCGGAGGTGGCGTCCCTGCCGACGTGGAGGTCGGCGAGGACGAGCGCGTCCGCTGCCGGGAAGTAAACCGACCGGTCTGCGAACTCAACGCCCTCCATCTGCTCGCACCGTCTTGTGGAGGTCGTACTCGTTGCCGGTGACGAGATAGGCCACGTCTTCGATGACCGTAAGCAGTTCCGGCAGGTCGCGGAGCACCAACCAGAGGATGCCGACCAGCGCGACCACCGCGAGCAGTTGGGAGAGCACGCGGTCGGCGATGAAAAACGAGACCATGCCGGGGTCTGCGTAGCCGACGAGCGAGGTAATCGGGCCGACGAAGATCTGAAACCACTGGTTGCCGAAGGCCAGCGCGATGAAGACGTTGCGGACGACGTTCAACACCCAGATGATGGAGATGGCGACGGCGAATGCCTTGAGCTTCCGACGAAGCGGTGCCTTCACCGCGGCGATGAGGCCGCCGAAAATGCTCATGCTTCCGATTCCCGTGCAGGCCAGCACGAGGTAGGTGTAGTAGGTGTGGCCCGTCTCGTCGGTAAAGATGAACGCGCTGTGGTAGCCGTTCTCCTCGGCCGTCGTGAACTCAGGGTTGTAACCCACTGCTTCGATGACGACGTTCGTCTGATAGCTGACCATCTCGACCAGCCACTCGCGAAGGAAGCCGACGCTAGAAAACGGGAGGTAGATGACGCCCATCGCCGCAACTGCGCGAGAGAGCACGAACAGCGAGTCGCGCCCCGAGTAGAGTTGATAACCCGCGTACAGGCAGAGGGGCACTGCCGCCAGACTGAGCGCACCCTCCACGAAACTCTTCATTTCGAACGCGAATCGCGGGAAGAGGACGCCCCAGAACGTGCCGAACAATGTCCACGCTCCGGCACCGACGAGACGCGCGATTTGGCGGTCGTATCGTTCGAGCGCCGCAGTGGCCACGAACGAGACGATAACCAGCCACGCGAGCACGTCCGAGAGGGGAACGGACAGGACGGAGAGAGCGAGAGGGACGACTGCGGTCACGGTTCATCCGTCGCCGTCCCGTAATATAGACCTGACGCTCCCGGAATCAGGCGTACACGTAGACGTGCCACGTGAATTTGACCGAGTGCGTCGTACCCCACGTGTTCTCGAACTGGCCGTCGGAGACAACGTCCAGAAGGTGGTACTTTCCGCTACTGTGCTGTGACACCCACGCGCGACTGCCCGGCTTCATGCCGTTCGTGTTCTGCCGCGCCTGCGACGTGTTGAAGTTCTCGGCCCACTCAGCGTAGTTGCCGCTCGGACTGCTCTTATCGACGGTCGTAACGGCGGGTTGCGTGTAGCTCCAACCGAGGCTCGCACCGGTCGTTCCGATGCTCACGTCGATCGTCTGCGACCCGTCGTGGGTGCCGAGCGGATCCCACTCGTCCAAGTCCTCGCCGCCGATATCCCCCACAGACCAGTCGTGAAGCGGTCGGCCGACGTCGTTCTCCCAATCGCTGTCGTACTTTCGCACGCCCGGTTCCATGGCGAAGATGTGCTTGACCGAGTAGGCGTCTTGCGTACCGTCGCCGTCGCTGGTCAGTTGGAACACGTCGAAGTTGTCGGTGGTACAGCCGTAGGGGTCTGCACAGAAGTCCTTCTCGTCGTGGACGATGCGGTCCCACGTCCCTTGCGTCGTCACGTCCTTCGTCATTGCGTCTTCGGTCGTCGCCTCGGACGAGGACGCGGGTCGCGAGAAGTCACCGCGTTCGAACTGGCGGGCACGACGCTCCGCCTTGCTTCGGAGCGGTGTCGCGTCCCGTTTACCGTCGCTGACGCCAGTGTACTGCCACGGAACGCCCTCCTCGTCGATTCCGTAGGCGAACGCGACGATGTTACCCGCGTGGTCGGCCGCCGGGACGGTTTCTGCTTGGAGCGGTACTCCACGTTCTTCGTGGACGGTTTGGCGAACCGCACGCATCTGCTCCGCGGATATGGTGTTGGTTTTGTCCGTGGTTACGAGCGCCACGGACGGCCGTTTGGCCTGTGCACTGCCCGCGACGGGGAGCGAAACCGCACCCGCCGTGGCACCGAGTCGTTTGATGAAACTTCGCCGGTCGAATCGCTTGAAATCACTTTTTCGCATCATCTTTCACCTGCAATAAAATAACAAGACGGCCCTAATATATAATTTATTACTAGAAATACAAAAATGCATTTTAATAACCTTTGTAAGATACTCGACCGCTGGTATTTTTATCGTTCCCCCCGACTGTTCGGGCATGGCCGACGTGCTGGAGGACAAGCGTGCCGCAACGCGGTTTCGCATCCTCGCCGAAATCGCAGAACGACAACCAGCGGTGAGTCAGGGCGAAATCGCAGACGCCGTCGGCGTCACGAGTCAGGCCGTCAGCGAATACACTCGTGGACTCGTCGCCGACGGACTGGTGGAGAAGGAAGGACGGTCGCGCTACAGCGTCACGAAAGAGGGCGTCGATTGGCTCTTGCAGTCCGCCACCGACGTTCGGCGGTTCGCCGACCACGTCACCGACGACATTCTCGGCAACGTCGGGGAGGACGCCGCGATAGCGACGACCGACATCGCAGAGGGTGAAACCGTCTCCCTCTCGCTCGAAGACGGTCTGCTCCACGCCGCACCGAGCGACGAAGGGCCAGCAACTGGTATCGCGACGACCGACGCGGTCGAAGGGAAGGAGGTCGGCGTCACCGAGTTCGAAGGAATCATCGACCTCGAACCCGGTCGCGTGACGGTGTATCAAGTGCCGCCCGTTCGCTCCGGCGGGAGTCGAGCGGTCAATGCGGACGTGCTCGCTGACGCTTGCGAGGACGCCGCCGTTCTGACCGCGACCGGCGTCGAAGCGGTCGTCAGCCTTCGCTCGGCGGGCGTGGAACCGGATACGACCTTCGCGGCGGGCGAAGTCGCGGCGGAAGCGGCGGAGCGCGGACTCGACGTAGTCATCGTCGCCACCTCGGACAGCGTCGGGCGCGTCACCGACGCGCTTCGAGACGCTGGCGTCGCCTACGAAGTTGCGAACGTCAGTTGAGACGACTCAGTTCGCGCAATTTTTCGCCGTCGTGTAGGCTTCGCGGACGCGCTGGAACTCCTCCTGCGTTCCGCCGTGGTCGGGATGCACGTCTTTCACTTTGTCGCGGTACGCCGACTTGATTTCCGAGAGCGTCGCACTCGTCGGAACGCCGAGAATGGCGAACGCCGCTCGCGTCGTATCGACCTCTTCTTCTTGTTCCAACGTCGGCGTCTCGAAGGGGAGTCGGTCGCCGAGGTGATAGCCCGGCATCTCGTGTTCGACGAGGACGGCGAAGGTGTCCGACTTCTCGATGCGGAAAAAAGCGTGCGCGTCGAAAGTAATCGCAACGTTCCGTTTCGGGAGATAAAACGCGACGTGCTGACCCGCGACGAAGTGGTCTTCTGCGAACTCCTCGCCGATGGCTCGGAGGTACTCGCGGATTTCGATTCGGCGTTTCCCCTCGCCGAACACGTACGTCGCGTTCGTCGCCTGCTGTGTTGGGAAGAGACGCGCCCCAACGACGAAGATCCCAGCGATGACGACGGCGACTGCCAACGAGAGCCAGAGGCCGGAGACCAACCAGTCGGCCATGGTATGTCTGTTAGTTGCGCATAATTAAGAAACTCCCGCCAAACACAACATGGGGAGTACGCTTATGTGCACACAATCTAATCTGTTACTATATATAATCCGCGTACCTCTAATATATTTGAAAAGATGAACAATGGCAAACTTAATACGCCTCGGTTATGATGTGTATTGGTAACGAACCTTGAACACGTCGTGTTTGTCCCCCATCCATGAAACTCACTGACCCGGAGACGGAGCAGGAACTCGACGAAAGCCAGATTCATAACGTTTTGCGAAACGACAGGCGGCGTGCGGCGATTCAATATCTTCGAGATACTGGCGGGTCGCTTACGGTAGACGACCTCGCAGAACACATCGCAACGTTGGAGACTGGCGAGTCACCAGCACCCAGAAACGTGAGAAAGAGCGTGTACGTCTCACTTCACCAAACGCACCTCCCGAAGTTGGACGATTTGGGCATCGTGGAGTACGACCAGCGGTCGAAAGAACTCTCGCTGAAAGACCGCGTGCGAGAGGTCGAAGTGTACATGGAAATCGTCCCGAACCACGACGTGTCGTGGGCGACCTTCTACCTCGGTCTCGGCCTGCTGGAATCCGTCGTCCTGCTCGCAGCGAAGTTCGGCCTCTTCTCCATCGAGATGCTCGATTTCGAGTTCTGGGTGTGGTTTTTCGTCACGTTCTTCCTCGTCTCGTCGCTCTACCACGTGTACAGGGGTCAGGAAAAGTCGCTGTTTTAACCGATGTACCGGAGGTCGTCGTCGGTTGCCACCGCGTTCTGCTGTGCTTCCATCTCCTCGATTTTTCCGACGACGTCTTCCATCTCGTCCGCCCGCTCTTCGAGCGACGAGAAATCGACCTCGAATCCGATGACGTTCTGTAGCACTTCGAGCACTGCTTGCGCGCTCTTCGGGTCGACGAGGTAGCCGCTCGTCTCGCCCATCAGACAAGCCGAGTCGATGCCGCGTCGTCCGCCGAGTCCGAGCAGGAGACCGCTCGTTCCGACGATGCCGCCTGCGGGTTCGTCCTCGCGGAACTCCACGTCGGCGGCTTCGAGTTCGTCCACGAACTCGGCGTTCGTCGCGGCACCCAGCACGGCGTACTCCTCGATGAGTTCGCCGGTCGGAACGCCACCGAGTGCGAACACGCGCTCGACGCCGAACTCCTCGACAACGTCGAGGAAGGCACTCGTCAGGCGGTAGTGGCCTGCGTTGTCCTGTGCCTGCGAGTCGCCCGTCAACACGAGCACGTCCTGCCCGTCGAGGCTCAGCGCGTGGAGTTCGACGCAGACCAACTCGGTCGTGCCGTCGTCCTCGACGCTGACCTGCGGTGGAAGATGTTCGGAGTACACTCGTCGGACGAGTTCGCTCTCTTTCTCTTCGAGTAGATGTTCGGCGACGAGTTTGCCGACGTGGCCGACGCCCGGCAGTCCCTCGATGAGCACCGGCGATTCGACCTCCGGATTCGCGACGACTTCGATATCAACTTCGTCCATGTCCGCTAGTCGCGGGCGCGCCGCTTAAGAGCGCGTCGGTACTCGCCGTAGGGGTCTGCCGGGTCGAACGGAGCGGGGGCGCTGTTTGTGGCCTCTGCTCCGCAGTCCGGACAAGTCGCAGAAAGGGTGTACACCGGGCGGTCGTGTTCTGCCTCCCACGCAGAACACACCCGGATGTCGGATTTCATTCGTCGTCTGTGTGTCGTTCGCGGTGGAAGTCGGCGGTGCCGCCCAAATCTTCCATGACGACTTCGGCGCGAGCAACGCTCTCTTCGAGCTGTGCCTCCGCCGTCTTGTAGTTCGGTGCGCGAACCTTGATGCGGTACTCGGGCGCACCGACGTAGGTCACGTCGAGTTCGACTTCGTCGGGAATGTCGCCGTTTCCTTCCGCGGCCTTCAGCGCCTCTTTGATACCATCGACGCCGTCTTTCCCCGGGCTTCGGAGATCGACGTAGCCGCTGACGTTGACGTAGGGCACCGAGACGTTTTCGCGCGCCGTCTCGACCAGCGAGTCGATTTCCTCGTCGTCGAGTTCGGTGCTGTCGAGGGCTTCGGGGCCGTGGATGGCCGCCTGCTCGAAGCCGTCGTAGATGCTCCCGAACTCGGCGTAGAGTTCGTTGGCGACGTGCGTGTACTGCTCGTCGGACATCTCGTCGCCGAACGCGAGCGACATCCACTTGTCTGCTTTCTGCTCGTTCTTCCAGTCCTGAATCTTGTCGCTGTGCTGGTGCTCGTTGACGTCTTTGATGGAGAGGTCGATTTGCTGTGACCCCTCGTCGACGTCGAGCACTTTACAGACGACCGTCTGGCCGACGTTGACGTGGTCTCGGACGTTCTTAATCCAGCCGCTGGCGACTTCGCTGACGTGGACGAGACCACGTTTGTCCTCGTACTCTTCGAGGTCGATGAAGACCCCGAAATCCTCTATCTCATCGACCTTTCCGACGACGAGTTCGCCAGTTTCAGGCCAGCCACTGTATTTCATCGGGATGCTACTGTTTCCGTAACGTCGCCGTCGATTTTAGCCTTGCCGCCGGTCGGCGAGGCGAGGCGGTGTCCACAGACGACGCAGTTGATTTCGGTCGCGGCCTTGCTGAAGACCGTCTGTTCGTTCTCGCAGTCCGGGCACTGAACCGTGTAGAAGTTCCCTGCCATGATTTACTCCTGGAATTCGAGTCGGCCAGCGCGCCATCCCTTGCGGAGGTGGGCCTTGCCGCACTCGCTACAGCGGTATTTGAGGTCTGTTTTCTTCGTCGGTTTGTCTCCACCGGGCACCTTGGAGAAGCCACCAGCGTTACCGATGACGGCTTTGCCGCGCTTCTGCTGGCGGGCGTCCCACTTCATTCCGGTTCGGCGTCCCGTACGAACTTTCTCGACCTCGTGTTCGTGGTGGGTGTGACAATGCGGACAGTACGTGTTAAAGCGTCGTGGCATCTGCATAGATATCGACCTTACGGACGAATTGCGCCCCGGTGCTTAAAACCCGTTTGGTTTCGAGTCCGACAGTGCAACTGGATGGGAAGTATATACCTCTCTGTATGGGTTTATTTTATTCTATTTTAGAAATAAAAATTTTGAAGTTAAGCGATATCGAATCGGTGTTTGGACATCCATGATAAACGTCAACCGACGACGATTCCTCAAACAGACAGGCATCACAGCAACCGGACTCGCAACGCTCGGAATGGGCACCGCAAATGCCGAACGATACGGAATCCCGATCGTTTCGACGCGGGGGCACTTCAACGACGACGGTAATCTCGTGTCTGGCGAATCCCAGACGAGTTACGACACGACGGGCGACGTACCGGGCGTCGATACCTCGTGCGTAAACGACCTGACCGTGTTCATCCACGGTTGGCACAAGAAGGGCGACAACCCCGATCAAGGCGCGAAAGACAAGTTCCTCTCGGCCAAAAGCAACCTCGATGGTGCGGGCTACGACGGCACCGTCATCGGCTATTCGTGGGACAACGACGTGGACAGTGGGAGCGCCGATTTCGGCTGGGGGACGGCACAGACCGTCGCGCAGAAAAACGGCGTCAAACTCGCGCAGTTCGCGGTTGATTTGAAATACAACTGTCCGAACACGACGCTTCGCTTTGCAGGTCACTCGCTCGGCGCACAGGTGTTACTGAGTTCGCTCCGCTCGCTCGACGTGACGACGTGGTGGGACAATCAGGGCCACAACGTCTACTCCACGCACATCCTCGGGGGAGCGACGGACAACGAGAAACCGACCCAAGAAGCCTTGGACACCTACAACGCCATCACGAACGAGACGACGGCGATGTTCAACTACCACAGCCACGACGATAGCGTGCTCAGTTGGGTGTACAATACCATCGAGTTTGACCAAGCGCTCGGCGAAACCGGCTACGAGAGCGGCAACACGCCCGCGCCGAACTACAACGAGTTCGACGTAACCTCGCAGGTTGGTAGTGACCACTCGGGCTACCTCGACAACCTCGGTGACGAAATCGTCTACCACATGAACAACGTCCCGTCCTACGACTAACGCACCGCTCGACCAACACAATATTATCGAAAAATGACACGATTCACTCGAAGACGGTACCTCAAGAGCACAGTAGCGACAACCACCGGACTCGGTCTCCTCGGAACCGCAGGACTCGCGTCGGCACACGGCTACTCGGTCGTTTCGACCAGAGGGCACTACAACGGCGAGGGCGATCTCAACGCCGGATACTCGCAGACCGATTACGAAACCGACGGGAGCGTCCCCGGCGTCGATACCGGTTGCGCCGACGAACTGACGGTGCACGTCCACGGCTACGACAACGACGAGCAGGGCGCGCTGAACAACTTCGACGAAGCCTATCACAACCTGACCGGTGCGGGCTACGGCGGTGAAGTGACCGGTTTCTCGTGGGACTCGGACGCGCCGAACAAGTACGACCCCGGCGACTGGGGCGGTTTCGGCACCGGACAAGAAATCGCGCAGAAGAACGGCTACGCGCTGGCGCAGTTCGCGCTGGATTACAAGACCCTCTGTCCGAACGGCGACCTCAGAATCACCTGCCACTCGCTTGGTGCGCAGGTCGTTCTCAACGCGCTCCGGATTCTAGACTCGAACTCTTACTGGGACGACGGCTACTACCGATTCGACAGCGTCCACTTCCTCGGCGCGGCACAGGACAACGAGGCCCCGACGATGGAGTGGTCTGAAACCTACTACGCCATCTTGAACGAAACCGTCGCCACGTTCAACTACCACAGCGACGACGACAGCACGCTCCAGAACCTTTACTGGCCGCGAGAGTTCGATCGCGCGCTCGGCGAGACGGGGTACGAAGATGGGAACGAAGTTCCGGGCAACTACAACGAGTTCGACGTGACCTCGCAGGTCGGATCGAACCATTCGAGCTACATGGTCAACTGCGCAGACGAAATCGTCTACCACATGGCCAACGACGCCTCGTACAGCTAAGCGGGCGTGATTTTCGGTGCGGTTGCTATCGTGAACGTACTTTTCGCCGTCCTGCTCTCGGCGCTTGCGGTTCCGCTGGTCGTGGCGGGCCGGACGGTCGGTACGCACCGAAACGCCGATCCGTAACCCCCTTCGAAGCGCTTAATTGACCGCCTTCCGAAGCGGTGGGTATGAAGCGGCTCATCATCCACGGCGACCCCGGCATTCGCAAGAACGCCATCATCGAGTACGACGGTGGCGAGCGGGTCTGTTTCAGCATCAGCCGACAGGGAGATTGGCACGGTCCGGACGAACCCCAACTCTGGTGCACCATCGGAACCGAAGACGAACGCGACGACTTCGCGACGCGAAACTACATTCCTCACTGGCTCGACACCGAATCCATCGACGCCGAGGACGTAGAAGTCATCAAACACACCGACGAACTCGCGGTCTAACCGCGAACGCGATTAGACTCTCGATTTCTCACCTTTCTTTCCACTTCCACCGCCCAGTTCTATCTCTTTTCTACTCTTCGCTCGCGTCGCGGGCGAGGTACCGAAACGAATCGCGCTCGCGCCACTCGCGGTCGATGCCTTCCAACAGGAACATGTGACCGAATCGCCATTCGAGCCGGAAAAAGACGCGGCAGTTGCGGGGCGCAGCGAAAGGGAAGCACGAGTGGTTTACAAAATACGTAAACTACATCTGTGGTTGGACCGTAGCGTAAACCGATGATGGACGAACGAGCATCCGCGACGAGAGCGCCGATTCCGGCGAAAATCGTCGTCGAGGTAGCCGACCGCCACGGCGTCGATGAAGACGAACTGATGGCGGTCGTAACGGCAGTGCACGACGACCTCGTGGACGGCGCTGACGCCATTCACGCGCACTACGTCGCCGAAAACGGCGAAAATGACGAGACCCCCGAGAACAGCGACGGTTCGCCGCAGGTCGTCGCCGACGGACTCGCCGAAGTCATCTTCGTCCGTTCGGCGCGCTGGAATCAGATGACGGAGCGACTCGACGTCGCCGACGCGCTCCAGAAACCGGCGAAAGAAGTGCACGCCGACTACGCTCGCACGCTCGGCACTGACGAGCGCGTGCTGTCGGAACGCGACGCCCTCGTCATGCCGTCGCACGTCCTCTCGGGACTGATTCGAGCAGGCCTGTCCCGTCGGCAAGCCGAGGTGCAGGTGTTGCGAATGGCGGGGAGGACGCAGGCCGAAATCGGCGAACGACTCGGGTTGGGAACCGGAACCGTGAAATCTCACTGCCACCGAATCGATACGAAGATTCGGGAGGCGACGCAACTGCTCGAACTGGCCGGCGAAGACGGCGTGGAGTAGTCCTCGTCCCCCTGAAACCGAAAGGAGTGGCTTTCTTAACCGCGCCGGTCGTAGGTTCGACTATGACAGGTGTTCGGATTGCGGGAGTCGGGTTGACCCATTTCGGGAAGCATCCCGAACGGACGGGCAGAGACCTCTTCGCCGAGGCGAGCGAGCACACGTTCGCCGACAGCGACGTGGCCCGCGACGACGTTGAGGCGCTCTACTACGGGAATTTCATGGGCGAATTGGCCGAACACCAAGGCCATCAGGGGCCGCTGATGGCCGAGGCCGCGGGTATTCGCGCACCGGCCACGCGCTACGAAAGTGCGTGTGCGTCCAGCGGGGTGGCGATTCGACAGGCCGTGAAAGACGTTCGGAACGGCGAGGCCGACGCCCTGCTCGTCGGCGGCGCGGAGCGAATGAACAACCTCGGAACGGCGGGAACGACGGAAGCCCTCGCCATCGCGGCGGACGACCTCTACGAGGTTCGGGCCGGAATGACGTTCCCCGGTGCCTACGCGCTGATGGCGCGAGCCTACTTCGAGCAGTACGGCGGTTCGCGGGAGGATTTAGCCCACGTCGCGGTCAAAAATCACGAGCACGCCTTGCCGAACGAACACGCCCAGTTCCAAAAGGAAATCAGCGTCGAGCAGGCGTTAGACGCGCCGATGATTGCCGAACCGCTCGGCCTGTTCGACGCCTGCCCGATTACGGACGGCGCGTCCGCCGCAATCCTCGTCAGCGACGAGTTCGCCGAGGAACACGGACTCGACGCGCCGGTTTCCATCACGGGTACCGGACAGGGCGGCGACCGAATGGCGCTCCAAGGCAGAGACCATCTCGCTCGCTCGCCAGCAGCGGAGGAGGCCGCAGAGGAAGCCTACGCCGAGGCGGGCATCGGCGGAAACGACGTCGATGTGGCGGAAGTTCACGACTGTTTCACCATCGCGGAGGTGCTGGCGCTCGAAGCCCTCGACTTCTACGCACCCGGCGAAGGAATCGGTGCGGCGCGGCGCGGCGAGACGACTCGCGACGGCGACCGCCCCATCAACCTCTCCGGCGGTCTCAAAGCGAAAGGCCACCCGGTCGGCGCGACCGGAACGAGCCAACTGGTCGAGATGGCGCGCATCCTGCGCGGCGACCACCCGAACAGCGACGCCGTGCCCGATGCGAAGGTCGGCGTGGCACACAATGCGGGCGGTACGGTCGCCAGTGCGACCGTTCATGTTCTGGAGGTGAATGAGTGATGAGCGACCACGAGAATGCGGGCTACGACGACTGGCTCGACGCGATTGCGGGGGGAGAGGCGTACTTCCTCGAATGCGCAAACGGCCACGGGTCGCTCCCGCCGCGTCGAGTCTGTCCTGACTGCGGAGCGACCGACCTCGAAGCAACGCCGCTTCCGGAAACCGGAAGCGTCGAAACCTACACCGTGGTTCACGTCCCCGCGCCGTCGTTCG
>CAYNQM010000078.1:0-15467 GCA_964399275.1 uncultured Haladaptatus sp.
GTGGCGAAGTTGTTTCCGTCGAAGATGGCAACTACGCCGTCACGGAGACCGTCGACGAACACGACAACGGCGCAGAAATCCAGATGCAACCGGAGTGGCCGGTTCGAGAAGCACGTCCGTCCAAGGACAAGCAGACGCCACGAACGCCGCTCGTCTCCGGTCAGCGTATTCTTGACGGTCTGTTCCCGATTGCGAAAGGCGGAACGGCCGCGATTCCGGGTCCGTTCGGTTCCGGAAAGACGGTGACTCAGCACTCGCTCGCAAAGTGGGCCGACGCGGACATCGTCGTCTACGTCGGCTGTGGTGAGCGCGGAAACGAGATGACGGAAGTTATCGAGGACTTCCCGGAACTCGAAGACCCGCGCACTGGTAAACCGCTGATGTCGCGGACGTGCCTCATCGCAAACACGTCGAACATGCCCGTGGCCGCACGTGAGTCGTGCATTTACACGGGAGTCACCATCGCGGAGTACTACCGCGACATGGGATACGACGTGGCACTGATGGCCGACTCCACCTCGCGGTGGGCAGAGGCGATGCGTGAGATTTCCTCGCGTCTCGAAGAGATGCCCGGTGAAGAGGGCTACCCGGCGTACCTCGCCGCCCGTCTCGCCGAGTTCTACGAGCGCGCAGGCAAATTCGAGAACATCAACGGCACGGAGGGTTCGGTGTCGGTTATCGGTGCAGTGTCGCCACCCGGCGGCGACTTCTCCGAGCCGGTCACGCAGAACACCCTGCGTATCGTGAAGACGTTCTGGGCACTGGACGCCGACCTCGCGGAACGCCGGCACTTCCCGTCCATTAACTGGAACGAATCCTACTCGCTCTACAAGGATCAGCTCGACCCGTGGTACGAACAGAACGTCGAGCCAGACTTCCCGGAAAAACGCCAGTGGGCGGTTGACGTGCTGGACGAGGAGGACGAACTCCAAGAAATCGTTCAGCTCGTCGGGAAGGACGCACTGCCGGAAGACCAGCAACTCACGCTCGAAATCGCGCGTTACCTGCGTGAGGGATGGCTCCAGCAGAACGCGTTCCACGACGTGGACATGTTCTGCTCGCCGGAGAAGACGTACCGGATGCTCGAAGCCATCCAGACGTTCAACGAGGAAGCGTTCTCTGCGCTCGAAGCTGGCGTCCCCGTCGAGGAAATCACGGACATCGACGCCGCACCGCGCCTGAACCGAATGGGAACGGCCGAAGAGTGGCAGGACTTCATTAACGAAGTCGAAGAAAACATCACCGAACAGCTCAGGGAGAAATACTAATGAAAGAATACCAGACTATCACGGAGATCAGCGGTCCGCTGGTGTTCGCTGAGGTGGACGAACCAATCGGATACGACGAAATCGTCGAAATCGAGACACCTGACGGCGACACACTGCGTGGACAGGTGCTCGAATCGAGCGACGGTCTCGTCTCGATTCAGGTGTTCGAGGGTACCGAAGGTATCGACCGCAAATCGTCGGTTCGATTCCTCGGCGAGACGATGAAGATGCCCGTCACGGAAGACCTGCTCGGGCGCGTGCTCGACGGTTCCGGGAACCCCATCGACGGCGGCCCGGAAATCGTTCCGGACGAGCGTCGTGACATCGTCGGTGCGGCTATCAACCCCTACGCCCGCGAGTATCCCGAAGAGTTCATCCAGACTGGTGTGTCCGCCATCGACGGCATGAACACGCTGGTTCGTGGACAGAAACTGCCCATCTTCTCGGCGTCCGGTCTGCCGCACAACGAACTCGCGCTCCAGATTGCGCGACAGGCGAGCGTCCCGGAAGAAGCCGGCGAAGAGGACGACGGCGGAAGCGAGTTCGCAGTGGTGTTCGGCGCGATGGGTATCACCGCGGAAGAGGCGAACGAGTTCATGGAGGACTTCGAGCGAACCGGTGCGCTGGAGCGCTCCGTAGTCTTCATGAACCTCGCGGACGACCCCGCAGTCGAGCGGACGGTCACGCCGCGTCTCGCGCTCACCACGGCAGAGTACCTCGCGTTCGACAAGGGTTACCACGTGCTGGTTATCCTGACGGACATGACTAACTACTGCGAGGCACTGCGAGAAATCGGTGCCGCGCGTGAAGAGGTGCCGGGCCGTCGTGGCTACCCCGGATACATGTACACCGACCTTGCGCAGTTGTACGAACGCGCAGGTCGTATCGAAGGTCGTGAGGGATCTGTCACGCAGATTCCGATTCTCACGATGCCGGGCGACGACGACACGCACCCGATTCCTGACCTGACCGGCTACATTACCGAAGGTCAGATTTACATCGACCGTGACCTGAACTCGCAGGGTATTCAGCCGCCAATCAATCCGCTTCCGTCGCTGTCGCGCCTGATGGACGACGGTATCGGCGAGGGGCTGACCCGCGAAGACCACTCCGGTGTGTCCGACCAGATGTACGCCGCGTACGCACAGGGTGAAGACCTGCGCGACCTCGTGAACATCGTCGGTCGCGAAGCGCTGAGCGAACGTGACAACAAGTACCTCGACTTCGCCGACGAGTTCGAAAAGGAGTTCGTTGACCAAGGGTTCGAGACGAACCGAACCATCGAGGAGACCCTGACGATTGGCTGGGATCTCCTCTCGATGCTTCCGAAAGAGGAACTCAACCGTATCGACGAGGAGTTCATCGAGAAGTACTACCCCGAAGAGCAGGCGGAAGAAGTCGCGGCTGACTAACTCGGTTTTACTTTCTTCAGCGTCCCTCGCAGTTCGCACAGAGACTACCGTCGTCTCAGAAAGACGAAACCGTCTAAAAGTCATACAGTAGCGGCACAAAATTCAGTCGTCGAAGGTAGTTCTCGGTCTCAACACCCGTCTCTTCGTCTCGAACCTCCACGTGAGGAATCTCGACTGTAAAGAATTATCCCCATCGAGTTTTTACAGTCACACAAGATGGCCAAGGACGTCAAGCCTACTCGGAAAGAACTGATGCAGATTGAAGACCGCATCGACCTCTCCGAGCGAGGCCACGACACGCTGGAGAAGAAACGAGACGGCCTCATCATGGAGTTCATGGACATCCTCGACCAAGCGCAGGATGTTCGCTCGGGTCTCGACGACGATTACCAGCGCGCTCAGCAGACCATCAACATGGCTCGCGCGATGGAGGGAGACGTTGCAGTTCGCGGGGCCGCCGCCGCACTGCAAGAACATCCGGAGATTACGACCGAGTCGAAAAACATCATGGGCGTCGTCGTCCCGCAAATCGAGTCCTCGAAAGTCAAGAAGTCGCTGGACGAACGTGGCTACGGTGTTCTCGGTACGAGCGCCCGCATTGACGAAACGGCTGACGCCTACGAGGAACTGCTCGAAAGCATCATCCTCGCCGCGGAGGTCGAGACGGCGATGAAGAAGATGCTCACCGAAATCGAAACGACCAAACGCCGCGTTAACGCGTTGGAGTTCAAACTGCTCCCCGAACTGCGCGAAGCGCAGGACTACATCGAGCAGAAACTCGAAGAGCAAGAGCGCGAGGAAATCTTCCGGATGAAGAAAATCAAGGCCAAGAAGGAAGAGGAAGAGAAAGAAGAAAAGCAGGCCCGCGAGCCGGAAGTGGCCGAAGGCGAAGTCGTCGTTACGAGCTAATCTCTGCGGATTTTTCTTTCTGCTATTTGGCACTCGTGAGCGCTAGCCGGAGCTATCATTTACGGGCCGTGTTCCGAAAAACAGCGGAAAACCGCGGAAAACGAGGCTTTAGACGTAGGTGAACCACTCTTCGTGGTCGTCGATACGTCGGTTCACGAGATCGAAGAATTTGGACTGGATGTCCTCGGTGACCGGGCCGCGGGTTCCGCTACCGATTTCGACGTTGTCAACCTGCCGGATGGGCGTGACCTCGGCGGCGCTACCGGTGAAGAACAGTTCGTCGGCGGTGTGGAGTTCGCCTCGGCTGATGGTCGCGTCGTCGTGAACCGTGTATCCCATCTCCTCGGCCAGCGTGATGACGCTGTTACGAGTGATGCCGTCGAGGATGCTCTGGGAGAGGCCGGGCGTGTAAATCTCGCCGTCGCGCACGAGGAAGATGTTCTCACCGGGACCTTCCGCGACGTGGCCCTCCTTGTTTAGGACGATGGCTTCCACGAAGCCGTTTCGTCGTGCTTCCTCGCCAGCGAGCATGCTGTTGACGTACAGACCGGTCGTCTTCGCGTTCGTCGGAATCTGGCTGGACGAGTGTTTGCGCCACGAGGAGACCATCACTTTCACGCCGTTTTCGAGCGCGTCCTCGCCGAGGTAGGCACCCCACGGCCATGCCGCGATAGTCACGTCGGTCGGACAGTCGCCGGGACTGACGCCGAGGCTGTGATAGCCGTAGTAGGCGATCGGTCGAATGTAACAGGAGTGGAGGTCTTGGCGGTCGATAAGTTCGAGCGTGGCCTCCGTCAGCTCTTCGGGTTCGTACTCGATTTCCAAGTCGTAGGGTTTGCAGGAGTCGTAGAGGCGCTGGAGGTGTTCCTCCCAGCGGAATATTGCGGGGCCGTTCTCCGTCTCGTAGCACCGAACCCCCTCGAAGACGCCCGTTCCGTAGTGCAGTCCGTGCGTGAGGACGTGGATTTTCGCGTCGTCCCAATCGACGAACTCGCCGTTCATCCAAATGGTATCCACATCCATCTCGTCAAAGCTCATACGTCTCACTCATTGGAGGCCAAGGTAATCAGTTTTGGCGATTGTCTCCGAACGATTGGTCGGAATTACTCGGGAAAGAGTAATCGGTCGAAAGACGACTTGCCGTGACCGGCGTACTCGATATCGAAGAGATACACCTCGTGGGTGCAGGCTCCCGACCAATCGGTTTCTCGCATCGCCGTCGCGAGCGCTTCGAAATCCAGTTTGCCGAGGCCGACGGGCAGGTGTTCGTCGTCGTCTGTCCGTCGGGTATCGTTGAGGTGTAGATGGGAGATTCGGTTGCCGTGGTTCCGGAGCAGAGCGGCTTGCGTCTCCGCGTCATGCCCAGTAGCGTATGCGTGACCAGTGTCCAGACAGGAGACCGCATCCGTCTCCTCGAAGAGATTCGGAAAATCGCCACAGTCGAAAACGTCCCGTTTTACGTTTTCGACACAGACCTCGAAATCTCGCTCGCGAGCGTAGTTCGTGAGACGACGAACCGATTCGTACAGGGACTCTCGAAGCGTCTCGTGACCCCAGGCGTGCGGGAAGCCTCGTGACTCTGCGTGAAAGATACCTTTCTCCGCACCCAGTTCTACCGCCGTATCGATAGCACGTTCGAGTTGCCGACACGCTCCGTCACGAACGTGGTCGTGATGAGATCCGGGGTCGAGTCGATACGGGAGGTGGACGACGACATCGAGGTCGTGATTCGCCAGCGTTCGGCGGACGGAACGTCGATTGCTTGTGGTGGAAACGCCTGCTCCATGTCGAGTTCGACGAAATCGAAGCCCTGCTCGGCGGCGAACGAGAACGCGTCTTCATCGGGGACGGTTCCGCACGCCATCAAACCCTGCCGAATCGTCATGGTTGTCGATTGATAGACACTGGTATCAAAGTTCGGAAAATAAGTACCGACCGCTTGAGTCGGTCGAAAAATGAAGTCGAAGTCGTTCAGCCTCAGGCAGGTCGTCCGGCCGCGCGGCGCTCCGAGCGTCCGTGCAACCACGATCCGAGGGCACCGCCGACGATGCCGGGAATCGCGGCGACCACGACGAACAGCACGCCGAAGGCGAACAGTCCCATGGCCGGAACCGGGCCAGCCATCAGTCCCGCGACGGTCAGGAGGACGAGCGCCACGATAGCCCCCGCAGCGGTGGCGACGCCGCCGTTGAGCGCACCGTCACCGAGTTTGCTTCCGGCGACGTACCCGGCGACGATACCGCCGATGATGCCGGTCAACCCCGCACCGACGATGGGGAGCGTCATGTCGGTGAATGGGACTGCGGCACCGCTGAACAGGCCAACGATGATGGTTGCAACGATTCCGTAGACGATTGCTCGCAGTTTGAAGTCCATGGATATAGATTGGACGTATAGCCATATCAACATTTTTCATAATTACGAGACGTATTCTGTCATTACCGCAACCGTACCCGGGTAATTTCGTTACAGAAAAGACTGGTTGCGGTCTCGATACGAGAAGTAATCCTCTCAGTCCAGCGTTTCGATTATCTGTGCGCCTTCGAGATACGGGAAGCCGTGACGGTCGGCGTAGGCGCGTGCATCCTCGGGCGAGAGAGCGCCGCCGGTCTGGTCGTCCAGCATCTCGCAGACGACGACGGCGGGGGACTGGTCTGCCGCGTTCGCCAGCGCGATACCGAGTTCGGTGTGTCCCTGCCGTTCGGCGAGCAGGTCGGGAGCGGCCCGCAGGAGGTGGACGTGACCCGGCGCGCGGAACTCGTCGGCGAAGTCGATTTCCGCCGGGGATTCGGCGGCGGTCGCCAGTTCCGTTATCGTCAGCGCGCGGTCGTCGTCGGTGATGCCGGTGTAGGTATCGCGGTGGTTCACCGTCAGCGAGAACGACGAGCGAGAGTCGTAGCCGAGGTTGTGGCCTTCGCTGGCTGGATGCTCGATGAGTTCGTCCATGTACGCGAGGTCGAACGCCTCCGCCACGGTACTGGAGAGCGCGACGCAAATCAGACCGCCAGCGTCGTTCCGAAGGCGGGAGACTGCTTCGGGCGTCACTGCGCTCGCGGGATAGATGAGGTCGGTTTCGCCCTCGCGGTCTTCGGCGTCGTGGACGAGGAGGGGTGACCCGTCCTGAAACGCCTCGATTGCTCGCTCGACTGCCGCGGCAGTGGTCTGGCTCATGGGGCCTCCTCGACGTGAACCGTGACGTGGTCGTCGTCCGCGAGACCGAGTTCGTCACGGAGTTTCGCGGGTGCGATGAGTTCTAACTGCCCTTCGTCGTGGTGCGTTCGCTCGGGCATGATGACGTGGGCTTGTTCGTAGGATTCGCCGTCGGTCGTCTCTACAGCGGCGGGATAGCAAACTGCTGGGCCGTAGGTTCTGTCGCCGTCCTCCCAACCGTCGATTGGTACGGGGTCGAGCGCGTCCATCGCGGAGCGAGAGCGAACGCTTTCAGCGGTCAGTTCGACGTTCAGCGTTCCGGGAAACGGTTCGTAGCCCAGTCGCTCCACGAACTGCTCCATGTAGCCCGACAGAGAGATGTAGTGACGACCTTCGCCCATGCCGCCCGTGACGGTACCCGAGAGGTCTACCCCGGAGAGATTCTCGAAGATGCGCCGGTAATCCTCGTACTCGCGTTTCAGTTCCCACTCGCCGTCGTCGGTGATGGCGACCCACTGGCCGTTGCTGACGATTTCGCGGGTGACGAGACCCGCATCGTCCAATCGCTGGAGGCGGCGCGAGGCCGTCTGATTGGAGGCGTCGAGGCGGTCTGCGAGGTCGGCGCAGGACACCTTGACCTCGCTTTCGAGCGCCCCGTCGAGGGCGAGAAGCTTCAACGCGGCGAGTTCGTCGTACCCGACCACGAGCGATGTCGCTGGCATACTCTACAATCGGAGCTTCGTTCCTTTAAGCATACCGGAACCGAGATGCGTAACAGAAGTGTGATAGCGTGGGAGACGGTTCCACGACTGGGATAGTAACTAGTCAGTCATCACATCTAAATTTGCTGGTTTCCGCCGTCGTCACCGACGAGTCGGGAATTTTGCTTTGGTAACTGTCTCGGACGAGCGACATGGAGAGTGTTCGCAGTGCTGGCTACTGAAAAAGAATCGCACTTGGGGGAAGATTGGTGTGAGCAAACCAGTTCGGATGAAGTATTCTGTATTCAATAATTGAAATTTATTTGAAGAGTAACTAGATTAATGTATGTTGTTATAATACGTCATAGATGTATGATGGCAGAGGATGACACACAGCGTGACGGAGAGACGCAGAGCGAACGAAAATCCCGGCGTGCAGATTTGACGCGCCGAGCGTTCGTCGGCGGCCTCTCGGTCGCTGGGCTCGAAGCGGGACTAACCGCGCTCTCGGAGAAGACCGAGGCCGCGGGCGAACCGGTTCATTTCCAGTACTTCCACGAGACGTGGTCGACTATCACGAACAACCTCTCGACGGTCGCCGACCGCGGCTACGACGCGATTTGGATACAGGCCCCACAGAAGAGCGACCTGACGTGGGAAGACCAGAGTGGGCGTAACGACCCCCCACTCGGCTACCAACCGGTCGATTTCACGACGTTCAACAGCGATTTTGGCACCGAAGCCGACCTCCAAGCGCTCATCGACGAAGCGCACAACCAAGGACTGGAGGTGTACGTCGATTGCGTGATGAACCACATGGCGACGGGGCACGACTACGACTTCCCGCGCTTTTCCTACAACGACTTCCACCACGACGTCGGTTCCATCGACGACTGGAACGACGACCACCAAGTCGAGCACGGCGAACTCCTCGGACTGCCCGATTTGGCGCAGTACGAATCCTCAACCTCGGATTACGTCCGCGGCGAGTTAATGAGCTACATGGAGAAAATCGCCTCCTTCGGCGCGGACGGCTACCGCTACGATGCGGTCAAACACGTCGAGGAAAAGTACTGGCGCGATTACGCCAATCCCAAGGCCGACGACCTCGGCATGGCCCGCATCGGCGAGGTGTTCGACGGGAGCGTCAGCTACGTCCAGAACTACATCGACACCGGGATGGACGCCTTCGACTACCCACTGTACTACGTCGTTCACGACGTGTTTTCCGGCGGCGATATGAGCAGACTCCAAGGCGCGGGTGTCGTCGCCCAAGACCCGTGGCACGCCCACCCCTTCGTCCAAAATCACGACGAGGGAGCGCCATCGCAGTACCACCTCGCGCACGCCTTCGTCCTGACCATCGAGGGCACGCCGATGGTGTACAACCTCTATCCGAGCGCTATTCTGGATGATAGCGAGGTCAACAACATGGTCTGGGTGAAAAAGAACCTCGCGGGCGGGGAAACGTACTGGCGACACACCGACACCGACCTCGCGGTGTACGAACGCTACAATAACCTTCTCGTCGGCATCAACAACGGCGAGAGTTCGCGCACCCAGTCGGTGTACACCTCGTGGACGAACACGACGCTCAAAGATTACAGCGGGACGGGCGGCGACATCACCACCGACGGAAACGGCTGGGTTGACGTGACGGTGCCGTCGGAGGGCTGGGTGTTCTACGCACCGTACTGAATCAGGAGAGGAAATACCGCGAAGAAGCCAGAACCGTTCCGTCCTCGGTTATTTTGGAATATTCGTTACGGCGTTTCGCAGATCGTCCTCGTCAACCCATGGAAAGCATCGGTCGTGGAGTTCGAACAGTCGAAACTCGTTGAGATGAACCCAGCTGTAGTTCGCAGTCTCCGCGTCGTCCTCAATACGCTCTCGAATCCTTTCTTTGAGTTCCTCTTTCCCTATCTCGATACCGTGTTTCTGGGCTTCTTCAGCGAGCGACGCAAGTTCGGTTTCAATTTCCTCGTCTGATAAATCGTCGTTCCCGTGGATGGTGAGTCCAGCGACTATCACATCCTGTTCATCCTCCATGTTCTCTCCAGTCATCCATGAATAATCGCGGGGGAGTGCGTGAGATTTGTCGAAGTACGGCGTCTCGCTGATTTTTCCGAGTTCAGTTACTTCACCGCCAGCATCCTGTTCGTGTACCCCGACAATGATGTCTGCATAGGTAGCAAGCAGATGAAATCGAATACGAAACTCGGGGATTCGGTCAACACCGATTTTCCGCAAATCACCCATCACGAATGCATAGGCACCGATTCGCCTGTTCAGTTCGTTTTCGGCGATTCGAAGACGCCGAACGAATGGGTCGCGGTAGCTCCCGAGGACAAAGTAAGAGGTTTCTGTAGTTTGGAGGTGTGGCAGTTCCTCGTTCGCAAATCGGAAGATGTTCGCGGCCTCGTGAGGTTCCAGTTCGAGGCCATGAAGAGCGTCATCTACGGCGACCTCGATTTCGTCTGCATTTGGGGGTATCGATGGCCCGTCCATTGGTCTATTTCATGATCCAATCGGGTTTATACCTTCCTGACCAATTTGGTTTATTTGAATAGAACCATACTGGTTCAACCGAAGTATTATCTGCCTCCACTGCGAAGTAACCACTGATGAGCGACAGTTCGTCGGCCAGCAACGCCGGGCCATTCGAGGAGCAACGCCAAATTTTCGAGTTACTGTCGCAGGAGACGCGCCATCTCGTTATCCAAAACATCCTCGGCCATCCGAAACATCTCGCCTCACTCGACGAACTGGACTACATGATTCCAAAGAGCAAGGCCGCCATCGGCGACCAAGTGGACACCCTCATCGAAGCAGGTATTCTCGACGTGTATCCTTACGAACCCAGTGAAAACAAACGAGATTACCCGTCGAAATTCTACGGACTGACCGAGTACGGAGTCGAAGTTCTGCACGAGTACAACTATCTCCGAGGCGTACCCATCGCCCGCTCGGTGTACAAGAACACTCGAAAGTCAGAGCGGGTCGAACGACACGAATCCGCTCCACGACCAAAACTCCCCGAAAGTGTCCGAGACGCGCTCAGCATCGAAAACGAGAGCGAGAACCAAGCAGACACCAATACTCAGTAGTCGGTTCTCACTCTCCCAGTGGCGTCCACGTCGTCGAATCGCGTTCCCAAAACTCGCTATCCTTCTTCAGTTTCGGCACCCACGTATCCTCGGTTTTCGACAACAGTGCGACCCGCGAGGCAGGCACCTCTTTCAGCACGTCGTGGTCGGGCATGTGTGCTTGGACTTTCTCGGTGAATTCCACGACTTCCTCGTGGTCTAACATCGCGTCGCGGTCGAGGCGACCCCGCGAATGGCCGACGTGCATGTACGCTTTGAGTTCGACGAAATCCGGGTCGGCGCGCTCGTAGAACGCGCCGTACCAGTCCGGATTGGCGACGTTCTCCCCACCAACGAGCGTCGTTCGGAGGACGGTTCGCGTGTCGTCCTTGGCTGCGAGCACGTCCATCGTGTCGATGAGGTTCTCCCACGCGTCGTCGTCCACCGCGCGAACCACGCGGTCGAAGGTGGCCCTGTCTGCGGCATCGACGCTGACGTAGAGTTGCGTGGGGTCGCATTCGGCCAGCATCTCGGGATTCGTTCCGTTGCTCACGAGGAACGTGGTGATGTCTCGGTCGTGGAACGCTTCGATGAGTTCCGGTAGGTAGGGATAGAGTGTAGGTTCGCCGTCGAGACTGATTGCGACGTGACGCGGTTCCATCGACTCCTCGAAAATTTCGCGAGGCACCTCGTCGTTGCCGCCGAATCCCGACAGCAGTTTGCGCTGGAGTTCGATGCTGGCGTCCACCACCGCCTCGGGGTCGTCCCACTCCACGTCGCCCAACTCGTAGGCGTGGCCTTGGTGGTCGCGCCAGCAAAAGACACAGCGTTCGTTGCATTTGACGACGGGAGTCATCTGGATACAGCGATGCGATTCGATGCCGTACCAGATGTTTTTGTAGCACTTTCCCTCACCCCGAAGTGCGTTGGCCGTCCAGCCACACGTCTGGGCGGCCGTATGATTCTCGTTGTGGTAGCTCGGATCGTCTACCTGTTTCGGCCCGTCTGATTCGCTCATTGGGGCGGCGTAAGCATCGTGGCGTCAAAAGATGTAGGGTCTGGCAGTTGTCGATGCGCTGGAGTTGCAAAAGGCTCAACGTGGATATCGTCCTTCCCACCGAAGTCGGGAGCGAAACGCTTCGAGAACGGAATCAGGGTTCGAAACCTTCGAGAGGTTTACCTCATACACCATCGGCCACGGCAATCCCAGAGCGATTCGCAGGGTGTCGCCGTCGATGCTGACGCGACGGATTCGCCGCCACGGAACGGCACTGCCGCTGGCTTTTTCGCTCGCGCTGACGAGGAAACAATCGTCGAGTACGGTAAGCGTGACCGTTCTGTCGTCCACGAGCGAGATTCCGATAGCCACTCCGATGAGTGACCCGATGATTTGGCCGACGAACCCGCCGTCGAAAGCACCCCTACCGAGTGCGAGTCGAAGCAGAGCGATCCCGACGACACTCGAAACGAGCGTGAGCGGGATGTGATACCGGCGCAACTTGGTGGCGCTGACCGCGGCGTGAATCGTCTGTGTTCGGAGCCTAATTTTAGCGTCTCGCGCGGAGCCATAACTAGTCGCAATGACGGCGGCGAACGCGAAAATGGACGAGTACAGAACGAGTTCACTCGAAGGGGTGTAATCACTGAGTACGATTGCGCCGAAAATGCCGACAAAAGGAAGCGCACCGACGAAGACGAGCAACCAGTGGAGGCGGGCACCGACCGCCCGGTCGAGTTGGTCGGGTACCTGTTCGGCGACTGTCCAGCCAACTAGTGCGATGAAAAAGCCGATTGCGAGGACGTGGGATAGCGGGGCGAACCCGACCCAAAGAAGCGAAAGGGAGGCGGCAATCCCGGCGACAATACCGAGGGAGAGACAGAACGCCTGCAGTCGGGGAGGGCGCATGCCGAACGGGTTCTTTTCCAACAATATTAACGGTTCGGAAATAATCGAAATGAGAACAGTCGAAATGCCACAGTAACGAATCCCGTGGGTTGGCAGGTTCGAAGCGTTTCCTTCACACAATCCCTTTATCAATGGACGGCGCGCTTTTAGCCATGACTTTCGACCCCGATCAACTCGAAGCGCGACTGATGAGCCACGGCGTGTACGTCACGTCGCTCGACACCGAGGAAGAGAAAATCGAAGTCGAGTACGAGTCGATTTCGGCGGGACAGGCGGGCGCGGTTCCCCACCGAGAAGTCGGGCGCGTCATCAACGTGGTTCGTGACCTGACCGAGACACCGAGAGGCGTTCGCGGGTCAGTCACCGACCTCGATGGCGAACCGGTCGGCAGTTGGCGGGCGGAGGTCGAATGGCTTCGGGCGCTCGAAGACGACGAGCTTTCGGAAATCGAGTTCTCCCAGCGAGTCGTCGAGACGATAGACGAGTCGTAGACGAGGAAAGTTGATAGCGTAGGAGAACGTTACTACGTACTGCGATTACGCGGGGGTTCCGATGGGGGGAAACGAAAGACTTCGGTTCGAAGGAGTGCTGGGTACTGCGCTCAGGGGCGTGCGGTCTGAGCTACAAATAGCGTTCGTCGTGGGCGTTGCAGTCTTTCTGTCGACGTTTTACGCCCTGCGTCTGCTCATCTGGCCCGAGTTGGAGGGCCAACTGCTCGGAACTGATGCAATCGTCGTCGCGGTCACGCCCTTCGACGTCGTGCTCTTGCAGGCAAAAATCGGCCTGTTCGCTGGTCTGCTGTTCGCTGGCGGGTGGATTCTGTACCGTTCTCGGGGACCCCTTCGAACGCGTGGCGTCGCGGTTCCGGGACGACGACGAACGCATCTCCTCGTCGCAGTGCTGGCTATCGCACTCTTCGTCGGCGGCATCGTTTACGCCTACGCGGTGTTCCTGCCGCTGTTGTTCGGCTTTCTCGTCAGCAACGCGGTGACGGCGGGATTTCAGCCGACGTACTCCATCGTGGAGTGGACGCAGTTCGTCTTCCTGCTGACGCTCGTGTTGGGGCTGACCGCCGAACTCCCACTAGTGATGGGCGGATTGGTGTACGCCGACGTCGTCTCCGCCGACCTGTTCCGGGACTACTGGCGGCACGCCGTCTTCGCTATCGTCGTCATCAGTTCGATGGTGAACGGGTCGCCAGACCCCTTTTCGATGTCGCTCGTTGCGATTCCGATGACGGCGCTGTACTTCGTCGGACTCGGGACTGCGAGGGTCGTCGGGCGAGCGGGCAGTAACCAGCCACGGACTGGCTCACCGACTGGAATCGACCTCGCAGACCTCGATGCGAGTGGCGTTCGCGCCGCGCCACCGGAAGCATTCGAAAATCTCACGGAGCACAAGGCGCTCGAATTCGCCGACGGAGCGCTCGAAGCGGGGGATTCCGAGAAGGCAGAAGCGATTCTCGACCGATTCGACGAGCGCGACGAGTCCGACGGACGAGTCGCCGACGACTCACGGCACGAGAAAAATGGCGACGTGTCCGGCACCGTCGAGCAAACTGCGAGTCGGATGGCCGCGGCGTTCGCCGAGGAGGAGACCACCGAGGACGACATCGGCGGCTACTACTACGACCTGCGGTTCGTCGTCGGCAGTCTGCGGAGCAAGTCGTTCCGCATCATCGGCGTCTTCATGACCGTCGTCGCGCTGACGTTCACCTACCTCTATCAGGGTGGTATCGGCGCTATCAAGCGCGATTTCCTGATTCACCTCCCGGAAGGAGTGCCGACCAGCGAGGTGAACATCGTCCTCCTGCACCCCGTGGAAGCGCTCGCGTTCGAGATGAAAGTCAGCCTGCTCGTCGGCGTCGTGGCGGTGCTTCCCCTCCTGCTGTACTACGCGTGGCCAGCCATCGAATCGCGGGAACTTGCTCGCGCCAACCGCAACGTGTTCTTCGTCTGGGCGGGCGTGCTTGCCCTCGGACTCCTCGGCGGGAGCGCCGTCGGCTATCGGTTCGTCGCGCCGAGCGTGATGTCCTACCTCGTCGCCGACGCGCTCGCCGCGGACATGATAATCGCGTACCGCACCGCCGCGTTCTTCTGGTTGGTCTTCGCCACAACCGTGGGCGTCGGCCTCTGGATCGAAGTGCCGGTAACGATGCTGTTGTTCCACCACAGCGGCGTCGTCCGCTACCGAACCATGCGAACCTACTGGCGACAGGTCGCGGTGGGCGTGCTGGTCGCATCCTCACTCCTTCCGGGTGGCGTTCTGCTGATGGTCGGTGTCGGAATCGCGGTTATGCTGGCCTACGGCGTCGGTCTCGGAATCCTCTGGGTGGATTCACTCGGCGAGCGGTTGGTTCGCGCGACGACCTGATGTGCTGGCATATTCAGAAACCCATTTACTGGCGCACCAGAAACGACTGGGTATGTTCCTGACGTTCAGGGAGGAAGTCAAGGACGCCCTTCTCGGGGCGCTCGAATCGCTTTCCCTCCCAACCGACGACCTCGGAATCGAAACGCCCCCGGAGGGCGTAGACGCCGTTCTCGCCTCTAGCGCGGCGTTCCGACTCGCCGGGGAAGTCGGCGCACCCCCGCCGAAAGTCGCGGCAGACATCGCAGAGGAAATCGACGCCAGCGAATTCGACTATCTCGCAGAGGCGACGCCACAGGGCCCCTACGTCAACTTCCTGCCGAGCAGTGCCTACTACGACGAAACGGTGACTGCGGGACAAGACGACGAATACGGTCGCCTCGAACCGACCGGCGAGAGCGTCGTGGTCGAACACACCAGCGCGAACCCGACCGGCCCGGTTCACGTCGGGCGCGCCCGCAACCCGATTACGGGGGACGCCATCGCGCGAATCCTCGATTTCGCGGGCCACGACGTTGACCGCCACTACTACGTCAACGACGCAGGCAGACAGGTTGCCGTCTTCACGTGGGCTTACGAAACCTTCGAGGAGGACGACCTGCCCCAACCCGACCGCGAACGCGCCGACTACGACCTCGTGCGCTACTACCGCAAGGGGAACGCCT
>CAYNQM010000079.1:0-15464 GCA_964399275.1 uncultured Haladaptatus sp.
GCGGTCGCGACAGCAGCAGAGAAGGGGGCAGAGGCGGCCGAGAGCCCTGTGGACGTCCTCGACCGCCTCGGTGACGAGCGCCGGGTCTGGCTGATGGTCCCGGCGGGCGACGCCGTCGACGCGACGCTCGACGAGTTGGCCCCGCACCTCGAGGAGAACGACGTCGTCGTCGACGGCGGCAACTCGCACTTCGAGGCCTCCGTCAGGAGAGCAGAGCGCATCGACGCGGCGTATCTGGACTGCGGCACCAGCGGCGGGCCGGCAGGGGCAGAGCTGGGCTTCTCGCTGATGGTCGGCGGCCCCGAGTGGGCCTACGAGGAACTGACGCCGGTCTTCGACGCGGTGGCGACCGGGCCGGCGGGCCACGACCGGATGGGCCCCGCGGGGTCGGGCCACTACGTCAAGATGGTCCACAACGGCGTCGAGTACGCGCTGATGCAGACCTACGGCGAGGGCTTCGAACTGCTTCACAAGGGCCGGTACGACCTCGATTTGGAGAAAGTCGCCCGGACGTGGAACAACGGCGCGGTCATTCGCTCGTGGCTCCTCGAACTCTGCGAAGAAGCGTTCCGCGAGGAGGGAACCGACTTGGACGACGTGGCTGACCACGTCGCGGGCGGTTCGACCGGAACGTGGACGGTGCAGGAAGCCCTCGAACAGGAAGTTCCGGTGCCGCTCATCTATCAGGCGCTCGGCGAGCGATTCGGCAGTCGCTCGGACAGCAGATTCTCGCGGCGGTTGGCCAACAGGCTTCGGTACGGATTCGGTCGGCACGAGGTAAAACGAGAGTAGTTCCCGCGAGGGATTCGACGTCACTCTCCGGACGGTCGATTCCTATCGATCAAGCCCGAGACTACACCGTCGCAAACGCGCAGAAATCGTCCTTCCGGGTTTCGATTCGCACGTTTTCGAATCCGGGTTCGGCGAGCAGTTCGGGCAGTTCGTCCTTCGACTGACCGGCGTGATGCGTGAACGCGACCGCGACGGTTCCGCCGGGTTTCACGACGCGTCGCAGTTCCCGCAGTCCGACCACCGGGTCGGGCCACACCTGCATGGAGTTCATCGTTATCGCGGCGTCGAACACGTCGTTCTCGGAGGGCACGTCGTTCGCGAACCCGCGGCGCAATTCAACCAGCCCGGAGTGAACGGCGGTCGCGTTTCGCTTTCGCGCCTGTTCGACCATCTCCGGGGACGAATCGATGCCAGCGACGAACCCCTCCGGAACCGCCTCGGCGAGGCGCTCGATACCGACGCCCGGGCCGAAGCCGACCTCCAGAACGTGATCATCCGGTTCGAGGTCGAGTTCCGCGACGACCCAACCGACGAACGTTCCTTTCATCCGGGCCATCAACTTTCCCCCGAGTTTTCCGAGAATGCCGGACGGGCGTCCGAAAGCCCGGTCGAGGAGCGTTTCGAAGAGCATGCTTTTCCCGACGCGGTGGGCAGCCGTAACTTCTTCCCCACTCGTCAATCACAATGCTGTTAAACCACCGTTCCGTAGATTCCGCCATATGGTAAACGAACTGGGTCTGGGACTCGGGCTACTGCTCGCACTCACCGCAGTAGCTCTGCACTTTACCAAGGGAACAGGATGGCGCGCTGCGGACGACATTTCCCAAGAAGTGCTCGACCGCCGCGCGGCGAGCGTCCCCGAAACCGACTTCCCTGAACCGATGAACCGCTCCATCGGTGGTGGCGGTGGGGTCGCCATTGGTTCTGGTGCGGAAGGCGAACTCGAAGGCGAAGAAGGCGCAGAAGAAGAGGACTCTGGCTTCGACCCCGAGGCAATCTCGGAGGACGAAGTCGAGTACTTCGAGGTCGAGTACGTCAAGGAAGGTTCGACCATCGAAGTCGCCAACAACGAGACGATTCTGGAGGCTGGCGAAGAGGAAGGCTGGGATCTGCCGTACTCCTGCCGCGCAGGCTCGTGCCTCTCCTGCGGTGCGAAACTCGCCGAGGGGGAACCGGACGACGTCGTCCACAGCAACAACGACACGCTCAGCGACGACGAACTCGAAAAGGGATACTTCCTCTCCTGCACTGCCTACCCGAAGGCTGACATTAGCGTCGAGACGAACGAAACGCCGTAATCTCCGCGGTTTGTTTCTCCGCTTTTGTTACGCAATCCGCAAGTCAAAGCGTTGAAATCCCATCGAATTCTGTCGAATACTAGTGGTCGAAACGCAGGATACGATTACCGAAGGAAATCTCTCAGGTTCGTTGTTCAGGCTTACGTGGCCATCGTCATTACTCAACTCCTTCAAGTTGCTTACAATCTCACTGATACCCTTTGGCTCGGTCGCGTTCCCGTCGTCTACTACCTTGCCGTGGTTCGTGGTCTTGGCCCGACCGGTATCTGGCTTGGCGTCGCTATCGGGCACGTCGTCGGTGCGATAACGGCGGGACTCTGGTTCACTCGCGGTACGTGGAAGCAAGCCGTTATCAGCGACCCGACGGCTACCGGGAGCGGCGTAAACGACTGATATTCAAACAAATTTTGACTGAGAACACGTAAGAAGTTCAGATTACTGCGTTTCAGGTGTTCTGCGCCCAAACGACGCTCCGTCGCTCGGTCTCGCACAATAGTATGAGTTATGGAAAATAAAGAAAAAATATATCAAATAGTAGAGTTGTAGTATGTTATGTTTATGACTAAAAGCTCGGACTCCTCCGTCGCTTCGAGGGAGTGGAAAACCGACTCGTCTACCGCCCGATGATGCAGTACGGGAGCGTCATCAAGGCACTTTCTTCGCGGGCGTCTCTCCACGAGGGTGCCAGATTCGGCATCGAGATGGAGAAACTCTGCGTCCCGTTCTGCGACGGTCTCATTTCGGAACCGAAACCGTGGTCGATATACGACGCCGAGCGACTGGCGCTAAAGCGCCTCGACCCGCCTCGGTTCACGTGCCAACCGGACGGAACCGAACTCGAACTGAACGGAACGAAACTCGGCGTCGAAGCCGACGTGTCCGGAATGGAGCGCTGTCGGCGACGAATCGAAGCGGCCTCGCGCGACGACATGCGGAGGCAGGTCGAGTTCATCCGTGGCTGTTTCGGCGTCTCGCCCGACCCGGAGCGGCAGGGTTCCCCGCCGCCGAGGCCGAACCGCGAACAGGTGGACGACGACGCGCTTCGACAGGAATCGACCGCACTCTTCGACACGGTGCGGGCGTCGGCCTTCGAAGGAAGCGACGGCGGTTACCACTGGGCGTCGGTTGCACCGTGGGGCGAGACGGAACGACTCACGCTCCGTCCCGCGGACGGGTCGCTCTACTCGGGTCGGTGTGGTATCGCGCTCCTCGGTGCGGGGCTGTACCGACTGACGAGTGAGGAGTCCTACCGGTCGTTCGCGCTGAACGCGATTCGTCCCGTCCGCACCGCGATACAGTCCGAACTGGCCCTGCCAGCCCTCGTCAACCACGGCGGGGCGGCGGGTATGGGGTCGGTCGCCTACGGTCTCGGCGTCGTCGGCGACCTCGTGGACGAACCCGACATCTTCGACGACATGGGACAGGTTCCGCAGTTCCTCACGGACGAGGTTCTCGAAGCCGACGACATGTACGACGTGAGCGGTGGTTCTGCCGGTACGGTGCTCGGCCTGCTCGGCGCGCACGACCGCTGTGGCGGTTCGGAACTGCTCTCCGGCGCGAGGAAGTGCGGCGACCGTCTGCTCGACGCTCGGGTCGAAACCGGCGATGGAATCCGCGTCTGGGAAACGCTTGACGACTGTCCGCCCATGGCCGGATTCGCGCACGGTATCAGCGGCATCGCTTACGCTTTGATTCGACTGTGGGACGCGACCGGGAAGTCGGCGTATCGCGACGCCGCGCTGGAGTCGCTAGAGTACGAATCGGCGACGTACTCGGAGTCGGCGCAGAATTGGCCGGACGCCCGCGAGTGGACGAGTTCGGATTTCCTCGACCAGTGGTGTTACGGCCGAAGCGGCGTCGGCCTCGCGCGACTCGGAATGACCGAGTACACGACCGACGACCGCGTCACGCGCGGCGTCGAGCGTGCCATCGAGGGTGTTCCGAGGGAAGGTGTCGGTCGATACGACCACGTCTGCTGTGGCGACGCCGGACGGTCGGAGTTCCTGTTGGAGGCGGAGCACCGCCGCGGCGAACGAGTCGGCGAGGCCCGTGAACTGCTCGGCGGCGTTCTCGACCGAAAGCAGGAACTTGGGACGTATCAAACGCTCTCGCACACCGACCGTATCGTTGACCCGACGTTCTTCCACGGTATCTCCGGCATCGGCTATTCGATGCTTCGCGTGACCGCGCCCGAGGACTTACCGTGTGTCCTCCTGTGGGAGTGACGACCGCCTGATAGACCTTGGAAATAGATTCTTTGCTGACAAAATGTCGTTTCGCTCGAACTGGGAGGAAAAAAACAGTTTCAGACGGTTCCTACTCCACGTTTACCCGGATATTACTTAACACGTTGTGTTACCAATTACCATTCATGCGCCTCCAACACTACGACGACGAATACGCGGTTCGAGACCCCGCCGAACACCCGACAGTCCGGCAAACGCCTGAGGGCGACTGGATTGCGAAGCACGCGGACGGTCGCCTCGCTCGCGGTTCGACGCCCGCAACCGCGATTGCCTCGCTGAAGGAGTAAGCTCAGAAGACGCCGCCTTCCGGGGCGACGTCTAACCCGTCCGCGATTTCGTTCGCCTTCGCGCGAATCGCGTCGGCGTCAGCGACGACCACCTCGCCGCCCTGTTGAAGCACTTCCCCAGCCACCATCGTGAACTCCACGTCGTCGCCGTGCGCCCCGAAAACGGCGTGCGAGAGCGGGTCGTACATCGGTGTCGCCCGAGTCAGGTCGGTCGTCAACCCGATGATGTCTGCCTGCCACCCCTCGCGGAGTTTTCCGACTCGGTCGAATCCGGCGGCGCGAGCGCCGTTCCTCGTCGCCATCTCGAAGATGGTTCCTGCGGGCGTGGCCTGCGCGTCGAGCGCGTTCACTTTCTGGAGGAGGCTGGCTTGCCGCATCTCGGTGAAGGGGTCAAGGGTGTTGTTGCAGGGCGGTCCGTCGTTGCCGAGCGCGACGTTGATTCCCCGGTCGAGGTAGTCGATGATGGGCGCGATTCCGCTGGCCAGTTTCATGTTCGAGGACGGGCAGTAGGTGACGTGGGTTCCCGTCTCCGCCAGCACTTGGCGCTCCGACTCGTCCGTCCAGACGCAGTGGGCGAGCACCACGTCCTCGCCGGTCAGGCCGACTTCGTCCAACCAGTGAATGTTTCGGTGACCGGTTTCGTCCTCGACGGTCGCGATTTCGTCCTGATTTTCGCTCGCGTGGGTGTGGATTCGAACGCCGTCGGTTGCGTCCGCGAGTCGGCGCGCCCCGCGAAGACACTCCTCCGTGCAGGAGACGGCGAATCGCGGCGTGACGGCGTAACGAATCCGGTCGCCGTTCGCGCCGTGATATCCGTCGATGAGTCGTTCGGTCTCGCGGAGTCCGGCATCGGTTTCCTCCCGGAGGTCGTCGGGCGCTCGCTGATCCATCAGCACCTTTCCGAGGCGACCCCGGATTCCCATCTCCTTCGCGGCGTCGAACGCCCGGTCTGCGTGCCGAACTGAGAGGTGGTCGATGCAGGTGGTCGTCCCGCTCTCGACGAGCTCGAGGTAGCCCAATCGGGCGGCGGCGTACATCTCCTCGGCGTCGAGGCTCGCCTCCATCGGGAGGATGTACTCGAACAGCCAGTCGAGCAGTTCGGTGTCGTCCGCGATACCTCGTCCGAGACTCTGTACCGAGTGGACGTGTCCGCCGACGAGACCCGGTAGAAGGAGGTCGTACTCGTCGATCTCGTGCTCGGAATAGCTGTCGAGCAGTTCGGCGCGGTCGCCGACCGCCGTAATCGTCTCGCCGTCCACGACGATTGCACCGTCCTCGATAATCGTCGTCGCGTCGGCGACGACCGTTCCAGTCAGTATCATGGCTGTTCCGTTGTACCGTTTCCAATCGTGGCTGTGACGGTCATGAGTCTTCGGTTTTCGCGGTGGCGAGTGCTCCGATGTCAAACGTCACCATACATTGATAACATAGGATAAAATTATAGATTCGGGATTTGGAGTTATTAACGCATGCGAACATCCCTGACGTTACTGCTCGCGCTGTGTTTAGTGACCGGAGCGGTCGTCCCCTCTGTCGCCACGTCGGCGACGCCCGTGGAGGACGACGCTTCGACGCCGAACGCCGCGCCGAACGCGACGAATGCACAGTCGTCGGCGACGACGCTGACCATTCTCTCGTACAACGACATTCAGACCGCCGCCGTCGAAAACGGGTCGTTCCCGCGAATGGCGACGCTCATCGACCGGCGACGGGCGGCCCACGACAACCCTACCGTCGTCCTCGGTGGCGGTGACGAAGTTAGCCCCCACTCGCTTTCGCCACTGACGACGTGGAAGACGCCCGTGAAGGGATTGAACGTCATCGAACCCGATGCGGAAGTCGTCGGCAACCACGACTTGGACTACGGATTCAATGCCGTCGAGAACTTCTCCGAGGAATCCGAATTCCCGTGGCTCATGGCGAACATCGAAGACGCCGAGACGGGCGAACCGCTTCCGGGAACGAAACCCTACACCGTCATCGAGCGCGATGGCGTGAAAGTCGGCGTCGTCGGACTCGCTGACGAGAAAATCAAGTCGAAGACCGCGGTGGACTTCGAGGAAGAGGGTTACGAACTGACCGACTACGCGGAAACCGGGTCGCAGTACGCGACCATGCTCAAAGAGGAGAAGAACGTCGATGCCGTGGTCGTCCTCGGCCACTTCGGCGTGCCGGTTGCGAAAGACCTCGCAAATAAGACCGAGAACGTCGATGCCGTCGTCGTCGGCGACGACGAAGTCGAGTACCCGCCCGCAGAAACCAGCGACACCGTCATCATGGAGGCGGAGGCGCGCGCGGAACACGTCGCGGAAGCGAACCTCACCATCCAGAACGGCGAGGTCGTCGGTTGGAACGGGCGACTGCTGAACGTCACCGAAGACGTTCCGAAAAACGAGACGCTGTCCCGAATCATCACGGAAGACCGCGGTGACGTGCTCTCGCGCGTCGTCGGGAAGTCCGAGGTCGAACTCGACGCCCGGTTCGCTTCGAACTACCACGACGAGACGGCCTACGGGAACCTCATCACCGACGCGTTTCGCGAAGAAACCGGCGCTGACGTGGCGCTCACGAACGCTGGCGGGATTCGATCGAACAGCATCTACGGCCCCGGCAACATCACCGCTGGCGACGTGTACAACGCGCTTCCGTTCCGCAACTCACTGGTGACGGTCGAACTCTCGGGGTCGGAACTCAAGGAACTGCTCGCCAGCCAAATCGTCTCCCTCGAAAGCGAGGAGGGCGCGCGGTACGGACAGGAAGCCAAACTGCAAGCCAGCGGCGTCCACTACGAGTGGAACGGACACGCCAGCACCCCGCCGGAAGAGCGGATTCAGGACGTGTGGGTCAACGGCGAACCGCTGGACGAGGACGAAACCTACACCGTCACGGTCAACTCCTACATGGCCGGGTGGGACGGCGTCCTCGGCAATGCGACGCGCGTGAGTAGTACGAAGAAACTCTACGGCACCGTGACGCTGGAGTACATCGAAGAACACAGTCCGGTCTCTCCCGAGAAGACCAACCGCATTCGCCGAGTTGACGCGAACGGCGGCACGTCTACCGTCTCCCTCGACGGCGAGGGTGACGTGACGGTCGCGTTCGACGCTCCCGAAAACGCGACGGCGGTCGTGGACGGAAGCTACTACGCCATGTGCGCCTGCGGCGGGACGGTTCCGGCGAAGAGCGCGACCCTCGACGGGGATTCGCTAAAAGTCACGTTCGACGACGACGAACTCCGTTCGCTCGCGCTCGACACCGATAGTGGCCTTCAGGTGTACGGAAAGTACGACGATTCGCAGTACGACGGCAAACGGTCGTACTTCAACCACTCCGTGTTCAACGGTCAACTCGATTCGTCCGTCGAATACGAGACGACGACCACCGAGACGACTACGACCACGTACGTGGAAACGACCGAGTCCGGACAGACAACCACGACGGCCGGGACGACCGAACCCGGACTGACGCGAACGCACAGCGAAACGACGACCGGAACGACCGGTCAACCCGGCTTCGGAATCGGTGTAGCCGTCGTCACACTCCTCGGTGCCGTGCTCGCGCTGAAACGGGATTAAACGCGACGAGGGACGCGTTTCGGCACCCCCTAACTCTTTTGCGGGCACGGTTATGCACCCTCTAACATTTCGACCGCTCGCCGACGAACTCGGTACCTCCTCCTTTCCGGCAGGTATTACCTCTCATTTCAGAGTCGAAATATTGAAACGGTGCTATTTCGTTTCGAAAGTACGATGACTAGCACACAGCCCGAAAGTTCGATTACGGAGGGTGGGCTGGTGCGACCGATGTTTCGGCTTGCGTGGCCGATAGTCGTCATCCAACTGTTACAGGTGATGTACAACGTCGCGGACACCTTCTGGTTGGGTCGGCTGTCGTCCGACGCCGTCGGCGCGATGAGTATCGCGTTCCCGCTCATCTTCTTCCTCATCTCCATCGCGGGCGGGTTCACGACTGCCGGGAGCATTCTCGTCGCCCAGTATACGGGTGCCGAAAGCGAAGGCTCCGCGGGAAAAGTCGCCGGGCAAATCCTGTCGTTCGTGGCGGTTCTCTCGGTCATCCTCGGCATCGCCGGGTTCTTCCTCACCGAACCGATGCTCACGCTGATGCCGTCGCAGGACGCGACGACGCTGGAGGTCGTCCCGCTCGCCCGCAGATACATGGAAGTATTCTTCCTCGGCCTGCCGTTCCTCTTCGGCTTCTTCGTCTTCTCCTCGTTGATGCGAGGATATGGCAACACCCGGACGCCGATGCGGATCATGTTCGTCAGCGTGGTCGTCAACGTCGTTCTCGACCCGCTCCTCATCTTCGGGTGGGGGCCAATCGAGGGGATGGGCATCGAAGGGGCCGCGCTCGCGACCATCTCTGCGCGCGCTATCGCCGCGGTGCTCGGGCTGTACGTCCTGTTCGTCGCTCGGGCCGGGCCGGACGTTCAGGTGTCCGACCTCGTCCCCGACTTCAGCTACATCTGGGACATCGTCCGTATCGGGACGCCAAGCGCCCTCGAACAGTCCACCAGCGCGATGGCGATGATTACGCTGACCGCGATGGTCGTCCAGTTCGCCCCGCCCGTCGTCAGTGCTTACGGACTTGGTAATCGCCTCGCCTCCCTCGTATTTCTCCCGGCGATGGGGTTGGGTCGCGCCACGAACACGATGGTCGGTCAGAACCTCGGCGCGGAGAATCCGGCCCGTGCGGAGCGTGCGGTGTGGCTCGCGGCGAAGGTCGGAACGGCCGTCATGCTCGGCGTTGCAATCGTTGCGGCGCTGTTTCCCAACCAGATTGTCGGGGTGTTCATGGCGACGGAATCGCAAGATGCCGCCAAGACAATCGAGTACGGAAGCACGTACCTCCGGATTCGGTCGGTCGAGTTCGCGTTCATGGCTCTGTTACAGGTGCTGCTCGGTGCGTATCGCGGGGCGGGGAGCACGAAGACAGCGATGGCGTTCTCGATGGTGACGCTGTGGCTCGGTCGGGTTCCTATCGTCTACTATCTCGCCTTCGTCCGGGACATGGGACCGACCGGAATCTGGATTGGAATGGCGTTCGGAAACGTCATCGGGGCGCTCGCCGCCGCGTTCTGGTTCACTCGCGGGACGTGGAAGCGGACGGTCATCGACGAGTCGGAGGTTGCTGTCACGGACGGCGAAGGTGACTAATTTACTGCCATTGCGGTTTAAGAGCGGCATAATAAAATGATTGGAACCAGTAGTGGTTGGTAATGAGTCTGGCGAGCGTTGCGACACAGGTGCTATATCACCCCTGTCCGACGAACGAAACGATACGCGCTGGCCGAAACTGTATCCCGGGTGAGAAACGATGACCAACGTCGATGTCCTTCTTATCGGTATCGACGCGGGCTGTCTCCCCGTCTACGAACGGCTGTACGAAGACGACGTTATCCCGAACATTCGCTCTATCTGTGACAACGGTGCGTCAGCCCCGTTGGAGTCCCAGATGCCGCCGTGGACGCCGAGCGCGTGGCCGTCCCTCTACACCGGCGTCAACCCCGGTAAGCACGGTGTCTGTGGATTCGTCGCCTACGAGGGGTACGACTTCCACGTGGTCAGCGGGAACGACGTCGAAGAACATTCGATGTGGACGCTCCTCGACAAACACGACAAATCGAGCGTCGTCGTCAACGTCCCCGTCACGCACCCTCCGGACGAAATCGACGGGGCGGTCATTCCGGGATTCATCGGGCCGGAAGACCCCCGCTGTTATCCGGAGGGTCTGCTGGACGAGGTGCGCGAGGAAATCGGCGAGTATCGCGTGTATCCGAACTACACCCGGGGCGACGACCGCCTCTCGGACGCGGAGAAGATGGACGAGTACACGAACCTCGTTCGCATGCGTGGCGAGGCGTTCCGCTACCTCGCGGACAAACACGAACCCGACTTCGGCTTCGTCCAGTTCCAGAAGACCGACACCGTCTTCCACGAGTTCGACGGCGACTGGGACAAGGTGAAGACCGTCTACGAGGAGGCGGACAAACAAATCGGCGAGATTCTGGACGAGTGCGACCCGAACGTCGTCTTCATGGCCAGCGACCACGGGATGGGTCCCTACGAGAAGTACGAGTTCCGCGTCAACGAGTTTCTGCGCGACGAGGGCTACGTAAAAGCGAGAAAGGGCGGCAAGGGGATGCCGTCGTGGAATCCCATTCAGGAGGAACTCCGCGAGGGTAAGGATACGAAAACGTGGGAACCGAACACCTTCGAGCGATTCGCGGCGAAAGTGGCCGAGTTCGGCTTCACCGCCCACCGAATCAGAAACGGTCTCGAAAAGGTTGGCCTCGCGGACATCGCCAAGCAGTACGCGCCGAAGAACGTCGCTCGAACCGCCAACGAGCAGGTCGATTTCCCGAAATCGACCGCGTACATGCGCGCCCGAACCGAACTCGGCGTTCGCATCAACTTGCAGGGTCGTGAACCCGAGGGCATCGTTCCGCCGGACAAGTACGACGAGCTGCGCGACGAGTTGATAGAGAAACTCAGCGCAGTCGAGACGCCGGACGGCGAACCCATCTTCGGCGAAGTCGCGCCACGCGAGAAGTACTTCCACGGGAAGAATGCCGATAATGCCCCGGACATCGTGACGATTCCGAACGAGATGGGGCAGTTCCTCTCCGCGCAGTTGCTGGGCGACTACTTCGCCCCGCCCACGGAACCGTGGAACCACAAGCTGGAGGGCGTCGTCGCGGCGAAAGGGAGGGGCATCGACATCGACGCGATGCCGACGAAAGCGCACCTCTTCGACGTGGCTCCGACCATCATGTCCGCGCTGGGGATTCCGTACAGCGACCGTATGGACGGAAGCGTGATTCCCGTCGTCGAGGACATCGGCGCACAGAGCTATTCCGAATACGACGAGGAAGACGACATCTCGATGGATAGCAAAGACGAGGCGGGTGTCGAAGAGCGGTTGGCCGACCTCGGCTACATGCAGTAACGTTTCGCCGAATCCTGGTCGATCGTGGCCACCTCTCTTATTCCCCACGACCCCGAATGCGTTCCAAGGGGTTTCATGAACGCGAACGAACTACCGGGGGAAGACGCATCACTTTGGTTCGAGACGACACCGCCAACCGATTTCCAATCGTTGACCGGCAACAGGCACGTGGACGTTGCAGTCGTCGGAGGCGGTATCGCCGGACTGTCCGCCGCGATGGAACTCAAGGACGCCGGAAAGACGGTCGCAGTCATCGAAGCCGGGAGAATCGTTTCCGGCGTAACGGCGCGAACGACTGCCAAACTGACGAGTCAACACGGATTCACGTATCACGATTTGGTGGCGCGGTTCGGGCGCGCGAAGGCCCACCAGTACGCCGATGCCAACCAGAGGGCCATCGAAATCGTCGCCGAGCGTGCTGATGAGATGGACTGCGATTTCGAACGCCAGCCCGCGTATACCTACGTCACCGACGAAAACGACCGCCACCGGGTTCGGCGCGAGGTCAACGCCGCCAGAAGCGTCGGCCTTCCTGCGACGTTCGTGGAGGACGTTCCGATGGCATCGGATGCGGTTGGCGCGGTTCGGTTCGACGACCAGGCCCAGTTCCATCCCCGAAAGTACCTGCTCGGTCTCGCCGACGCGATTCCGGACGAGAGCTGTGAGATTTTCGAGGAGACGAAGGCGACCGGCATTCGTCCGGGGTCGCCCTGTGCGGTCGAGACGGAGCGCGGAACCATCACCGCGGACGACGTCGTGGTCGCCACCCATTTTCCGATTATCGACCCTGCCGGGTATTTCGCCCGCCAGTTTCCGAAGCGGTCGCACGTGCTTGCGATTCGAACCGCCGACCCGCCACCTGAGGGGATGTTTTATCGGGCGGGCGACCCCTACTTCTCGGTTCGAGGGCACGAAACTGCTGAGGAGTCGTTCGTCCTCGTCGGCGGCCAGAACCACAAGACGGGACAGGGCGGTTCCACGGCTGAGCGGTATCGGGCGGTCGAGCAGGAGGCGAGAGAACGCTTCGACGTAGAGGAGGTCGCCTATCGGTGGTCAACGCAAGATTTTCGATCGGTGGACGACGTTCCGTTTATCGGCCCCATCGCGCCGTGGCGCGACCACGTTTTCGTGGCGACGGGATTCGGCGGTTGGGGGATGACATCCGGTGTCGCGGCGGGGCGAATCCTCGCCGACGAAATCGCCGGGTCGGGAAGTGAATGGGCCGACGTGTTCGACCCCGGACGACTGTCGCTCTCGGACGCGAAACCACTCCTCACGGAGAACGCGAACACCGGAAAGCGGTTCGTGGGCGACTGGGTGAGAAAACCTCACGAAACGCGGGACGCCCTCGAATCGGGTGACGCGCGGGTCGTCCGCGAGGACGGAGACGCAGTCGCCGAGTATCGGGACGAAGATGGCGAACTACACCGCGTTTCGGCAGTTTGCACTCACCTGAAATGTCTCGTAACGTGGAACGACGCCGAAAAGTCGTGGGACTGCCCCTGTCACGGTTCGCGGTTCGACTGCGACGGGACGGTTCTCGACGGCCCGGCGGTTCACGATCTGCCGGAGAAATGATGGACAACGATGTCCGCGAATGTCCGTTTCCGTCCTCTGGAGCAGATTTATGTGTGTCGGATTGGAACTATTTTTCATGTCTCAAGAGAAAGCAACCGAGTTCGGCGCGTTCGGGGGCCGACACGTTCCCGAGGCCCTCGAAAAACCGCTGGAAGGACTCGCGGAGGCGTTCGACGAGATTTACGACACCGAGGAGTTTCAGGAGGAGTTCCGTGCCCTGTTGGAAGATTTCGCGGGCCGACCGACGCCAATCTACCACGCGAAGCGACTTTCCGAGGAGTACGGCGCGCAAATCTATCTGAAACGCGAAGACCTGCTTCACGGCGGGGCGCACAAAATCAACAACTGTCTCGGGCAGGCACTGCTCGCCAAAAAAGCCGGAAAAGAGCGCCTCATCGCGGAAACCGGCGCGGGCCAGCACGGCACGGCGACGGCGATGGTCGGCGCACTGCTCGACATTCCCACCGAGATTTACATGGGGAAAAAGGACGTGGAGCGCCAGAAGATGAACGTCTTCCGGATGCGCCTGATGGGTGCCGAGGTGAACGAAGTCACGCGCGGTGATTCCGGCCTCGCGGACGCCGTGGACGCCGCACTGGAGGATTTCGCTCGAAACATGGAGGACACTCACTACCTCGTCGGAAGCGTCGTCGGCCCCGACCCGTTCCCGCGAATGGTGCGCGACTTCCAATCGGTTATCGGCAAGGAGGCCCGCGACCAGATTCGGGAAAAGGCGGGCCAACTCCCCGACGCCGCCGTCGCCTGCGTCGGCGGCGGGTCGAACGCCATCGGCCTGTTCCACGCCTTCCGCGACGACGACGTCGCCTTCTACGGCGCCGAGGGCGGCGGGGAGGGTGCCGACTCGAAGCGCCACGCCGCGCCGCTCGCGGCGGGCCACGAGGGCGTCATCCACGGCATGAAGACCCGGGTCATCGACGACGACGTCGAGGTCCACTCGGTCTCGGCGGGCCTCGACTACCCCGGCGTCGGGCCCGAGCACGCGATGTTCCGGGACATCGGCCGCTGTGCGTACCACGGCGTGACCGACGACGACGCGCTCGAGGCGTTCCGGACCCTCTCCGAGGAGGAGGGCATCATCCCGGCGCTGGAGTCGAGCCACGCCCTCGCCCTCGCCAAGCAGATTGCCGACGACCACGACACCATCCTCGTCAACCTCTCCGGGCGGGGCGATAAGGACATGGAGCAGGCGGCGGAGATGTTCGATCTCGGGTGAAAGCGCCTCGCTGACGGACCGAACCTCCGCGACGCGGCTTCTCGAGGGTTCAGCGCGATCGTCCAACAACCGAGCGTCCCGGTCTCGAAACGCACGGACCACTGGTCGAGCGCTTCGAGGCACACAACCTGGAGCCAACCATTATCTCCCCCGTTCGAGTCCCCTCCACCCATGGCGAAGGCGGACGTCTATGCGGCGGTCGAGGCCGAGCGGGATCGACTGTACGACCTCGCCAGACGACTCTGGGAGCATCCGGAACTCAGCCTCGTGGAGACCGAATCCGCCGCGCTCCTGACCGAGACGCTCCAGGAGGCGGGGTTCGACGTCGAACGCGGTGTCGGCGGGCTCGAGACCGCGTTCACCGCACGCTTCGGCGACGACGAGCCCGTCATCGGGGTCGTCGGTGAATACGACGCGCTCCCTGACCTCTCACAGACGGTCTCGGCGGAACGGGAGCCAGTCGAGGCGGATACACCGGGACACGGTTGCGGCCACAACCTCTTCGGCGTGGGCAGCCTCGGTGCGGCGATCGGGGCGAAGCAGGCCATCGAGCGGGGGGATGTCTCGGGCACGGTCGTCTACGTCGGGACCCCCGCCGAGGAGATCCTCGTCGGCAAACCGGTGATGATCCGCGCCGGGGCGTTCGACGACGTCGACGCCGTCCTCACCTGGCATCCCGGGTGGTACAACGGGGTGGACGAGGGCAGCTGCCTGGCGATGGATTCCATCCAGTTCCAGTTCGAGGGCGTGGCGTCTCACGCCGGGTCGGCACCGGAGGCGGGCCGGAGCGCGCTCGATGCCGTCCAGCTGATGAACGTCGGGGTGGAGTTCATGCGGGAGCACGTTCCCGACGACGTTCGGATCCACTACGCGATCGAGAACGCGGGCGCTGCTCCCAACATCGTCGATCCCGACGCCACCGCGTGGTACCACGTTCGGGCGCCCAGCCGGGAGCGGGTCGAACGGATCTCCGAGTGGGTCCGGGAGGTCGCCCGGGGGGCGGCGATCATGACGCAGACGGCCGTCGGGACCGACGTCCGAACGGGGACCTACGAGATCCTCT
>CAYNQM010000080.1:0-14858 GCA_964399275.1 uncultured Haladaptatus sp.
ATAGGCCGGCAGCGTGGTCTTCATTTTGGCCGCGTTCGATGAACAGATACTCATCATCTTTGACAACGACACCATCAACGTTTACGACGTATCCATATTCTTCAAGCATTGTCGACAAAATAGTGACAATACGCAATAAATATACTGTCTACTTCGTATGTTTAACCAGAGGTTGATTTGTACAGTATTCGGAGAATTGTCACCCCTAGGTCAGATCATTCTTTGAGCGTTCGCTGGTCGGTGATCTCCGAGACCGTCAATTGGCGTGTCATGGATAAAAAGAGCTGAAGCGGTGGTTAGTTCGGCAGTTCTTTTCGTCCCGTTCGCACGCATGGCCAACACGGGAACCCACTGAGGCTATCGCAGTCACAGTCATTAGGTTTGGTCTCGTCGTCGTCCTCGGAGGGGAAGGCGTCGAGCGTCCCGTCGTCGGTTGCGTTTTCGACAGCGGCCATGTGTTTGCAGAAGGCGTTCCGGTGGACGTGGTGCGGGCAGGTGCACGCCATCAGTTCCTCGGTCACGTCGTCGATGGAGACTGTGTACTGGTGGTCTACGGGGTTCTCGTGGCTCTCGTTGGTGACTTCGACCATTCCGGGAGCATCGACGTCGAAGGAAAACTGTTCGGTCTGTGCGCGTTTCTGTGCCGTCTCGTCAGCTTCAAGGGTTGCGGATTGCTTTGTACTCATGGTCTTTCCACGTAGGTTTTGGAAGACCGATGCCGGGTGTTGCAAGCACCCGGCGCGTTTCAAAACGCCCGCGTGCACCGTTCTTTCCACTTATTCCTTATAGGGTATGGGTGATGAAACCACCGTATTCCTTGCAAGGAATAAGAGTATATTGTTCTGAAATGAAGGGATGGATATGACGAAAAACGATGAGAGGGCGCGTAATGAGAGCGGGGAATATGTCCAAGAACACACTGAAGAGGCCGTCTTAGAGGTCATGAAGCCGCCCGAACCCTACATGACGAGCGAAATCGCGGACAATCTTGGATGGTCACGACGGTCGGCGTATAACGTTCTCAGCCGTCTCCATGAGAGCAATGAGATTCGCAAAAAGAAGCCCGAAGCTCGCCGCGTGATCTGGATTCGACCGGAATAGCGGTCGCCCGTGAAAAATAGACGGCATGAGAAGGGGCGTTGTCCCGTTCTCACGATTATACACGTAGAGTTTGAGTTATCGGAGAATCTGGAAAACCCACCACTACTGACCTGACACAACTGACAAGGCGTCTTCGAACCGGCCACATTCTATACCGAATGTCAGCGGCGCTATCTTTTCACAGCACATGAATTAATGAAAATATGATCGCACCAGACGATGCCTTCAGAGAATTTGCAGAAGAATTCTTCGAGAAAGAATACAAGGATGTGGTGATCTACGGCGATTTCGACGAAGACGAAGTACTCCACCAGGGGCCAATACGCATCTAAGCAAACGGCTGGATTGAATTACCGGCGGGTCGGCTCATATCGCCAACAGCAGTTCACCATCTGAATATTATCGAGAAGTAAGTCAGCAACCAATCAGTGGTTTGGAGAAGTAAGATCGATAGCCGTGAATAGCGGGTCGAGAATCGTGCCACAGCACGGCGAGCCAGCATCATAGCCCGTTCAACGAATCGAAGGAGTCGTGACTTCGGGAGAGCATCCATCTTCCTCCAGCTACTCACCAGTCATGTTTGTCAGCAAGGGTTTCAACAAGGCCACTCTTTTCGAACGAGGGGACGGTCGTCACTCGGTATTCGTCACCCGACCGATAGCGGTGCTTCTCCTTCCGGTTGGCCTTCCCGCCGGAAAGCGGCAGGGAGCGCGTCGTGGAGAGTTCAGGTGCGCTCGCGTCGCCCCTGTGCTCGCGCAGTTCGTCGGCGGTAGCGAGCCACGACCGTCGGCCAACCTTCGCGTGGAAACCCGTACTGCTCTTTCGCTCTCTTACACGTCGTCGGGGAGTCGCCCGACGTGGGCTGACTCGCCGTCGAGCAGGACGTTCACGTTGCCGCCACTAAAGTCGAATGCGCGGAGGTCGCCGTCGAAGGTGTACGCATCGATTCCGCTAGTGACCACGCCCGTCGCGCTCTGTCCCTGATCGACGATTTCGTCTTGGCCGCTGTCGAGATTGCCAGCACCTGCGAGGTTGCTGTCTACCGTAAAGCTGTACGTCGTGTGCGATCCTTGTCCCTCAATTTGCAGGAGGTGGTCAGGGCGCTGGCCGACGTGCGCCGCCTCACCGTCGAGCAACACGTTGATACCGCCGCCTTGAAAGTCGAACGCGCGGAGGTCGCCGTCGAAGGTGTACGCATCGATTCCGCTAGTGACCGCGCCCGTCGCGCTCTGTCCCTGATTGACGATTTCGTCTTGGCCGCTGTCGAAGCTTCCAGCCCCCGCGAGATTGCCACTCACCGAGAAGGTGTAGTCGGTGTGCGTCCCGCTTCCCGTTAGTTCGAGTACGTGATCCGGTCGGGACCCAGCGTGGAAGACGTCGGTCCACGGCTTCACGATGTGGTCACCTTCCGGTGCGTTGGGGAAATCCTTGCTGTCGCCCTCGTATTCTTTCAGATGCCCGCCCGCAATGTACAAGTCACCGTCAATGACGCCGGTTGCGCCGGGGTCACGGACGCGGTCTTCGCTAATTTCCGGTCGGTCTGTGGTCCACGAGTCGAGAACGGGATTGTACAGCATCAAGTGGTTCTCGAAGTCACTGATAGACCAGTCGCCGGATTCATCGTAGAGGCCGAGCGTCGCGTAGAGTCTGTTGTCGATGACCGCAGACGCCAACTTGCCGCCAGCGTGTGGGAGCGGTGCCATCACCTCTTCGGACGATTCGCCGACCGAAAGCTCGTACCGAACGTGTTCCTCGAGGGTGCCGCCGGGCGAAGAGTGGATGCCGCCGAACGCGTGCAGGTACGTCTCGCTACCGTCCGAGAGGATGGCCGCAGACCCCCAGCGTGCCGCCATATCTGAAGGCAACGTCGCCCAGTTCGGATCCGTGATCTCCTCTTCGTCCGGATTGAACGTCCAGATTCGCCGGGAATTCGGCGGTCGTGGGTCACCCATTCCACCGGCGACGACGTAGATGCGGTCGGTCTGCTGACTGTATACCGCCGACGGTGCGTACAGTCCGCCCTGCGGCATTCCGTCCGGCGGCGTTACGTCCTTCCACGCCGGTGTACCGTCCGGGTCGAACCGATAAATCGTGTCAGCGAGCGTGTCCTGTCCCTTCCACGGCCCGCCACCGGGTCCGGCGCCACCGAAGAGGTACACGGTTCCGTTCACGGTGGCCGTGGCCGCGCCTGCGAGTTTTTGTGGCATCGGCGGCCCTTTCGACCACGCGTTGTCCTGGTCTGCGGCCGGGTCGAACGTCAACACAGTATCGATCTGTTCTCGGTCTTGGCTCTCGGGCTTGTTGACGTCGGTGAGGATGCCACCGAAGCTGTACAGCGTTCCATCGAGGACCGCTCCCGTGCGGCCAGTAGCCGAAACCCCGGTCGGCATGTCTCCTACCTGCTCCCAGTGTCCGCTGTTCTGGAGTTCGACGCTACCACTGCCGGTGCCGTCTCCGTCAATAGCGCCGATAGCACTCGTAACGTCGTCGTCGGCCAGTCGGTTGAGGGGGCCGACCGTCAGTCCGCCACCGACAGCGGCGAGATATTCACGTCGTTGTATTTCTCGAGCCTGTTCGTCAGCATTGCTGTCTGAATCTTCTTCTGTCTTAGACACAAAATTCATTAAAAACTAAAAAGAAAAAAGTGTTTCGAGTGCGAAATTTATATAAATATGTGTCTATAGGTGCTGGTTGTTTGTCTTGGGGGTGGCGTTCTGCTCTCCGTATCGGCCGCTCAAACGTCGTCAGGGAGTCGCCCGACGTGGGCCGGGCCACCATCGAGCAAGACGTTTATCTCACCTCCGCTGAAGTCGAACGCGCGGAGGTCGCCGTCGAAGGTGTAGGAGTCGGTCCCACCGCCGACCGACCCCGCTGCACTCTGGCCGTTGTTGGTGATGTCGTCCGAGGAGTTGATCGAGCCACCGCCTGCCGTGGTCTTCTGGAGACCGCCGCTCACGGTGAAGTCATAGTCGACGGACGTTCCGGTTCCTTCGATTTGGAGGAGGTGGTCGGGGTGTTGGCCGACGTGGGCTGACTGGCCATCGAGCAACACGTTCACCGTCCCGTCGAAGTCGAACGAAACGAGGTCGCCGTCGAAGGTGTAGGAGTCGGTGCCGTCGCCGACTTCGCCCGACGCGCTCCAGCCGTTATTGACGATATTATCGTTGTTCTGGAGGTTCCCGCCTCCTTGGAGATTGCTACTTACGTTGAAGCTGTACGGGGTGGACGTTCCCTGGCCCTCGATTTGGAGGAGGTGGTCGGGGCGTTGGCCGACGTGGGCCGGTTCCCCGTCGAGGTGGACGTTTATCGCGTCCCCGCTGAAGTCGAACGCGCGGAGGTCGCCGTCGAAGGTGTAGGTGTCGGTCCCGCCGGTGACCGCACCCGCCGCGCTCTGACCGTCGTTGATGATGTTATCTCCACTCTGGAGATTTCCACTGCCTTGGAGGTTGCCGTCCACCGAGAAGTTGTAGGACGTGCGATCCCCACTGCCCATGATTTCGAGGGTGTGGCTGCCACCACCACCGCTTCCGCCGTTGGCTGCGGCGATTGCGGACTGTGGTACGCCCGAGGGAACAGAAATGTCGGGACTGTTGCCGACGTTGTCGAACGTAACGTTGCCGTACTTCGGTTCGCCGTTCTGCGCGTCGACCTCCGAGTCGTGGACAGTGATACCGCCCCCGTTCCCCGTAACCACTCCGTAACTCGCGTCGGGGTGTTCCATGAGGATGTCCACGTTCCGGGCGGACTGTCCCCCGTTTCGCCGCGCCCAGATGCCGCGTGCGTTCGTGCCCCCGTTCGTCGTGTCCGGTCCCTGTTTCGTACCGGGGTACGAATCGACATGGACGACCGAGTCACGGACGTAGGAGCTACCGGTGCCGATGCGATAACTCGCTATGTTGTTGTTCTTCGCGTAGCACTGTTCGATTTGAACGGCACCGTTGCCCGACTTACCGGGGGCGTCGGCGTAGATGCCGTTGTCAGCCCACCCTTGGATGTTGCACTGTCGGATGGTGAGCGTTCCCGCGTGGTTCGCTCCGACGTACATACCGGTCCCGCGGCCGTCGATGGACCCGTCGCCCACATAGACGTTCTCTATCTGTGCGCTACGTCCACTCGGCACGCCGAGGACGCTGATTCTGATGTTCTTACTACCTCTGTCGCGTTCGACGATTTCCTGGTCGTGAACGCCCTTGAATCCGACATTACGGATCGTCCAGCCACCGCCCTTGGCGGCGATGCTGGCTGTCGCACCGTCTGCGGTGACATCGAACAGGACGTTCTGGAACGTCTCACCGTCCTTGACGACACGTTTTTTGTGTTGTCCTGACGGGACAGGGATCGTCTCGTAGCTGTCTGCACTCGCGACATCGGTTATTTCGGAACTCATCGTTCCGACACTGGCAACGGCGGCGGCGGTTGCGCCAGTGAGTTTCAAGTAGTCGCGGCGGTCGAGCAAGCGACTCTCCTCCCGTGTCGCGGCGTCGGTTTTACTGCGATGCTCGTCGGTCGGTTGGTCTTTGTCTGTCATTGTTGGTGACGAATACGGTCAGTTCGTTCGGTCGCGTGCGCAGGTCTTCGCGCCCCTCAGTGACGGACCCGTTCGTCGATGCCCGGCGTCCCGTCGAACCCGATGACGCTCGTCGTCCGGAATCGTCGTGGTAGTGCGGTCCGACGGGGATAGCGTGGGGGGTGTCGGTACGATCCTGTCCCGTGAGTACCCGATATTTCCAGCTTTTACTTGCGAACTAATGTTTCCGTGGCATGATTTTATTTTACCGACCTTATTTCAGATAAGATGATTGAACACAGACAGATACACCGTGCTACGACGATAGGGAGGACCTCGTCGTTCTCGCGGACCACGCCGTCCGCCGTCGTTCGCGCTATCGATTCGGTCCGGGCACTCGTCGGAGCGGATTGTCCGAGGGTCCCCCAGGTCCGCTTCGTGGCGTAGTAGGCACGCCGATTCGACGGCTGTTTCAGTGACGCGAGTCGTCCACCAGTGGAACTTCGACAGCGCCCTCGACCGCTCAAACGTCGTCGGGGAGTCGCCCGACGTGGGCTGACTCGCCGTCGAGCAGGACGTTCATCTCGCCATCGAGGTCGAACGCGCGGAGGTCGCCGTCGAAGGTGTAGGAGTCGGTCCCACCGCCGACCGACCCCGCTGCACTCTGGCCGTTGTTGGTGATGTCGTCCGAGGAGTTGATCGAGCCACCGCCTGCCGTGGTCTTCTGGAGACCGCCGCTCACGGTGAAGTCATAGTCGACGGACGTTCCGGTTCCTTCGATTTGGAGGAGGTGGTCGGGGTGTTGGCCGACGTGGGCTGACTGGCCATCGAGCAACACGTTCACCGTCCCGTCGAAGTCGAACGAAACGAGGTCGCCGTCGAAGGTGTAGGAGTCGGTGCCGTCGCCGACTTCGCCCGACGCGCTCCAGCCGTTATTGACGATATTATCGTTGTTCTGGAGGTTCCCGCCTCCTTGGAGATTGCTACTTACGTTGAAGCTGTACGGGGTGGACGTTCCCTGGCCCTCGATTTGGAGGAGGTGGTCGGGGCGTTGGCCGACGTGGGCCGGTTCCCCGTCGAGGTGGACGTTTATCGCGTCCCCGCTGAAGTTGAACGCGCGGAGGTCGCCGTCGAAGGTGTAGGTGTCGGTGCCGCCGGTGACCGCACCCGCCGCGCTCTGACCGTCGTTGAAGACGTTGTCCCCGTCCTGAAGGTTTCCACTGCCTTGGAGGTTGCCGTCCACCGAGAAGCTGTAGGACGCGCGGTCCCCACTGCCCATAATTTCGAGGGTGTGGCTGCCACCGCCGTCGCCGGGCACGGGACAGCCCCCGCGACTAATGTTGTTAGTAGAGAGTTCGCCTTGGAAGCCGCCACCGTTCGGCATGTCTTCACAGCAGTCAGAGACGGTGACGGGCGCATCGCGGTTGCTCTCGACCGCGGGCGACGGCGAGGAGCCGGTGAACGAGCAGTTCGTTATCTCGACGTCGTGCGGGGTCGGCGGTGTCGCGCCACCTGGTCCCTGCCCGATTTGCTGGACGAACACCGTGTTCGTACTCTCGTTGCTGTTGTTTTGGATGCGCGAGTTTCGAATCTCCATCGCTCCCGTAGTCCCTTCGACCCGAACCAGCCCCGGCGTGTCGAGGTTCGTGTCCAAGAAGAAGTCACAGTCGTCGATGTGACCGCCGGTCTTGCCGACGTCGCCCGCCTCCCACCACATGCCGCGGCCGGACTTCTCGTCGCCCGTGTCGGCTTCGATGAAGTACGAGCGGTCTCGGTCGATACCGATGGTCGCGTCTTCGAGGTAGGATCCCGACCCGCTGATGCGCATGTTGGTGTTGGCGTTGTTCTTGAACGTGCCGCCCTCGACGCGGATGCCACCGGAACATTTCGAAGCGTAAATCGCGTGCTCGCCCCGGTTTTCGATGTTGCAGTCGCGGACGTACAGCGTCCCGTCGTGGTTGCGGTAGACGGAGATGCCGCTCGCGTTCTTAGGGTAGTCCACGACAGTCGTCTCGCCGACGTACTTGTAGTTCTTCACGACGCCCGTGCCGGAGGAGTCGTAAATCATCAGGTAGAGGCCGTTTATCTCCTTGTTGTTCGGGGCGTTGGCCTCGCCTCGGTTCGGATTGTAGCCGTAGGTCTCTACGTCGTGGATTTCAAGACCGTCTTTGATGTAGAACTGGTTGCTCGCTGCAGTCGCCGTCGTCGCACTCTGGTCGAAGGTAACGTTCTCGATGAGGATGTCCGTACAGTCGTCCCGAAAGTCGTAGCCGTTGATTTGGAACAACGTTTGGGTGTCGCCGTTGGGCGGTCGGAAGCGCACTTGGCCTCGGTCGCTCCCGGTACCGCGGATGCCCCATCGATGGAGACCGTTCTCGTACACCTTGTTCTGCACGAGGTACTCCCCGGGGGGGAATTCGATGAGCGTGCCGTTGGTGAACTCGATGTCGTCGTCGATTGGGTCGTTGCCGTTCGGGTCCATGCCGAGGTCGTTGACCGCGTGTTTGACTCGGTCGAACGAGATGCCGTGGTGGCTCGTGGCCGCGCTCGCGCTCGACGAGGCGAGCGAGAAGCCTGCCCCTGTGGCGGCAGTCGCGCCGGTCAGCTTGAGGTAGTCGCGTCGGTCGAGGACGCCGTCGTCCGAGCGGGTGGAAGCGTCGGCGTCGGTTTCGCGTCGATGCTCGTCTTCGGAATTTCCGTTGTCTGACATGATCGTGCGTTCGTGTGCGTCGCGTTGCTCTCGCCGAGCAATCGGAGTCGCGGTGGCGTGGGCCGACGTTCGGCGGGGTATCGATGCGTTCGGGTCCTCCGAACCGTTTCTTACGTTTCTGTTGAACATGTACCAATAATTCTCGAAGTAACTTCACCGCAACGAGCTTATTCTCAATAAGCCAGTTGAACACGCCTTCAAGAAGATTACGTCGAGCCACGCAACATTCGGCGCACGAACAGTAATCGGAACGGAGATGGCAGCGAAATCGCTCGCTATCGCGGGTCGCGGGAGCGCCGCTCGACGCTACCGTTTCTCGGCGAATCGATTCCCGCCGTCGCTATCGACTCGGCCTGCAATCCGGGTTCGTCGCGCTTCGAGCGACGAGGGAGATTCGACGAACGCCACGGCCGCCGCGAGGCTGGATCCGGACTCGCAGCGTTCGAGCGCGGCGTCGAGTTCGCCCATCGCCTCGCAGACCGCCGCGAGTCGGTCGTACGTCTCGACGGCGTCGTGGACGGCGCCGACCGCACGAAACCGTTCGACGGTTTCGTCGAAACGCTCTCGGGCCGCTTCGAAGTCGCTTCGTTCGTGGTCGAGGTCGCCGAGCGCCGCCAGCGTTCGCACTTCTTCGTAACGATATCCCATGTCGCGGAAGATATCGAGCGACGTCCGAAGGTAGTCCTCGGCCGTCTCGAACTGGTTGCGGTCGCAGGCGACCCGACCGAGGAGTCGGTGGGACGTGGCCACACCGAAGCGGTTTCCGGCCTCCTCGTATCGGGTGAGGCCGCGACTCGCACGTTCCTCGGCAGCGTCGAGAGTACCTTGCGCGTAGGCAATCGAACCGAGTTCGATGAGGGCGTCGGCTTCGGTCACTCGGTCGTCTATCTCCCGACAGATTTCGCGGCTCTTCGTGCAGTGCTCGACGGCGGCGTCGAAATCGCCGCGCTCGCGGGCGAACGTGCCGAGCGTGGCGAGACTCCACGCTTCGCCCCGTCGGTCGCCGATGTCTCGACGGATATCGAGACACGTCCGGTGATACTCCACTGCTCGTTCGAAGTCACCGCGAATCCGACGAATCAGCCCGAGATGAGCGAGGCTGTACGCCTCGAAGGTGCGGATGCCTCGCTCGCGGCACCGTTCGAGCGCCCGAGTGCAGTAGGACGTTGCCCGGTCCAAATCGCCACGAAACGCGACGGCGCGACCGATTCCTTGTAGACAGCCGACTTCGACGCGGTAGTCGTCGAGGGCGTCCGAGCAGTCGAGCGCCCGCCGATACTGTTCGATAGCAGTCTCCAGCCCCTCGGTTCGAGAGACGATGCCTGCGAGATTGGTCAACGAAAGCGCCTCGCCACGCACGTCTTCGAACTCGCGGTACAGGGTGCGGCTTCGGGCGAAGGCCGTCTCCGCCGTCTCGTAGTCGCCGTTGGTCATTGCGACGAGTCCGATGTCCATGCGCGCTCGGGCCCGCCGTCTCCCGTCGTCCACTTCGCGGTAGTGGTCGATTGCGCGCCTGTAGTACGTTTCGGCGTCGTCGAATTCGCTTCGACGCCACGCGACGGTCCCACGGCCGTGAAGTTGCTGGCCACGGAGCCTCGTCGCCCATTCGGAATCTTCCGCCTCGGCGTCGGCGAGGACGCCCGACAGTGCCTCGTACTCGTCGTCCGCCTCGCCGAGCGCCCCTCGCTGCCGCGCCATCTTCGCCCGCCACAACGTGCAGTCGGCGACGGTCGAGAGCGAGCAGGCGTCGGGCAGTTCGAGGTGCGAGTCGTCGGTTCGCCCGAATAGCGGTGCGAGACTGGACCGCCGCAATCCGGCATCGAAGAGTCGCTCGACCGTCGTCTCGGCCCACTCCCCGGGTGCGGCGTCGATGCGTTCGACCGTCGCGTCGTCGCCGAGAGCCCGCGAAATTCGGTTCCGCTTGGTCTCGTCGTCGGCCAGCGACAACAGTGCCGTGAGACACCGCCCGACGCGCCGACGCGCCGCGCTCTCGGTCGTGCGTTCGAGGTACTGGTCGAGGAACAACGCCGACCACCGCTCGTGAACCGTCCGATACGGGGCAGTTTCCGCGCTCGTGCTCGTCTCCATTTCGAAGACGACCCGCCCGTCCAATTCCGACAGTGCCGCTCGAACGGCGTCGGTTTCGTCCGCCGCTCCGTCGTCGGTGAGCGCGCAGACGAGCGTCGGACGAACCTCGATACCGGCCACGTCGAGGAGCGTTGCGAGGACGCTCACGTCGAAGACGAGTTCGTCGCCATCGAGGAGTTCTTCGCACGTGCGCCGCACGTCTTCGACGAGCGTCGTCGGCACGTCCGCGTCGTAGACCGTCAGCGGGTCGGCGTGCATCACCAACCGGTGGACTAACGGCAACAGTTCGCCCGCGTCGTTTGCCGTGGCTCGTTCTCCGTCGCTGGCGACCGCCGCCTCGTCTCGTAGTTCGTCGCGAACCGCAGAACCGACCTCGTGGCCGGTCGCTCGTTCGAACTGTCGAACGAATCGCTCGCACTCAGCGGCGTCGAGCGGTGGGACGGTGACCGTCTCGATGGCCTCCCTGCAGTACGCTTCGCGGCGCGCGTCGGTCGTCAGCGCGTCGTGGTCGTTCCACTCGCTCGTCCGTGCGTCGAGCAGAAACGTCACGGTCTCGCTTCCGCTGAACGACTGCATCACCCGGAAGATGGCGTTCGCGTCCGCTCGAACGGCGTCTTCGACGACGACGAGGACGTGTCCATCGCCGTCCGCCGTGCGTAGGTGTTCGCGCACGCGGGCAGTCGAGTCGAACGTCGCCCCGGCGTCGCTCGCGCGGTAGAACACGGGACCGAGGCCCTGCTCGTACCACCGGCACGCAACCGACTTGCAAACGGTACTCTTGCCCGACCCCGGCAGGCCGAGTAGGGCGTGGTCCGTACCGTCTCGAAGTCGCTCGAGGAGGTCGTCGGCGAAGTCGAAGCGGTCGCCGTCGCGGGTCGCTTCGCGGTCGAGGGCGTAATCCGCGTGAACGTCGGCGAGGCCGAAGCCGGTGCGCCACGCGACGGTCGGCGGCGACGGCGCGCGCCGGGCGAAGTACTCGGGTGTCAATCGAACGAATCCCTCCTTCTCGCGAGCGACGCGCTCCGCGTCGCAGATTGTCGGCGACCCGACGCGACGGGACGCCCCCGCGCTCGGAATCAAATCGGGCAGGTCGTCGGTCACCTCGTTCGCGCCGTCGCTGACGCCGACGTAGCAGTCGTCTCCCCACTGGACGGCGGCGTCGTTCTCGTTGTAAAGCGCCCCCAGAATCGTTCCGCGGTCGCCGTACACGAGTACCGAGACGGTCGTTGTCGCGTCCGTCTCGGCGAGAACGAGTCCGAACGACGGCGCGCTGACGGTGTCCGTCTCGGCGACAGCGGTGCTGAACGCGCCGTCCGCGGTGGCCATCGTTGCGAGCGGCCCGGGGAAGTCCGCAGTGAGCGTCTCGAATGCCGCCGGGGTGGTTAGGAGTTCGAGCGTCGCGTCGTGTCGCACGACGCGTTGCAGACAGCAGTCGAGCAGGCGCGGGGCGGCGAGGACAGGGAGGTAGATGCGGACGCGCTCCGCGGACGTAATCCGCTCGTACACGCCGGACGGAAGGTGATACGGCGGCGCGTCGGTGGTTTCCTCGGAACTCGCACCAACGAGCAGTGCCGGTCGGATTGGACTCTCGCGTGGAAGTGCCATGAGGACGCTCCGAGCGTTGAAGACCTCTTCGATCGTCGAAACGGCGGTGCGGTATCGGCTGACAACTCGCCGCCCGGCAGTCGTCACCGCGTAGCCGTCCGCCGTCCGACCGACGATTCCGGCGGTTTCGAGTTTGCGGACCGCCCGATTCACCGTCGAGCGGGAGGCGTCGAGGGCGGCGACGAGGTCGCGTTTCTCCTGCGGCGTCTCCGGAACGGTTTCGAGGACGTCGAGTCGGTCGGCGACCAGTTGCAGGATCTCTCGCCGCTCCTCCGCCGTCGGCCACAACGGGTCGTCGTCGGACCCCGAAATCGTCGCGAGGTCTCGGTCGAGCGTCCGATACGCGTCCCAGACCAGCGTCGCGAGAAGTGTCGGCACGACGCCGTCGGCGCGCGATTCGACCAAGTCCCAGTCGCACAGTTCGTCGAGTACCTTATCCACCGTCGGTTGGGAGAACCCCGTGTAGTCGATGAGCGTCCGTTTGCGCGTCGACCCGTCCGCCTCTAGCAGGCAGATGAAGAACGCGCGGCGCTGGAGGACTGTGTCCAGCAGTTCCACGCCCGCGGGTCTCAGCGAGGTCATCGAACGAAACCACTCGACAATTCACTCTCGTGGTCGAGACGCGAAGTCACGTGGCGTGACGTCGTGATCGTTCCGTCGACGGCGTCGTGCCGACTCTTCGGCGGTCGGCACGCGATATCTCCTGTATTCCAGTCGATGAACTCCATGCTTCTATTTATATATTGAAAATAATAAAATTAACGTTTGTAACAATAATTTTGACACTGTAGGCGGTGACGGCCGACGAGAGCGCTCTCGCTGAGGAGCCAGACTGCACGCGTCATCGGACTGGAGCGGCACCGTTCGGTCCGCTTCGGTGCGAACGACCGGGTTACGTACTGTAGCTGTCCCCGACCTCGGGCGCGCTCGCGTCCAATCCGTCCTCGCGCAATTCCTCGGCGAACGCCGGACATCTGTCGCCGTGATTCACCAGCACCGTCGCGTCGCGGTACGAGTCGAGGAACCCGAACAGGCCGTCGCGGTCGGCGTGCGCCGAGAAGTCGTACTGTTCGACCTGCGCGCTGACGGGCATCACCTGTCCGTCGATTTCCGCCCGGCCCGAGTCCAGCAGTTCGCGGCCCGGCGACCCCTCGACCTGATAGCCCGTCATGGCGATTTTGTTCGTCGGGTTCGCGCGAATTGAGGGGACGTAGGTCATTGCGGGACCGCCCGAGAGCACCTTTGTCACATCGGACTGCACTAACGGAGAGACGTTTTCTCGTCCTCTCGACAGCACACGACGATTTGACGATTTTCACACTCGGCGTTTTCGACCGCAAGAGATGCTGTGTCTATGGTTTGCGGTAGTTCGTGAGACGAGGCTGGTTCGGCAGTATCCGAAGGTGTGAGGAGTACGTCGGTGTGATTTCCGAAGGTTTGGGGCCTCGTGTGGAGCGTTCTGGTTTCGAGTAAACGTTCGTGGGGTGGGAATGTGAGTCGGTATTCTCAGAGGATGAATCTCCACATCTGGCTGTCGTCTTGCGGTTTCCGTCTGCTGGTAAGCGCGGTGTCTGGACAACGGCTATTCTCGGATGAATCGGTCGTCTTAATTCAGCCGTCTCTGGCCAGGAGACGCCTCCTCCTCGGAGAGTACGACCTTGGTCGGTTTCTCAACTCGTCTATTTCTGCTCGTTCACTTTTGAGTGCTAATCGTCTCTATACCGCATTCTTGCGGTGTGTGGCGGAGTGTGTGAGAATGCGATGACGCCGCTAGCGGCGCATATCGGTCCGCTCGCTCTGAGAGAACGCTCGATATTGTCTGTGAGGTGTTCAAAATCTTCGGACGATCTTTCTTTGAGCCTGGTCCCTCCGCGTGAAGGACGCCAATAGAAGGAACGTCTGTCTCGGGTAGGTCATACTCGTCGAACGGAGAGTCGTATACGTGTTCGTCCGGGAACGACCAGCCATCAACATTCACGATAGGGTCGCCTTCCCGTTCGAGTGACCACCGTTCTCACGTTCCGTTTTCACCGAGCAAATGGAGATTATCGAGGTCCAAGTCCCTCACAATCCGTGGCAACACGTCGAAGTCGTGGTTTCCAGCGATAGTGGTCGTCGGAATCTCGGCCTTATCGAGGCGGACAGCACCGCGCTCGAAGGCACCGTATGCCTCGAAGTATCGGTTCTCCCGGTCAGCGACATCACCAGTGACGACGACCGCGTCAACGTCGCAGTCGATAGCTTGCTGGACCGTCTCACGCCAAACGGCCTTCGGAGAAAACGCCGGGCCGTCTAATCGCTCAGGAATCCGACTGGGGTGGCGACCCAAATGAAGGTCGCCGGTACAAAGAATGGCAATGCCGTCATTAATGATTCTGGTAGTTTGATAAATACTACACGACAGAAAAACCACATAAAATTACAGGTAGTCTGTAGCGTCTTCGATTTCTGTGAGTATTACAGGAAGGAGGAGTGGTGCACCGTGATGGCTTCGAAAGCCCCCGCCCGCTCACGGTCGCTCGGCAACATATCGCGGCCCTCTCCGCACTGCCCGGTCCGCGATAGGGGTCGCCGGTGTGCCTTCTTTCCGTCGGTTGTATCCGCATACTCGGTCAGCGTTCGCTGGGCACCATCGGACAGCGTTGTTTGGCGTGACAGAAATGAAAAAGTGAGTGGATTAGCAGCAGTCGGTGAGTGCACCTTTCCGAGTGGCTTCCGCGCCACAGTCCTCACACGTCCAGTAGGTGTGGTCGGCGTTGCCGTATTTGTCGTAGCCAGTGTACGGCCCACTGACACGCTCGTCGTCGTTGTCCCCCGATGGGAACGCGTCGAGCGTCCCGTCGTTGG
>CAYNQM010000081.1:0-14813 GCA_964399275.1 uncultured Haladaptatus sp.
CTCGAACTGAATCTGTCCAGCGAGGAAGAGCTGGCAAAATTACCTACGCCGGCCCCGGGTTCCAAAATGTTGCCACCGTCCACGCCCATAGCCTGGAGTTTATCCCAGATGAGACCGGCCAGTTGGTAGGAGGTGTAATGCTCATTAAGCAGCCCGCGTTCGCTCCCGGTTGCGTCTGCGTTGCCGTCACAGCACCCACCGTCGTCGGTGACATCGATACCGACATCGCCACAGCAGTCCTGACCGTCCGAAGCGATGGTTCCGTAGCGTTCGCGCACCATCTCCCGAGTCTCTTCGGGGTCACGATCACCGGCCACCGTATCAGTATCGTTACTCATGGGTATCTCGCAGGTCGTCAAGTGTTTCGAGGAGAGCCACGGTCGTCTCAGTCGGTTCATAGTACCGCCAAGACCCGTCCTTGCGGCGCGTGACCAGTCCTGCGGTGTACAAGCGGGAGAGCGCTTGGCTGACGGCGCTCTGACTGACCCCGACCGCGGCTTCGAGATCGCAGACGCAGACGCCATCATCGGCGTTCGCGATGCGGCGAAGCAGTTCGTATCGCGTGTCGTTCCCCATGGCGGTCAGTACTTGAAGATCCGTCGCCATCGTGTCTGAGTCGATGTCTCCGGGCGGTGCACAGCAGGTGTCGGCCCCTTTTGTGGTTTCATCAGCGATTGTACCCTCTCTCATATCAGCATTAGCTTATACAAGCAAATACTAATATGTTTCCCTCTGCGGGACTACGCGCAACTGTGGAATCACTTCGAACTCCCGTTGCAGACTCAATACCACCGATTTGACCCCGGATCAGTGCGCTAGAAAGGGAGTACACCGACGAAGCTCCCTGAAGTGAAATCCACGTTCGAGAGCGTGTGAGCTGAATGTGTTGCATGGGAGTGCTAGTCTCGACTTCTGAACGACCGAGAAGATGAGACTACACTCAGTATAGAAGAACCAATATGCACGATTTTATCCAATCTCACTTCTACGTGCGCTTCAAACCGGATCTCAAAAGTCATTTCTTGTTAGTATTCTTATCCATACCCAACAGAACACAAGAGGGGAGCTATTGATCTATTCAAAAGAATGGTCTTCGACATACGTATCCCGGAACTCCTGAATGAGTTGGCCAGTCTCAGCATACCATTGGTTGAGCATTCGCTGGAGCTCATTCGCTATCTCGTCAGGGTCAGAGACTCTATACACGTGGTGATAGCCTCCCTTCGGACAGCTTTCTTGTTCTTGAACAGTAACTCCCGCTTCTTCGAGTCGTTTGACTGACCGGTACGCAGTCGTCCGCTCTTTACCGATGAATTTCGCAATCCGATCCACGGTGAGCGGCTCAGACGATTCTGCTAACAGTCTAAATACGGCCCTGTCTAGCTCATTCAGCCCGAGCAAACAGTCAAGAAGACCCTCACACTCCCGTTTATCTCGGAGTTGCTCTTGTACGGCATCTGGCATTGTTATCGAGGATTGGGACTGCTACTAGATAAAGTTTGCACTTACAGCGCACACTTTTTCGCGATGATGGAATGTCCACGAGAATCTGTCCAGATTTGATCGGATCTATTAGGCGGGTAAATTGCCTAATGAGCGCTAAAATCGTATCCCCTTGTATTTGGTGGTGCTCCTCTCCGGCAGCGACAGTCTTATCACCAAAGTCCTCATTGCACTAGATATGCAAACAACTGGAGACGGCGGTTTGGAATACGACGTTCTCATCATCGGCGGCGGGCCAGCGGGATTGAGTGCAGCACTCCAGCTAGGCCGCTCGCTCCGCAGCGTCTTGGTCTGTGATAACGGCGAACCCCGTAATGGTCCGGCAGATGAAGCCCATGGTTACCTGACGAGAGACGGTATCCCGCCGGAGGAACTCCGCCGTCTCGGTCGTGAGGAAGTAGTGAAATACGGAGGCGAGTTCCGCGACACGAAAGTAACGGATGTCAGTAGAGATACCGACGGATTCACCAGCACTTTGGATTCCGGCGAGACCGTCACGAGTCGGAAGGTTGTACTAGCGACAGGAGTCAGGGACGACCTTCCCGATACCGACGGATTCGAGGAGTTCTGGGGGAGTGGCGTGCATCACTGTCCCTACTGCCACGGCTACGAAGTACGTGGCGAACCCCTTGGCGTGATGGTCACGAATCAACACATGGTCGAATACGCGAAGCTCATCTACAACCTGAGCGACGACCTCGTTGTATTCACCGATGGCCAGAACGTCTTCAATGACGAATCACGGTCGCTGTTCGTCGACCGAGGAATCGAAATCGAAGACGAACCGATTACCGCACTCAACGGCTCCGATGGCGATCTCGAAAGCATCTCCCTCGCGGATGGCCGCGATATCGCCCGCCACGCCCTTTTCTATGGGCCACCGATGGAGCAACACAGCGAGCTCCCAGAACAGCTCGGTATCGAAGTGAATCAGGATGGACTCGTCGATACAACGCAGTCCCAGCATGGAATGGGGTTCACGTCGGTCGAAGGGCTGTTCACTGCTGGTGACGCCTCTAGCGGATCACCTCCTTCCATACCGTCTGCCGTCGCTGATGGATACACAGTCGGTGCGACTGTGAATCTGGAACTGTCCATGGAAGACTTCGAAGGGGGGTGGTAATAATGGACGAACCCATCGAGGATCTCGCCGATCGCTTCTCGCAGATCGCCGATCAGTACGACGACAAACACGGCGACGACGAGAAGCCGATCTACAATGCGTGCGCCTCACTCGTTATCGAACTCGCCGACCCTCGCCCCCACGATGTCGTCCTCGACCTCGGGACGGGGACGGGCCTGATTGCGCTCGCGTTGGCCGAGGATGCCGGCCACGTCGTCGGTCGCGACATCAGCGACGGGATGATAGAGCAGGCGCGGTCGAAAGCCGCCGACAACGGTCTCGAGAACGTGGAGTTCGGCTACGGCGAGTTCCGCGACCCGCACTACGACGGCGACATAGACACCGGGTCGTCGGAGACGCCCCGAGCCGACGCTCGCGGTGCTCGCGTCGACATCGTCGTCTCGAACTTCGCCCTGCACCACCTCCCCGACGAGGAGAAACGTGAGGCTATCGAGACCATCGCCGAGCTCGGCCCACGTCGGTTCGTTCTCGGGGACGCGATGTTCTTCGGCTCACCCGACCCTGACGAACCGCTATTCGGACACGGGGTCGATGGGGCTACCGTCGGGACGCTCGTGGACATACTCACTGACGTCGGATTCGTGGTCACGGAAGTCGAGCGTGTACATGACCAGGTGGGCGTCTTGGTCGCCGAACGAAGTGATGAAGACCCGGCTTACGACCCTCAAGAGAACCAATAACACTGATGTGTCGAATGTTCGCGTTGCGGAGCACCGTTAGCTGTCCGGTACAGGAATCGTTGCTGGACGAAATAGCACCCTTCTCTGCGTGGCGTCACAAGAAATTCAAAACGATACGCCAACTCCACGACGCCGACCGAAGTGGGTTCACGTTCGCACCGGAGGTCGGGCTGCACACTGACGTGCACGAACTAGACTTCTCTTTGTTATACCCGAATTTCATCGTCACACGGAACGCAAGTCCCAGGAAGATTCGGTGCGAGTGCCATGCTGGACGGGAGGACGTGCCGGGCGTTGGGTACTCGATTTGGGACGAGCTCGGTCACTCGTCGGTATCAATGCCCAACTCGTCGTCGAGGGAGTCGACGTACTCGAGGTACTCGTGTTTCCACATTACGAAATCCTCAATAATGGTCTCCAAGGACTGGCCCACATTCGTGAGTGAGTACTCTACCTTGACCGGGCGATCGTCAGCGACATCTCGATTGATCAAGTGCATAGCTTCCAGTCCTTCGAGGGCGTCCGACAGCGCCTTGTCGGAAATCCCGTCGAGTTCGTCTTTGAGTTCGTTATAGCGGAGGCTCTCCTCGTCTAGTAGCACTTCGATTATTGTCCGAGTCCACTTACGACTCAGGAACTCGATAGCGACCGAGGCTGGCGAGTCTTCGTCATCGAGAGCGGGTTTAAACACATACTCGTAGTCGTCCCGGGTCATGGTAGGTCATTCGCGAACCACTCGATTAAATCGCTCGTCATGGCGAGTCTATCAGCTACCATCTCACTCGTCGGGTTACCGATCGAAACTCGATAACTTGCCGTCTATCATCTCACTTAGGTTCCAGCGGCTAAAATATAATAAATATTATGCTTATCTATCTTGGCTAGCTACGTTCGAACGGTGTTACCCGTGAAGACCAACCGCTTCGAACGACCATGTCGCCATATCGACCCCCGTGTCGGGAGAAACTACGACCGTTTCCGAGGACGGAGGGATCACCGATGATCGGACTCGTGCCTATTCTCATCGGGTCGTTGTTCTCGTTCGCCACGGGATTCTTCGTCGTGCTTTCATACGTGGAAAAACCGGTCTGGCCCCTAATGTTCGGGGCTGATAGTGAAGACGTCTCCGATGAGGATGCGCGGCTCGTGCATGCCGAACTCAACCGCATCATCCATCTAGCCCCGCCAACGATGGCAACCGTCGTCGGCACTGGAACGCTGCTGGTGTTCGTCCAAGCGTGGCAACACGATTTCGGCTGGATGGCAATGTCGATCGCGATCTGGTTAGTCTTGAGCATGAGCTATGTCGTCTCGAAGCTCCGAAACCGCATTGATGCGGTAGAGTCGGTACCCTCGGACGGCGATATCTTATCGGTTCGGCAGGGACTCGGGCGCCTCGCGGCACTCCACCACATGGGTCTCACCGCCACGAGTGGCGTCGTACTTCTACAACTTCTCTTCGTGCTTGTGACGTAGTCAGCCAAGACGAGTGGTCGGCTGTTCAATTTCTGTATTGCGCGTCACTTTCGTAGTAACCAATCTGTAGCGTCACTCTTCGAGTGAACGCTACCTATTTGGGATTGTCCACTGAGGAATGGGGTTACGGGACGAAACTACCTTACGGTCAGGCGAGTGGGTCAACTCCTTCACACCACCTAAATTGTAATTCAGATTAAACTTATTTGGCTCTCGTATCGAGATACGACTGGAAGACAATGCAAGTCGTAAAAGGATTTGACACGGACTTTATTCCAAGTATCGCTGACCCAACCTTCGGGACTGACTACCCAGGTAACTCCGACGACCAACTGCTCGTCGTCGAGACGGACGACGGCGCTCGCGGCTATCCAGTGTCGATGTTGGACGTTCACCACATCGCCAATGACGGAGTTAACGAGGTGCCACTGGTTATCACGTACTGTCCACTGTGTGGGACGGTCGCGGCGTACGAGCGTCGGGTGGACAAGCAGGAACTACACTTCGAGTTCGGTGGTAAGATCGTGGAAAACAACCTCGTCATGCGGGATAAAGAGACCGGATCAGAATGGAAGCAATCAACGGGCGAGTGTCTAAGCGGTGAGTTAGCCGGTGAGAGCCTCAACCTATACTCGGCCCGAATGACCACTTGGAACGAGTTCCAGACAGACCATCCGAACGGCGTGGTACTCCAGCGCCCCGAAATGAGGACGCCACACCTTTTCCAGCAGTTCGCCGCGACAACAACGAGACTCCTCGATCATCCCGCCGGGCGCGAGATCATGGATGCCGCGTTCAGCCTGATCCGGGCGGCAAACCTCGCACGCGATCCCGCGAATGGCACACAGGAGGTTAACATCAGCCCGTTCATGAAGCTACTCGATGGTGCCGTCGAACTGCAGAGTTGGGTCTCAGACACGAATACCGGAGACGTTCCTACCGAAACGTACGACAACATCATGTCCGTCTTCCAGCGCGAGGACACCTTCGGATATCTCGAACTCCACGGGGGGCCGGAGGATTGGGAAGCGAATGGTCCGGGAGACCTCACTGCGAAGACGCGCGTGCTTGGCGTTACGGATGGCGGTGAGGCGGTCGGCTTCGCTAAGCCACGGGTTCAGGACGCCGACGGGGTCGTCCAAACGACCGTCGGCGGTACCGATGTCGTCGTGTTCGCCGCTGACGGGGAACTCGCTGCCTACGAGGATCCGGGCTTCGAATTCAAATCATCAGACGGAAGTACAGTTCGAGCTGACGGGACAACCTGGGATCCGACTACCGGCGAGAGTGTCGATGGACGATCGCTGACACGTCTCTCGACCTCCTGGACTTATGCATACGCCTGGCAGACCGACCACGGTCCGTCGTCGTTCTACCAGGTGGACGCGGCCGCGACCGACGCGCCGGCCTAACCGGCGGCTGGTAGTGTAGATCGCGAAAACGGGGCTGGCCCCCACCTCAAATGCTGTACCAGATCTTGCAGTTGCATTTCAGCAGTGGGTTGTCGCCGAGGTTGAATACGGATGCGAAGTACGCGGTCAGCAAAGCTAAGAGGCGAAGTAAGCTGCGTACTATATCCCCACTATCAACTCCGCACAGATCGAGATGAGGGTTTCGGGGTGTTTCCACTCCCGTTTATGGATTTAACCGGCAGCGGCGGACATACTACACCCCGTGTAATCCTCCGATAGAAAGCCTATATCTCCCAATAATGGCTATTACCATATCCACATCGTTTGCGATGTTAAGAGTTCGTGCGATGTTTGCGATTCTTACGAATCGTAGAGTCCGCTGTAATCGATTAGTTCCTCATTCTCTGAATCGACGACAGTGCACCCCGTACTGTAAACTTCTTACGATGTCTGCGATTCGATCGATTTCTACGATGCGTACGATTCTTGCGATTCGCACAGTTCGCACGTAACGTTTATACAATCACGATGAAATGATTGAGGCAGAGGCACTCGCGAAGTTTACGAACTTCGAGATTCGGAAGATGTCTTCGACTCCTACGATTCGCACGAACCTCACGATTCGTAAAGTTCGCAGAGTACAGGAGGATCAATCATGGTAGAGGAACACTACAGTGGAGAACCGCGCGCCGTTTCTGTCGGCGTACTCAAAGGCGGGTTCGGAAAGACAACGACGGCGATTAACCTTGCTCGTGAGTTAGCTCATCGAAACGGCTCAGCTCTCGTTGTCGACCTCGACGACAACGGCCACATGAGTCAGAATCTCGGGTTCACGGATCAGTATAGTGCCGAAGAGAATCACGCCGAAGCCGTTCTCATCAACGGTGAGGATCCAACGCAATACATTCACACAGTAAGCCACGGACTCGATATTTTCCCCGCCCACGTACAGCTCGAAGACGTGCAGAGTGGCCTGAAGGAAGCGACAATGGGGACGACACGACTCAAGGAAAATCTCATCAGTCCGTTGCTTGGGGACGAGTACGAGTACATCGTGATCGACTGTCCTGCAAATCGCGGAAAGTTGAACGACAACGCCATGTACGCAACAGGGAACATTATCATCCCCCTTCGTGCGGAGAGCGGGTACGAAAGCGGGCTGTCCAGCACTGTTCAACGGCTCGTACAGGAAGCACGGCAGTACTTTGAGTTGAACATCCTCGCGATCACACCCACGGACTTACAAGATCGTATCGACCAAGATACCCGCGACCGTTCGCTCCTCAAGGAGATCAACAGTCGTGATGGTGTATCAAAGCTCGTGCCGAACTATGCACGAGTAACCGACGATGATTGGGAAGCAATCGACAACGGAGAGCAAAACGGGAATTTGCCCGGGATTCGTCACCGAGCAGCGATCGACCGCGCGCACGATGAAGGTGTCCCACTTCGAGACTACGATGAGACCTGCGATCAGCTCGAAGCCTACGACGAACTCGCTCAAATTGTTGAGCAGGGGGAGGTGGTACACGAATGACAGCGTTTGACGATCTTGAAAACGCGATCAACGAGGAAGCAGAGAAGACGCCAACTTCGGACAGTTCGTCCGAATCGGTCGATTCGGACGATTCGGACGGATCCCAAACATCGTACGAATCGCACGAATCGCAGACATCGGAAGAGCCAGAAGATCCACGAAAGACGCCTGCATTCGAGTTTTCCCCAGATCTACGACGGAGTATCTACGCACGCGAAGAATCGTGGCAGGAGTTCGAGGATGCACGCGATCTTGAGATGACGCGAGAGTTGCGGGACGCAGGCATTCGGAATCACGCGAGTCGAGAGGTTCACGATGCAATGGTTCGGTTAGCGGCGGAAAATCCCGAAAAGATGGCACAGTTAATCCTTGACGCACGCGGTGTCGACGAAGAACAGTAGCTAGGGGAGTCCTTCAGCACATTCTAAAAGGTCGTCCTCGGTCTGCCAGATACACAGGCGGCCTGTATCGTTTAGCATGTCGAAGATTGCAGTCTGCATTCCACTGTATGGCTTTTCGAGATCAACGTTCGTATCGACTGTATCGGGATCCAGAGTGGAATATTCACGCTTGAAAACTCGCGTCTTCGTGAAATAGGACTCCAGAGCAGTGAAATATCCCTGTTCGACAAGAAAACCACCGCGATCGTGCTCGGTGATGCCGATAATGTAGTCGGTATAGTCCGCTAGAAGTCGGGATTTGACATAGTGTTGACCCATTCGCTCCGGATGTCCACCATGAGAAATGCGTAGGTATCGCTCCGCCGGTTGAGACGATCCTTGACCAACTGAAGTCGGTATATCTCCGGCCGACCGTAACTACCGAGAACGAAGTAGGAAGACTCGTTTGTGAAAATCGGCGAAAGCTCTGCAATACTATGTTTGAGGACTTCATATTCCTGAGGAGTGAGTGAAGTGTCGTGCAGATGCTCCTCGGCTTTCTCTGCAAATTCCTCGATGGTCGGGTTCTCCGCGCACATTGTCTTCGTACTCTCAATCGCTGAGTATCAATGCATCGACTTCATCAGTAGCCGCATCGCAACGAACCGATTCGTATTTCAACGAAACGCTTTTGGACGCACTACTCGAAGAAACTAGTATGAGTACGTCTGGCCACACGTCATCGAACCTTGACACTGTTCGAAAACGATTGAACGTTGTCACCCAAGAAACGCGGTTCTCGCTTATCCAGGACATCCTTGGACATCCATCACAGCTTCCAACGCTGAAAGAACTGGACTACGTGAATCCGAGCAAGAGCCAGACGACGATCCGTCAGCACCTCCAGCAACTCGTTGACGTGGGAATCGTCGAAGAGGTGTTTCTCCCTGACGAGCAACGGCAGAATGATCTCCCATACAAATTCTATGGACTCAGTGATGAGGGGCGAGCGTTTCTCGAAGAACACGGGCTCCTACGTGCCAAAGAAACGTTGCAGACGGTATATGCTCGCGTAGAAAAATCCGATGAAATTGAACGGTACCAGGTTGCACCTCGCCCTGAGCACTAAGATTGACCAGCTGGATCCGTCTATTCGTTCGTGTGTTATACTAACCAAGACCGGACGATTTCACACCTGTTCACGTCGAATCGTCACGATATCCGCTGCCACTCGTTCAGCTCCTTCTGCCGCAATCACGAGCAGATTTGGTGCTGGTGTGCAAGGTGCTCGATCGCCAACGTGAAATCCAGCATCTGCAGCACCCGGCAGTTGAACCTGATACCCATTCCCTGCGATTTGGGGTGAAGCGTTTGTAACTCGATGAATCGAGACGGTATCGAGCGCGGCTGAAGTCGCGAGCTCGACGATATTCTCGCCGGTGATTCGGTCGAGGCCGATGACGAGGGGGAGACCGTCGAAGGCGAACGTGCGGATATCTGCTGGGCGAGCGGGCTCGTCGTCAGTTTCTTCGACAAGCTTTGCTGCTCGGGCAGGCTTTGTGACCTAGAGAGCGAGGCCATCGCCGGACCGTTTGATTGTGTTTGGCATTGCTGGTTAGTATGCTATACTAATTCAAGACTATTCGCCTTGGCAGATGCACTCTCAGCTCGGTGGTGTCGGTGAGAAGCGTTGGTACCGCGAAACCAACACCCGAACTCGCGCATTCTTCTCCTCCGTTTTGGTGAGATCGTGATATCGGCTTGCATGGTCTCGTCTGTCTCTTCAAGACTGCTGAGTTGCTGTCGATCCTGTGCACGCACTTTCGCCGCCTCCGTGCGATAGTCTTCGAGTTCATTGACGTGGACGGAAACTTGTTGAATTGAGTGGTGTGCTGATTGTATCCAACCCACACGCTTACGTGGTATTCCATAGTAGTGTCTGTGGAAAATGACAAATATAATAATACTATGAACCATGTCCATCAAAAAACGCCTCTCGGATAAAATATCCATTCCTGATCACGAACAAGTATCGTCGCTACGGGAACAGACAACTACCTATCTAAAAGACCAATTTAGCACGAGGACAGAAGCTGTCGCTGAGCTTCCAACGCGGATTGATCAATTCACCAACGAACCCACGGCTCATGCGCTCGAGTACTCTGTTAATCGATTGTTAGAACAGTACGAATTGAGTGACAACCTTGAGTTCTCGGATGATCGTGCGCTTGAGAACTTCTTGCGTCGGTATGACCTAGAGCAACCTCGTATCAACGATCATCTACTTGAAGAGGTTCAGACCCGATTAAACTCGAGGATCACCGAGGAAACAACACAATCGCTCGAACGTATCGCTGACGAACTCTCGGGAGATTCGAAGGTAGACGTTGATCGCCCGGTCGACAGTACCCTGACGGAGGTACTGTCCCAGGTCCTGACCGGTTGCAATACGGATCAGATTCGTTCCCTCGACGACTTTCTCAAGCGAGACGCCGTCAACATGGCCCAACAGGCCGAACGGCTGCTCGTTGAGGATCTACCGCAAGTGGTGGAAAGAACACAGACAACCGACGTGAACGCAGATCGGGGGCACACTCCACCGGCCATGGCAGCGGCAGTTGCTGCGATAGCGATACTATCTGATGGCGATCAAATCGATCCTGCCCTCGAACGCATCCTGATCAAATTGGCTTCCCATCTGCTTCCCATGCACAACGAGGAGGCGGATGGATCTCCCGGCAAGGGACTCGTCAATGCTTTTCAGGAGATCGTACGAGACATCCAAAAAGAGGATGGAGACTTTGAGACGCTTAGCTCGAAGCGGACTGGTTCGAAAGTACTCATTACCCTGTTCATCGCCAATCTTGTCGGAATGGGTCTGGGAGCGTGGAAGTCCTATCGGCATGCGCCGCCAATTCCCGATGAGATTCAGGATCCAAACGGCGACATCGTCGTCACCGACCAACAGGTTCGACTGGGCAAGAAGCTGTTTCAGGCCAATGGGTTGATGAACCAGGGGTCAATCCTGGGCAACGGATCGTATTTCGGGGCCGACCTCACAGCTGACGCTCTGCACCTCAAGGCAGAGTTCATGCAGGAGTACTATGCACGAGAACAGGGAGAGTCCATTGAAGCGCTCGATGACGCCGAGCAGGTCGCCATCGAAGAACGCGTCAAGCGAGAACTTGACGCCGACGCCCCAGATGGATCGATCGTCCAGTATTCGGCCGCTGAAGCGTATGCTCACCGTCAAATTCGTGAACAGTACATCGAGCGGTACCACGAAGGTGACCCCGAACGAGGGATTCCGGCAGGATTCATTGCGACGCCCGAACAGGCCGAGCGTGTCGCCGACTTCGCCGTTTGGACAGCGTGGATCGCCCATACCAATCGGCCAGATTCGACCCATTCATACACAAATGACTGGCCGTACGAACCGAAAGTTGGGAACCGTCCGACCGGACAAGTGTTGGTCTGGAGTACGATCAGTGTCCTATTGCTCATCTTTGGCGGTGGTCTCGGGGTGTGGGCGTATCATTCACTTGACTTCGCCGAGCCAACGACCGACGTTATCGACATTCCATCGCCCGACTCGGTGTCGATCACTCCAACACAGTATGCTGCGGCGTGGTACGTCCCTGTTGCTGGGGCGCTGTTCGCCGTGCAGGTACTTACTGGGGCGCTTCTCGCTCACTACTATGTCGAACGAACCGGTTTTTTCCGGATTGAAGAGATGCTCGGGATCGATCTCGTTTCACTGTTGCCATTTGCGACAGTTCGAACGTGGCATCTCAATCTCGCGATTCTCTGGATAACGACCCTGTGGCTCGCTGGGGGGCTCTTCCTCCCAGGGCTGTTCAGCGATCGCGATCCGCCCTGGCAAGCTGCGGGCGCGTCGGTGCTCCTTGGCTTACTCGTGACCGCGACCGCCGGTGCGTTCGCAGGGGTCTGGTTTGGAATACGAGGCACATTTGGCTCACCTGAAGATGGCGACCTCTGGTGGTGGCTTGGCTCTGAAGGGCTTGAATATCTTGAAGTGGGCCGACTCTGGAAACTGCTATTGCTGGGTGGGCTCGCCGGTTGGACAGGATTAGTACTTCGGAGTGTTCGACAGATGGACGAACCGCTCGGGGGGCTTGGACACTTCTTGGTATATGCGGGTGGTTCGATCGGATTGTTGTTCGGTGCGAGTATGCTCTATACTCCAGAGACAAACATGGCGGTGACAGAGTTCTGGCGCTGGTGGGTCGTCCATATGTGGGTCGAAGGCGTCTTCGAGTTCTTCGTGATCGCCATCATCTCCGTTGCCCTCGTATCGATGGAACTTCTCGAAAAAGAGGATGCTGAGAAAGCAATCTTCTTTGAGGTATTTGCGATTATGGCGGCGGGTATCGTCGGGGTCTCGCATCACTACTGGTGGGTTGGCCTGCCTGATTTCTGGGTACCGCTTGGGACGACGTTTTCGACGCTTGAGTTCGTCCCGCTCGTGTTCGTTCTGTATCGTAGCATGGGCGAATACCGCTCGTTGAAATCTCAGGGTGAGTCATTTCCCTACAAAATCCCGCTCCTGTTTATCCTCGGCAGTAGTATCTGGAACTTCGTCGGTGGCGGCGTACTCGGTTTCTTCGTCAACTTACCAGTGATTAATTACTATGAACATGGAACCTATCTCACTGTCGCCCACGCCCACGGAGCAACGTTCGGTGCGTTCGGTCTGCTTGCACTTGGGCTTGGGACGTACATTTTGCGGGTTGTGACGCCCGAGGCGGTGTGGGATCCGACGTGGTTCCGAGTTTCATTCTGGTTCATGAACGTCGGGCTCACAATCATGGTCGCTGCATCGTTGCTCCCGGTCGGATTCGCCCAACTCCGGGCGGTCTATACGGATGGCTATGCCAGCGCACGGAGTTTCGAATTCTACGAGCAACCACACATCCAGACGCTGTTGTGGGCCCGAACGTTTGGGGATACACCGATGATTCTCGGAGCACTTACGTTTACCGTCGGTGCTATCCGTCACCTGTATGCTGCACGGAAGGCACCGTTAGAACGGAACGAAGAAACGACGGGTACACCGGTTTGATTTGCGTCGGTACGGAGGAGGAGTGAGTTCGTCCCGACCACGCTACTCTTCGGCACTCTCGTCTGTGGCCGGACTATCGTCCGTGCTTTTGTCGTAGGAGACTCGGCTGTGCTGTGGGTCGTGGTTTGTGTGGTGAGTGGTCGGATTCATTCCACGACTGAAGTCGTGGGCGTTCTCCTTGACTTTCTGTAACGCTTCGTCGGACGAATATCACTCGGGGTTTGACAAGCCGCCTCGTCGTAGACCCTCGCAGTGCGCACTTCGATAAAGAACGTCTTTTGGAACGCGGCGGACCGACGCCTGCGCCTCCCGTGGCGGTTCGTCGTCGCCGCAATCGTGTTCGGAATCGTCTCGATCGCGGCGGCGTTTTCGCTTCGTCCGGTGTTAGTGCCCGTCTTCGTCGGACTCCAGTTCGCGTCGTTCGGCCGTCTCGGCACGTTACTGTTTCAAACGTCGCTCGAACTTTTCGTCGTGATCCTGTTCACGTACCTCGTCGGGCGGTTCATCGACCGGCGTCGATTCGACGATTTCGGCCTTCGCCTGTCGCGGTCGTGGTGGCTCGACTTCGGGTTCGGTCTGGGCCTCGGCGCGGCGCTCATGACCGCGATTTTTCTGGTCGAACTCGCGCTCGGATGGATTCGCGTCACCGGAACCTTCCGGACGGTGTCGGGCCTGTCGTTCGTCCTCGTCTTCTGCACGTCCATCCTGCTCTTCCTCTTCGTCGGCATCAGCGAGGAGTTGTTGGTACGCGGCTACCTCCTTACGAACCTCGCCGAGGGGTTCCGATGGCTATCCGGCGACGCCGCGGTTGCGATTGCGACGCTCTGTTCGTCAGTCCTCTTCGGTATCGGGCACGTGTTCAACCCGAACGCGACGCTCACGAGCACGTTCGTCATCGTCCTCGCCGGAATCATGCTCGCCTCCGGCTACCTGCTGACCGGCGAACTGGGACTTCCCATCGGGTTGCACGTCTCGTGGAACCTCTTTCAGACGAGCGTCTACGGCTTTTCGGTCAGCGGACTTCGTCTCCCTGTGACCATCATCGCGACCGAACAGGTCGGTCCGCGCGTGTTTACCGGTGGATCGTTCGGCCCGGAGGCAGGTCTCCTCGGCGTCGGCGCTATCGTCGCTGGGACGGTCACTATCGCGTGGTGGGTTCGCTCCCGCGAAGCGCGGCTCTCGCTGTGTTCGTCCGTGTGGATCCCGGAACTCCGCTAACTACCGCTGAGTATCGGTGCTACAACGTCGACTTTTCGCGGGAGTATAGCGTGTAGATGACATTGGTCGAAGGCGAGGAACAGACGTCTCTGTCTGCGCTGGTATCGGAGATTTCTGACCAAGTGGAGATTCGGCTTGAGCGGGGTGCGGTGGATCCGAGTGAGTTAGTGATCACGAATCGGGTTTCGAAGAAGAAGGAGGACTACACGCAATCGACTCGGAGTGTGGCGGCGCTAGAGCGAGCGGCTGAGTTGGGTCTGGCGCGTACGCCTGGTCAGGAATAGAGGGGGGGTCGCGAACGCGACTCCCTCACTTTCGAGAAATAGACGCACTCCGCCGTACCCAACCGACAACTACCACCATGTGTCACCGGCAAAGCG
>CAYNQM010000082.1:0-3736 GCA_964399275.1 uncultured Haladaptatus sp.
GCTCGAAGACGGCGCGCACGTCACCGCGATGGGGCAGTACCACCCGAAGAAGCGCGAACTCGACGCAACGACCATCGAGCGCGCGACCTACGTCCCCGACCTTCGGGCGCGAGTGTCGCGGGACGCCGGGTCGTTCCTCGCCGCGGTCGAATCGGGAGCAGTGACGAAAGACCACGTCCACGCCGAACTCGGCGAGGTCGTCGCGGGAGAGGCAGTTGGTCGGGAGTCGGAAGATGAAGTGACCGTCTTCGACAGCGGCGGGACGGCCATCGAGACGGTTGCGTCTGCGTATATGTTGTACGAGAAGGCTCTCGATGAGGGACTGGGTTCCACGATTTCCCTCTCGCCTGCGAGTGAAGCGTTGACTGGCGAATAGCGATTTGGAGAGTTGGTTGGAAATGCGTTTTTTAATTAGTTGGAGAGCAGTCGGTAGTTCAGTAGAGAGTACGAAGTGAGTTCAGTAGTTGCTGTCCGCAAATCACGACGACAAATACCGCAACCGCCACCGCCTCCCCACCGGGCCACACGCCTCCCCAACCGACTCCCAGAACTCCTTGCAGTCGTTCTGGTCATCCCTCGCACGCTTCCACTCGACTTCTCGGACGGCCGCTCGCGGTTTCACCACTCGCGTTCGAGATTTCGGAGAAATCTCGCTGTCCTCGAAGTCTCGCCAGCGCGCGCCATCTTGGATGTGGAGTATCGCGTGAATCTTCGCAACCCCAGCGGCGCGTGCGTTGGCAGGCCTGAGGGCGTCCCGAAGGCCTGCCAATTATCACGCGAGGGATGACCGAGTGAAACGAGGGAATCGGTTGGGGAGGTACGTGGCCTGCGGTTGCGGTGGCGGTTTCATTGGCGTCGTGACTTCCTACCAGCATTTTCACGATATGTCTACTGCCTCGTCAAACGCCGAAAAAGCAAATCCATCTGAAAAACAAACCACACCACTCTCCCAAAATGTCGAACCCAAAACCACAAAGAGGGGTCACTTCATTGCTTCGGCCATGGACAAGCGAACGCGGGTGCTCTTCGCGTCCGGGTTGACCATTGCCATCTTCCTCGGGGTGCAACTCGGTGCGCTGGCGCTGGTCGAACCGTTCGAATCGGCTGGCTACCAGACGGTCGAAGACCCCTCCGACCCGACGAACAGTCTCGTCTACGTCGCCGTCATCCTCGTCTTCACAGCGGGGATGCTCGCGGTCATCAAACTCGGCATCGAGTGGATTCTGCGCGCGGTTATCATCCTCACCAGTGGAATGCTCTCGCTGTACGTCTTCAGCGTCGTCGTCCCCCCGGCAGTCGAGGTGTCGGTCGGCGGGACGCCGGTAAACGTCCTCGCGTGGGGTGCCGCCGCGCTCGTCGCCATCGCGCTCGCAGTGTATCCGGAGTGGTACGTCATCGACATCGCCGGGGTCGTCATGGGCGCGGGCGCGGCAGGCCTGTTCGGCATCAGTTTCGGCCTGCTTCCGGCAATCATCCTCCTCGCGGTGCTCGCCATCTACGACGCCATCAGCGTCTACGGCACGGAGCACATGCTCACGCTCGCCTCCGGCGTGATGGACTTGAAAATCCCAGTTATCCTCGTGATTCCGCTGACGCTCTCCTACTCGTTCATGGATGACGCCGTACAGGCGACCAGCGAGGGCGCGGTGGACGAGAACAAAGACCCCGGCGACGGTGAGCGAGACGCCTTCTTCATTGGCCTCGGTGACGCTGTGATGCCGACGGTGCTCGTCGCCAGCGCCGCGTTCTTCTCGCCCGCCGACCCGCTCGTCTCGGGGCTGGCGCTCAATCTCCCCGCGCTGACTGCGATGATTGGCACGTTGACCGGGCTGGTCGTCCTGCTCTGGATGGTGCTCAAGGGTCGCGCCCACGCCGGACTCCCACTTCTCAACGGCGGTGCGATTGGGGGGTATCTCATCGGCGCGCTGGCGAGCGGGATTTCCCTCTCGCAGGCGCTCGGTCTCGGCCAACTCACGCTTGCATAGTCAGCCAGAAACCTCTCCCTTCTCGCTTGAGTAGCCCGACCCATGCCTGACCCTGATGTCGGCACGGCGACGATAGTCTACGACGACCCCGACGAAGGAACCATAGAGCGCGATGTCGAGAACGAGGACATCGTCTACTTCGACGACCACTGGCTCGTCAAAGTCGGCGAGAACGACGACGGCGACGACGTGGTTCGCCGGATTCCCCGCGAGCGCGTCCACTACGTTCAGCGCTCTATCGACGAACTCGAAAAGAAAGTCGAAGGTGCCATCGAACAGGCCAAAGAACAGTTCGGCTGGTGAGGCTAACAGACCGAATATTTGGTTTTAGCTACTTTTCTGCGTTGTGAGCGGTTATTCGAAAGCATCTCCCATTTTCACGTTGCTAGCTCCGCGATACGAACGCCTCCACAAACGGTGGTATTTGGCGCTCCCTTACCTCCACGTTGATAGCTAGTCACGACTCCAAATACCGCCACCTCGTCCTCCCCAGTCTCCTCTTCTTTCGGACGAGCGATCCTCTGCAACCAGCTCGTCAGCGCTTGCTCTGACGGTGGACGACCGGAACGACTGGAGAGTGGAGAGTCGGGTGGGGTTGCGTGTGGCTGATGCGGTTGCGGGGCGGTGGCGGTTTTGATTGGAGTCGGGATTTGCTCACGCAAATGAACCGGTTATCGTCGCAACACAGAGTTCAAATTCGGAACCGATGAGCGCAACCGACCCAAACTTCCCTGCGTCTCGGTGGTCTGTTCGGCGTCGCAACTAGCGAGTGATAATCAAAAAAAAACAATCTCAAAGTCATTTTGACGACGAATCCCCTTCGACTTTTATTCCTTCGTGCAAAATCACCATGTATGAACGCGGACGAAGTTGCAAAACTCATCGAATCGGAACTCCCGGACGCTGACGCTACAGTGACCCATCCACGTGGCGAACAGGACGATGACCACCTCGCGGCAGTTGTCGTCTCGCCAGCCTTCGAAGGCAAGACGCTGGTCGAGCAACACCAACTAGTCTACGACGCGCTGGGCGATCACATGACGACCGATATCCACGCCCTCGAACTGAAAACGTACACGCCCGAAGAGTACGAGGACTGAGGCGCGTCGAAAGCGGTAGACGCGATTCTCTGTCCGGCGCGTTACTGATTCGGAATCGACGCTTCCGACATGTCGAGCGTACGGTTTCTGAGCGCCGTCCCACTCTGCGCGTCGAAGAGGTGAATCGCGGCCTCCGGAATCCGGGCGACGACCGATTGGCCCGCTTCGATGGCCTGCATTCCGCCGACCGTCACGACGAACGTTCGGCGGTCGTCCGCCGGGGTCGTCTCGGTGCTCTCGTCCTCGAACTGGAGATAGACGTTGTTCTCGTTACCCATCGGTTCGACCACGTCCACGACCGTCTGGAACTCGTGATCGTCGCCGCTACCGGAGACGAGTTCAACATCCTCCGGTCGGATGCCGAGGGTCACGCGGTCTACGTTGCCGACTTCCTCCAGCGTTTCCGACGAGAGCGGATACTCGAAGTGCTCACCGACGAGCATGTTGCCCGACCGCTCCATCTCGAAGAAGTTCATCGACGGTTCCCCGATGAATCCGGCGACGAACCGGTTCGCGGGTCGGTGGTACGCCTCGATTGGCGTGCCGACCTGCTGGAGTTTTCCGTCGTTCAAGATGGCGATTCGGTCGCCCATCGTCATCGCCTCGGTCTGGTCGTGGGTGACGTACACCGTCGTCACGCCGAGGTCCTCC
>CAYNQM010000082.1:3746-14766 GCA_964399275.1 uncultured Haladaptatus sp.
GAGTTCGGTGCGCATCTGCGAGCGCAGTTTGGCGTCCAGATTCGACAGCGGTTCGTCCATCAGGAACACCTCCGGGTCGCGGACGATGGCGCGACCCAAGGCAACGCGCTGTTGCTGACCACCCGAGAGTTCGCCGGGCTTGCGGTCTAGCAGGTCTTCGATGCCCATCGTTTCGGCGGTCTCCGTGACGCGCGAGCGAACCTCGTCGCTCGGCATGTCGGTCGATTCCTCCAGTCCGAAGCTCATGTTCTCGCGCACCGTCATGTGCGGATAGAGCGCGTAGGACTGGAACACCATCGCGATGTCGCGGGTCGTCGGCGGTTGGTCGTTGATGATGCGGTCACCGAGGCGAACGTCGCCCTGCGAGACGGTTTCCAATCCGGCAATCATCCGGAGCGTGGTCGATTTTCCGCATCCCGATGGGCCGACGAGGACGAGGAACTCCCCGTCCTTAATATCGACGTTCACGTCGTCCACGGCGACGATTTGGTCGCCGTCGTCATCGAACCACTTGGTGACGCCGTCGAGCGTTAAGTTAGCCATCGTCCGTACTCCTCCGTCGTGTCGTGCATGTTCCTATCATTAGCTTGCAACTCCTTTTGCGAACTGTTCCCCGAACGCGATGTAGACGATGAGCGTCGGTATCGCCGCCACGAACGCTCCGGCCATCTGGAGGCCGAACGATTGGATGATACCGCCGCTCAGGTTCGTCAGCGCGACCGTCACCGGTTCGCCCGCCCCGGCACCGCCGGGGAGGATGACCAGCGCGAACAACAGGTCGTTCCAGACCTGCGTGAACTGGTAGATGAGCGTCACCGCGAACATCGGCTTCGACAGCGGAAGCACGATGTTTCGGTAGATGCTAAACACGCTCGCGCCATCGAGACGCGCCGCCTCCAGCATCTCCTCCGAAAGGTTCCGATAGTACGACCGGAACAGCAGGAACGTAATCGGAATCCCGTAGGCCGTGTGCGCGATGATGAGATTGATGATGTTCGCGTAGTGGGCGCGCATCAGCGGCAGGTTCCACAGCGGCGAGAGGAGTGCCTGCGTGTCCACGATAGCGAACAGACGCGATAGCGGCACCAGCACGGCTTGGTACGGGATAAAGATGCCCGCGATGAACAGCGCGATAATCGGCATCTGGTACTTCCACTCGACGTTCGTCACGCCGTAGGCCGCGAGGCTTCCCAACGTCGCCGACAGCACCGTCGCCGGAATGGCGAGCATGAGACTGTTCACGATGCCGTGCGTGAGTTTGTCGATCGCCACTTGCCACGGTTTGAGCGTGAAGCCGTCCGGCGCTGGCGGGACGAATGGAAGCGTCTCGTTGAACGCGCTGTTCGTCTTGATGGCGGTCATGATGGCGGCTTCCAGCGGAGCCAGATAGAACGCGACTATCGCTGCCAGCGCCACGTACAGCGCCAGTCGCCGCGGATCAGCGTTGCGGAACGCAGTGACTGCTCGTTCCCGACGATTCTGCTGTTCCGTTTCTGGCGTCGCGGGTGGGCCGCTCATTGGTACCTCCGTGTCGCTGTCGTGTTCATAGTTCACCTCGTCTGTATTCGCTGTAGAGGTACGGACCAACGACGGCGAGCGCCATCATGAAGAGGATGATGGCGATTGCCGAACCGTACGCCCAGTGGTTGGATGCGAATGCTTCGCGGAACATCATCGTCGCCAAGATGTCCGCCGCCGGGCCGGGGTTCGTCCCGAACATCACGTACAGGAAGTCGAACGCCTTGAGCGCGAATACCATCAGCACTACCGCCGCGCCCAGCGTGGACGAGCGTAACTGCGGGATGATGACCCTTCTGTACATGCGCCACGAACTCGCGCCGTCTACGCGCGCCGCCTCGTAGTGGTCGTCCGGAATCGCTCGCAGTCCCGCGAGGTAGACCACCATCGCGTAACCGCTGAACTGCCAAATGAGTGCGAAGATGACCGCGGCGAGTTTCGTCGTCGGGTTGCTAATCCAGTGCTGAGCGAGTGCGCCCAGTCCGAACTGCCGGAGTGTGACGTTTATCATTCCGCTCTCGAAGTTGTACATCCACGCCCACACCTTCGCCGTCACGACGAACGAGAGGCTCATCGGCAGGAGATAGATGGTTCGAAACCCGTTCTCGAACCGAATTTCCCGGTCAATGAGGATGGCGAGTGCCAATCCGACGACGAGACAGAGCGTCGTGAACACGATGAGTAGCACCACCGTGTTCCGCGCCGCCGTCCAGAAGTTCGGGTCGTTTATCGCCTGCCGGTACATCTCCAAGTCGAATGTCGCCGGGTCGTAGGTCGGAAGCGTGAGCGAGGCGAAGTCGGTAAAGGAGATGATGAGGTTCCAGCCGATAGCGCCGTAGACGAAAAAACCCATCAGCAGGAACGGCGGGAGCCAGAACGGAAGGCTCTGGACGAACTCGCTTTGGAGAAGCGACTGATTGGCCTCTCGGTGGCGTTCGACCGCCTCGCCACCGTCGGCTCGAAGCTCCTCCTCGCAATTCGACCCGCGTCTGCCCATTTTCAGTAATTCGCGTATTCCTTGCATGGAAAATCAGGCGTCGAAATCAGTTCGATTCGAACGCCTTGACGAACTTGTTGTAGGTCTCGTCCACGTTCCAACTGGAGTTGAACGACGTCGCGGCGTCTTTGAGCGCCGTCAGCGTCTCGGGACTCGTCGCCAGACCGTGCGTGATGGACGGCGGCTGGGATCCCGAATTCTTGAACTGATCCATCTGGCGCGAGAGGAACGGACCGAACTTGTCCTTCGGAACATCAGTGCGCGGCGGGATGGAGCCTTTCTTCGGGTTGAACCGCTCCTGTGCGTCCACGGTGCCGATGTACTGGAGGAACTTCTTCGTCGTCTCCGGCGTCGGGTTGTTCTTCGGGAACGGGAACGAGTCCATGACCAGCGAGTACTTCCCCTTCGTGCCGGGGAACTGCACCATGTTCCACTGCTTCTCGAACTCGAAGCCGTCCTGTGCGCGATACATTCCGGCGGCCCAGTCGCCCTGATGGAAGAACGCGGCCTTGCCGTTGATGAGCTTCTTGTTCGCCTGTTGCCAGTCGAGCGAACCGGCGTCGCCGTTGAAGTGGTTTTGGTACTGCTTGACGATGGATAGGGAGTTCTTGACCGCCTGTTTGTTCGCCTCAACGTTCCCCTGGGTGAAACCGGTGTAAGCCTTCTCGCCGTGTTCGCCGAGAAGCACATGCGCCCACAGTTGGAGGGTAGACCAGCCGGATTTCGTCTGCTGAGCCATCCCGACCGCGTTCGTCTTGTTCTCGACCGTCTTCATCACGCCGACGAGGTCGCTCGGTTTCGAGATGCTCTTCGGGTCAACGCCTGCCTTCTCGATGACCTCGACGTTGTAAAAGAGGTTGTTCAGACGGTGGATGTTGAGCGGCACCGTCACGAACTTCCCGTCCGGCTTCGCAGCGTCTTTCGGCCCCTTCAGGTAGGCGTTTTTCATGTCGTTTTTCGACCAGACGGAGCTACTGATGTCTTCCAGTTTGTTTGCATCGACGTAGGGCTGGAGATTCTTCCCCGGCCACGCCTGCCACGTACTCGGAGGGTTGCTGTTGAGCACGCGCTTTTTGATGACGTTTTTCAGGTTCTGTCCCGCACCGCCGGAGACGGGGTTCGACTTGATTTTGATGTCGTGTTTCTTTTCGAAACCTTCGAACAGCGCCGTGATGGCCGCGTTGCCGTCGCCGCCGGTCCACCAGTGCTGGACTTCGACCTTGTTGCTCTTGTTGCCGTTGTTGTTGCCGTCTCCGTCGCCGCCACCGCCGCCACCGAAACAGCCCGCGAGGCTCGCAGTGCCAGCAACACCCGCGAGACCCGCTCCTTTCATGTATTGTCGCCGCGATAGATCGCCATTACCTTTGCCTGTCATAGTCACACCTTGTAAGTGTACCATAACCATCCAGTAAGAGTCACTTAACTATTACCGAGTTACTTCCAGAGCGAGTTAATGTTTGCAAATGAATTCTACCTGAATTAACGTTTTCGGCCTTGATGCACGGGTGAAACGACGATTACGGTACATCTCCCACTCGTTTTATCGTCGTTGCGTAAAAGTCAATCCGGCAAAAATTGTCTGGAGAGCGACTTCTTTCTTCTCGAAGGAGTCGTCTGTGCGAGAGAACGACTCCGACGCACCGCGATACCGATTGAACACATTATTTATCCGTGGCCGAAGACCCCACGGACATGAGCGAGAACGACGAGTTCCGAATCGAGGAGGACAGCCTCGGGGAGATGCGGGTACCGACCGACGCCTACTGGGGCGCACAGACCCAGCGCGCGGTGGAGAACTTCCCCATCTCGGGCATCACGTTCGGACGACGGTTCATCCGCGCGCTCGGCGTGGTGAAGAAGGCCGCAGCGCAGGCGAACCGCGACCTCGGGATGATAGAAGAGGACGAAGCGGAGGTCATCATCCAGGCCGCCGACGAAGTCATCGCGGGCGAGCACGACGACCAGTTCCCGGTAGACGTCTTCCAGACCGGCAGTGGCACGTCCTCGAACATGAACGCCAACGAGGTCATCGCCAACCGCGCCGCGGAAATCTACGGTAGCGAGGTCGGAAGCCGCGCGATTCATCCCAACGACCACGTCAACTTCGGCCAGTCGAGCAACGACGTGATTCCGACCGCGATGCACGTCTCCGCGCTCGAAGCCGTCGAGAAAGACGTGCTCCCGGCCCTCGACACCCTGCGCGAGGCGCTCGCTGAGAAGGAAGAAGAGTACGACGGCGTGGTAAAAACGGGCCGTACCCACCTCCAAGACGCGACACCAGTTCGCGTCGGACAGGAGTTCGGCGGCTATCGCACGCAAATCGAGAAAGGACTCGCGCGCGTTGACCACACACGCGACCACCTCGCCGAACTCGCGCTCGGCGGAACCGCGGTCGGAACCGGCCTAAACACCCATCCCGACTTCCCCGAACTCGCCGCGGAGTACATCAGCGAGGAGACCGGCATCGAGTTCCGCGAGGCGGACAACCACTTCGAGGCGCAGGCCGCCCACGACGCGATGGCCGAAGCCCACGGCGCGCTCCGAACCGTCGCGGGGTCGCTCAACAAAATCGCGAACGACCTTCGTCTGCTGGCGTCCGGCCCGCGAAACGGACTCGGCGAAATCGACCAACCCGAAAACCAGCCCGGCAGCTCCATCATGCCCGGCAAAATCAACCCCGTCGTCGCTGAGGCGGTCAACCAGATGCACAAGCAGGTCGTTGGCAACGACACTGCCGTCGAGTACGGTGCGGCTGAAGGGCAAATCGACCTCAACCTCTACAAACCGGTGTTGGCGCACAACTTCCTCCAATCCGCGGAGCTCATCTCGAACAGTAGCAAGGCGTTCGCCGAGAAGTTCGTCGGGAAACTCGAAGTCGATGCGGAACACTGCGAGACGCAGGTCGAACAGAGCATGGCCCTCGCCACGGCGCTCAATCCACACATCGGCTACGACAAGGCGTCGAAAGCCGCGAAAGAGGCGCTGAAAGAAGGAAAAACGGTTCGGGAAGTCGTCGTCGAAAACGGCTACCTGAGCGAGGAAGAGGCCGACGAAATCATTGACCCCGAAGCGATGACCCACCGCGGTATCCTCGGACAGGACGAGTAGCGCGTTTCGCCCCGAAAACCCCACCGAAACGAGCTAGAACAGGCTCGTGAAGAAGGACACCACTGAGTCCAGTACCGACGCGATACCGGCCCAGAGTTTGCCGAAGAACGATTTTCCGCCGCTGTTCTTGTTCGACGGCGAAGCTGTCGTCGACGTCTCGGTCGGTTCGCTTGTGGCCGTCTGTTGAGTCTGCTGTGTCGTCTCGGCGGCACAGCCTTTGGAGGTTATCGTCACCGGCTCGTTCATCTTCAGCTTCGTTCGGGTCGGGTTGTTCGGATTACCCGAGAGCACCTCCCACTTTTTCACGTTCCCCTGATATTCGCCGCCTTCGTCCGAGAGGAGGGCTTTCTTGTTGAACTGGGGATGGATGGTGAACTCGAAGTCGTTGCCCAGTCCGCGATACACGCCTCCGTCTGCGCGTCCGTCCTGCCACGTCCAGTGAACGACCGCGTTGGCGGATTTCTTCCCGTTCCAATTGCGGTTGACGGAGTAGTCCCACGTGTCGAGGTTCGTCGAACTGTCGTAGTGATCGTCTTTGATGATGAACTTCCCTTTCACCGGAAGGCTGGTGATGCGGAACGAGGCTGCACCCCCGTTGCCGCTGTCCACTTTGTCGTGAATCATCACGAGGCTCAGTCCCTTCGGTCCCTTGTACAGGAACAGGAGACTCGTATTCTTTCGCTGGAGGCTCTCGGTTCCGTAGGACGCGTACTTGTACGAACTTGGATCGGTTTCGGGCGTCCGGTAGTCGTAGAACTGCTCCACGGGGAGCCCCGACATGGAGATCGGTTCGAGCGGGATGCATTTCCCGTCCTGTTTGATTGCGAACTGTGAACTACTGTCGGACTGGAGGGCGTCTGCGGAGGAGACGCCCCCGAGCACGGCAGTCGAAGCGATAGTCGCCTGAATGAATCGGCGACGGTCGATAGCGGGCGAGTTCTCGGTCATGCTGTCCACGATAGTTACGGTTTCCAGGTGTCTTTGTTCCGTGCCGACTGACTCGAATCAGAGTGGGTCGAACGAAACGGTAGGGACATCCTTCCATTGTGGTTCGGATGGTAGGAGCGACCGAGAGCGTCGCTATACGACGCCTACTTTTATACCTCGCCTCGCCCGATATGCAAGTATGGAGACACTCAACCCCCGCGTCCGACTCGTTTGGCTCGCGGGCGTGCTCGCCACGGCCGCAGTCGTCGGGGGCGTGCTCGCCGGGGTGACACGGTTTTTGGTCGAGATTGCAATTTGGATAGTCGCCGCAGTCGCGCTCGGGGTGCTCGTTCTCGGAGCGACGTACATCTTCGTCAAGTATCGCGCCTGGCAGTTCGAAATCCGCGACGACGACCTCTATCTCGAACGCGGGGTGTTCACTCGCGTCACGACCGTCGTTCCGTTCGTCCGCGTTCAGCACGTTGACACCCAACGCGGCCCCATCGAGCGACTGGTCGGTCTCGGGAGCGTCGTCGTCTACACCGCCGGGTCGCGCGGCGCGGACGTGACGATTCCCGGTCTCACGCCCGAACGCGCCAGCGACCTCCAGAAACGGCTTCGCAACCTCGCAATCGAGAGTGAGTACGAGGACGCCGTATGAAACTGCATCCGCTCTCGCTCCCCTATCGACTGGTGACGCGAAGCGTCAGCGTTGTGCTCAGTCTCTTTTTCGTCGGCACGACGGTTGCGAGCGCGGTGGATTTCCTCGACGTGCTGACCGTCGTCGCGTTCGTCGCCGTCGGACTCCTCTTCGCGGCGGCGTGGGAGTACACCTACTATCGCCGGTTCGAATACACGCTCACGGACAGTTCGCTCGACATCGATTCGGGCGTCATCTCGCGACGACGACGAGAGATTCCGCTCCGCCGGATTCAGAACGTGGACATCCGGCGCAACGTCGTCCAGCGCGTACTGGGAATCGCGTCCGTCGGCTTCGAAACCGCGGGTGGCGGCGAGACGGAAGCGAATCTTCGCTTCGTCGCATACGACGAAGCGAGTCGGCTTCAGCGCGAGATACAGCGCCGGAAACGCGGCGTCAGCGAGCGCGACGAGGAGGAAGCGGTCGAACCCGATCTGCTGTACGAAATCAGGTCGCCGGAGCTACTGTTGCTCTCGGCCATCTCGATAGAACCGCGCGTTTTCGGTCTCATCTTCCTCGTGTTCCCGTTTCTCACGGGTGCCGCCGATTCGTTCGGCGAGTTGACACTGCTATTCGGATTTCTGCAACTGCTCGTCTCCGGATTGGTGCTTTGGGTCGCCAGCGCGATGGTGACGTTCGCGCGCTACTATGATTTCAAACTGACGCGCGTAGACGACGAACTCAGGTACGAACGCGGCCTTCTCCAGCGGTATAACGGCTCTATCCCGCTCGACAAGATTCAGACCGTGACGCTCAGCGAGAACCCGCTGATGCGACTCACGGGCTACGCAACCCTGTCGGTCGAAACTGCGGGCTACGCGCCCGGGCAAGGACCGTCCGGCGGGTCGGAGGCGGCAGTTCCTCTCGCAACCCGCGGGCGCGTCGGTCGGTTGGCTCACTCCATCGAACCGTTCGACGACCCGTCGTTCGTTCGCCCGCCGCGTCGAACCCGTAGACGCTACACGTTCCGGTACGCATTCGTCGTCGCGGGACTCACGGCGATAGCCTACGGTATCGACTTGTTCACCGGACTACTCGGGTTCTGGTTCGCACCGCTCGCCCTGCTTGTCCTCGCGCCGGTCGCCGGACACTACAAGTGGAAGCATCGCGGCTATCACGCAGGCGACGACTACGTGCAGACGCGAAACGGATTCTGGCGCAGGACGACGCACGTCGTGCCGTACTATCGCGTGCAGACCGTCATCCAGCGCGAGACGCTGCTCCAGCGCAGATGGCGATTGGCGACGGTCGTGGTCGATACCGCGAGTTCGGTCGGGTTCGGCGGGCAGGAAGCCCACGCCGGAGACATCGATTCGGACGACGCGGACGGCTTTCGGGAACTCGTGGCGCGGCGACTCGGGGAAGGGATTCGACGACGAGCGACGCCGCAGGAGTCGCCCGAACCGCCGGAGTCGAACCCGGCAGATCCCGAGTAGCTACGTTTCGCTGTCGGTGACGCCGCTGATTTCGAACCGTGCGCCTCCGGCGTCACCCTCGGTGACGGTTATCGACCAGTCGTAGGCGTCGGCGATCTGTTTGACAATGGAGAGTCCGAACCCGGTACCGTCCCGTCCGGTCGAGTAGCCGTCCTCGAAGATTTGGTCGCGCCGTTCGGGCGGGATGCCGGAACCGTCGTCCTCGATGGCGAACCCACCGGGCGTGGCTTCGACGCGGATGGTGGCGTCAGCCCCCGCGTGGGTAATCGCGTTGTCGAGGAGGTTTTCGAGCAGTTCGCGGAGACGACTTTCGTCGGCTTGTACCGTCTCAAGCCTCCCGTCGATGTCGAGCGTCGCGGCGTCGGTGCCGGTCGTTGACCACGCATTGTGGAGGACGTGGTCGAGGTGGATGGGTTCCGGGTCGCCAACCACGCGACCCTGCCGCGAGAGCGTGAGGAGGTCGGTGATGAGCGTCTCCATCCGGTCGAGCGCGATTTCGACCTCCTCTAAATGCTCCGAGTCCTGTTCGTCTCGCGCCAATCTGGTTCTGACCTGCGCCACGTTGAGAGGGTTGCGCAGGTCGTGCGAGACGACACTGGCGAACTCGTCGAGTCGTTCGTTCTGTCGTTCGAGTTCGCGCCGCCGTTCCCTTGCTTCCGTCACGTCCTCGACGGTGATGACGACGCGCCCCAGCGTTCCATCCTCGGTGTGAATCGGTGCCGCGCTGACCGAGCGAAGACTCCACTCGCCGCTGGGACTCCCGTAGCCGATTCGTTCTCCTCTGACGGTCTCTCCGTCCCCGAACACCGGGGCGAGTGGGTGGTTCTCCTCCGGAAACGGGTTGCCCTCTTCGTCCGTAATCGTCCACTCGGCGGAGTCGTAGGTTCGGTTCGTAATCTCGTCTTCCGTCAGTTCGAGCAGTTCGACCATCCTGTCGTTGGCCCGCTTGATGGCTCCCTCGCTGTCCACGACGAGGATACCAATCGGACTGGTTCCGAACACTCGTTCGAGCAGTTCTTTCTCCCGACGATGTTCCTCGCGCATTCGAGCTTGGGCGGTCACGTCCCGGAAGAAGACAGACAGTCCTTCTTCAGAGGGATAGGCGCGTACTTCGAATAGCGTTTCCAGCGGTTCGAAGTACGCCTCGAACGTCGTCGGTTCTTGGGTCTTCATCGCCTGCCGATATTCGTCTTCGAACTGCGAGTTGAGGGCGTCCGGAAACTCGTCCCAGACGAGCCTTCCGAGCAGGTCATCCTCGGTTCTGTTCAACAGTTCCTCTGCCCGCCCGTTGAGGAAGGTGAAACGCCAGTCCGTGTCGAGCGCGAAAAACGCATCCGTCACGCGTTCGTACACGTCGTTCATTCGACGCTGGTATGATTTCGTGGCGCGTTCGGCCCGATACTGGCTGACGACGTTTTCGATGCGGTTCGCCAGCACGGCGTACTGGTCGGGGCCGCCGCCTTTCTGGAGGTAATCCGTGACGCCTGCTGAAATCGCCTCGCTGGCTATCTCTTCGCTCCCCTTTCCGGTGAAGAGAATGAACGGAAGGTTCGGCGACCGTTCTCTGACGGTCTCCAGAAATCCGAGTCCGTCCATCACGCCCATGTCGAAGTCGCTGACGACGCAATCGACTATCAACCCGCCTTCGAGACGCTCGTTCGCCGTCTTCGGGTCGGTTTCCGTAAATGTCTCTACATCTGAAATGTACTCCGTAAGTAGCGTTTCGGACAACCGACCCCGTGCAGGGTCGTCGTCAACGTGGAGGACACGAATTGGCTTCTCCTTGCGGAGGTTCTCTGGTGCGAGAAAATCCGCCATAGACGATGTCATTCATCTTCCAGTATATATGTATGGGTTTGTCAGGTAGAACATTCCACATTTGATGAATGTTCAGTGATAGCTCTACTTTGTCGGTGGATGTCTGAACCACGTGGTGGTTGTAGTCGCGTCGTGTCGGATGAACTGGCAGTTCGTCGGCGTCTGCTCGTCGTCGAGAGGTTCGGGCGAACTGGACGGTTTTTTACCCTTCCGCGTCTCAGGTTCGACCAATGAGCGAGTACGACTACGAGGACCTCGGTCTCGTGGCTGGGCTGGAGATTCACCAGCAACTCGACACCGAGACGAAACTGTTCTGCGAGTGTCCGACCGAACTGCGTGAACCCGAGGAGTCGTCCCGAACGTTCACCAGATACCTCCACCCGACGCGGAGCGAACTCGGCGAAATCGACAAGGCCGCCTTGGAAGAGAGCCAAATCGACCGCGAGTTCGAGTATCTAGCCTACGATTCGACCTGTCTGGTCGAGGAGGACGACGAACCGCCCCACCGACTGGACG
>CAYNQM010000083.1:0-14579 GCA_964399275.1 uncultured Haladaptatus sp.
ATCGTGATGGACGACCAACGCAACGGCGAGCAGTACAATCTCCACGTCGGCCAGTGCATCTACTGCCGCCTCTGCGAGGAAGTCTGTCCCGTGGACGCGATACTGCTCACCCAGAACTTCGAGTTCACGGGCGACACGAAAGATGACCTCGTCTACAACAAAGAGCAGTTGAAAAACGTCCCGTGGTACAAAGATATCGACCCACTCGAATCGCGCGAACCGGAGAGAGGTGCGTGGATTGGCGAAGGAGAAGGCGAAGTGGATTATCAGTAATCAGGCCAACCTTCGACTGACGCCGGAGTAAATCCGCCGTCGCTGGTACACCAGTTCGCCAATCAACCATCCCAGCACCAGCAGGATGGCGAACAGCGCGGCGATGAAGGCGTACTCGTTCATCCAGATGGGGCGGATGAACGGCGTCACTTGGTCCCACTGCTCGCCGTACTTTTGCATGTCGTCTTCCAACGAGGTTCCGGCGAACGTGTTGGCCATCAGAACAGACATCTTCACGCGGTCGCCGGTTCCGGGGTCGATGTTCGCACTTCCGGAGACTTGATACTCGCCGGTCACGCCTTGGTCAGCCATCGTGGGTCCGTTGGAACCGTCGCCGCTACTGACGCGCTCCGCGTCGTAGGGAAGCCACGGCGAGTAGAACTCCCAGACGATTTCGCCTTTCGGCGTCACTTCGATGACGCGGTGGTTCGAGGAGTCGGTGATGAGGGTGTTGCCGTTCGGTAGGCGGTCGGCGTCACGAGGCCAGTTGAACTTCTTGGACGACCCCATCTGCCACGTCTTCTCCCAGTCACTGCCGCGTTTCGCGTACTCGACGATGCGGTGATTTTCGGAGTCGGCGACTAGCATCGTCGGGTTGCCCGACTCGCTTTCGAGGTAGTCGGGGTTGTGCTGTTTGTGGAGGATGCTTTGGTTGTCTTTCTCGCCGAGTTTCATCGTGACATCCTTGGTCTGGCGGTCGATGACGAGCACTTCGTTCATGTTCCGTGGGTCGGCCATGTACTTGCCGGGGCCGATTTTGTCCACGTCGTTGACGTGCGTCCAGTCGCCAGTGTATTCGTCAACGCCAGCACCCTTGTCGTAGTAGTTGCGGAAGTACCAGCGCCAGACGATTTCGTCTTTCTCCAAGTCGTAGACGTAAATCGAGTCGTCGTTCTTGCCCGTACTCTTGTTGTACGCTCGCATGTTGGCGACGAGCAGTTGCGACCCGTTGTTGATGAGGTCGATGTCGTGGGTGTCGTGGATGTCGAGGAACTGCTTCCACACCTTCTTCTTCGTGTCGGGGTTGTACTCGTAGACGAGCGTCCCGCCCTTCTGCGTCGAGGTGACGAGCAGGTTGCCGTTCTCTAAGGGATCAACGTCGTAGAACCACGTGGCTCCCTCTTTGGAACCGTTGTGTACCCACTCGACGTTCCCCTCCGGGCCGACTGCGACGAGGCGGGCGGGCTTTTTCCGATTTCCTTTCCCTTGGAAGTGGAATCCTTGCACGCTGATAACTGTCGTCCCGTTGGCGGGGCTTTTGATCGTTCCTTTTTCGAGATTCGATTCCTCTTGGTCGTAGGTTATTGCCGAGACGGCGGAGGGCGCAATCAGGGCGACGATGAGCAGTAAGACGACGCCGCGCACGAGCCATGGCCGTGGCGGAAGTCGCTCCATCCAGTCCATAACCTATACTCGGTAACGTTCACTTTGAGTATTTTGTGTTTTGTCTACCATTACCGACAGCTAATTCCGACGCCACGAATCCTGAACACCGCGGTCGAAAATCCGTGTCCACGCAGACCGAACTATTCACTTTCCCAACACATCGAGTTGGTGAGCGACATAGACGAGTTCCGCGTCCTCGACCTGCCGCGTCCGCGTCGAAAGCCACGCCGAAAATTCGTCCACGTCGATGTCGGGATGGTCGCAGAGCACGCCATCGATGGTGTCCAGAATGCACCGGAGAAAGACGGCTTCGTCGTCGGGATACGCCCCGTCTTTCGGATACACCACCCAGTCCGAACTTCCGGCTGCGAGTACGTCCATCCCATGCTGTGGCAGTTCTGCGAGCAGTCGTCGCCCCGTCTCGCTCGACCCGTCGCCCTCGTCCATGTGTTCGTGGTACAATCGCTCGACTCGCTTGTCCAGCGGATGCGACGGTTGAAACGTCGTCCCGCCGTCGAAGGTAATCGGAAAGTAACAGACGCCGCCCGAATCGAGCACCGATCGAAACGCCGGAATCGCAGTGTCGAGGTCGAACAGGTCGGCGACCGCGTGCCCGACGATGGCGTCCCACTGACGGTTCGTCTCCCGAGCGAACTCGACTGCGTCCGCGACTTCGAACTCGACCGTAATCGACTGGTCGCCGTCTTCGTATCGCAGTTCGTCGCCCAGCGGTTCGAACCCGCTGTTTCGCAGTCGTTCGCGGGCAGTTTCGACGTTTTCCCGGTCGATGTCGAGCAGAGTGTACCGAACCCGGCTCGGTAGGCAATTCCACGCGGTCAGTCGCTCGACCATCGTCCCGATTCCGCCCCCGACTTCGAGCAGTCGAAGGGGATCGGACAGTTCGCGTCGAAATCGCGCGAGTACCCGGCGGTTCAGCGCCCTGTCGTCCACGGTTCGTTTGGCGTCGAGATACTGGTGAAACCTCATGGTTCGGTCGAAATCGGCCGGTTCGTCACCTCATTCAGCAGTCGCTCGACGTTCCTCGTCGCTTCGTCCCACCTCGGATGACGTTCGTATCGTTCCCGCGCCGAGACGCTCATGTCCCGGACTAGGTCGCGTTCGTCCCGGAGCGTGCGAACCGCCCCGGCAATCGCGTCTGGGTCGTTCGGCGGGAGCAGAAAGCCGTTCTCGCCGTCGGAGACGATTTCGCTCGCTCCGCCCGCCGTCGTCGCGATGGCGGGACAACCGAACGCCATTCCTTCGAGATAGACGAGTCCGAACCCTTCGTACAGCGACGGGACGGCGAGGACGTGGCTTCGTGCGAGATGTCCGGCCACGGCGTCGTCCGGCAGTCGCCCCGTGAACGACACCTTCTCGCGCAGGCCGAGTTCGTCGCGAAGACGACGAACGCGACCAGCATACGCCCTGTCCGTGGGCGCGCCGACGACCGTCAGATGCCAGTTGCCAGCGACCGACGACAGGCCCCGGAGCAGGACGTGAAGCCCTTTTCTGGGGATGACGTTGCCGAGGAAGACGAGACGGAGCATGCCGTCGAATCCTCGGCGAATCGGCGTCGATGACGCGAATCGGTCGAAGCGGTCGCCCGCCGGATATGCGACCGTCGTCGGCAGGTCGGACAGGCTGACCACCGACCGACGCGTCGTCTCGCTGTTGCAGACCGCCGCGTCGAGACCCCGGACGTAGCGCCGTTCGACCGCTCGATAGGCGCGGTTTTGCCAGTTCGCCCGCCGTTCGTCCGACCGGAGGTGGTGAACCACGGCGACGATTGGCACGTCGAGCGCGCGATTCAGTAGTACCAGCGACGGGTGACAGAGGTGGTCTTCGACCAGCACGTCGAACCCCGAGAGCCGGGATTTGAGGCGGGGCGAGAGGTTATGCAGAAGCGCCCGCCCGTAATTCCGCCACGGAAGGCCGACGACTCGCACGTCGTGGCCACGCTCCCGGAGCCCTTCGACTAGCTTTCGGTCGTACTGAAACCCGCCGGACTGCTCGGCGAGCGAACTGTAGACGACGAATCCGATTCGCATCACACTGGCCGCTCGAAGGAGGCCCACGCATCGTCGTCCTCCCGCATTCTGACCCCTGCCTCGCTGACCTCGGGGGCGTCGAGACCGTCGAGCACGCGCTCGCAGAACAGCCGGGAAAAATGTTCGACGCTCGGATTCAACCCTTCGAACTCCGGCAAGTCGTTCAACGTGGCGTCTCGGTAGCGACCGACCGCGTCGGCAAGCGAGTGGCGCACCGCGTCGATGTTCACGAGGTAGCCGAATTCGTTCAGCGATTCGCCCCGCAGGCGGACTTCCGCCCCGTATCGATGGGAGTGCAGTTCGCCCTCCGGACCGGGGTTCGGAACCGTCAGGTAGTGCTGTGCGACGAACGTTCGAGATACGGTAACTTCGTACATGGTTCGGTCGTTGTGGCTCGGTCGTCAGTCGTAGGTCAAGAGAACCGCCACGGCCTCGTCCGGTCGCTCGTCTAGCAGGCGATACGCTTCGTGGGCGTCCTCGACGGGAATTTCGTGGGTGACGAGACGCGTCGTATCGAGGCCGTCGAGTTGCCGCCACGCCGCGCCGAGTCGGCGGTCGGTGTCCCACCGACCGCGAAGTTCGGGGTCGAGCGTGCTGACCTGCGTACTCTCGACGCTGATTCGACTCCGGTGAAACGAGCCGCCCAACTCCAGTTCGGCGCGTTTTTCGCCGTACCACGAGCCGACCAGCACGCGCCCGTCGTAGCCCGTCACCGCAATCGCGTCGTCCAGCGCGTCGGGGTTTCCGGACAGTTCGTAGCTCAAATCCGCGCCATCGGGCGCTTCGGGCCGGGAAAGGGCCTCCCCGATTTCCTCGCGCGAGCAACCCGCGTCGAGACTGCTGTCAGCGCCGAACTCCCGTGCGAGTTCGCGCCGGGCGGGATAGCAATCGAGCGTCACGAGGTCGGCCAGCGGAAAGTCCGAGAGCAGGGCGGTCGTCACCAGTCCGACGACGCCCTGTCCGAAGACGACGGCTTGCTCGCCGACTGTGGGATTTCCGTCGAGGACGAGATTCACCGCCGTCTCGACGGTCGGCAGGAAGACGGCGTCTTCGGGGGTGCAGTGATCAGGAATCCGGACGATGTCGTCCGGCGACGCGAGAAAGCGACTGGCGTGCGGTTGGAACGCGAACACCGATTCGCCGAGCCAGTCGTCGGAAACGTTGCGCCCGACGGCGACCACGCTCCCGGCGGTCGCGTAGCCGTACTGAAGCGGGAAGTCGAGCGTCCCCGACAGCGCGTCGATGGTCGCGTCGGTCGCCAGTTCGGTCGGTGCCTCCCCGCGATAGACGAGCAGTTCGGTGCCCGGACTGACGGCGGACACCTCGCTCCGGACGAGCAGTTCGTCCGGGCCCGGTTCGGAAACCCCCTCCACGCGAACGTCGATTTCGTGTGGCCCCGTGAAGTAGACCCTGCGTGCGGACTGCACACACGCCATGCGACGGATTCCGGGAAATTCCTTTCGGCTACCACGTTCGCCGACCGAGCAGGCCGCGAACCGCGCCGCACACCCTGTCTTGAAGGGGTTCCAATGGTGGCTGAGAAGCGACGCCGAGATACGCCGAAACCGGGTCGTAGGTGCCGTCCTTCACGAGATTCACCGCTCGCGCCGTCGCCCGATAGTTCCCGTCGGCGACGCGCGGCGGTTTGCACTCCCATCGCCTGATCAGCACGAGCGGTTCGTCGGGCGGGTTCGACCGAAGCGACGACACCTTCTGCACGTCCACGCCGGTCTCCGCGGTTAGGTCGTCGGGGCTTTCCGCGACGATTCGCCGAGCGCCCCCCAGAATCGTCTCGTCTGGCGAGAGCGCTCGCCACGAGAGGTCGTCCGGCCCGGCCACGACCCGCAGTTGCTCGAAGGCGGATCTGGAGAGCGTCACCCGTCGCCACTCTATCGGGGCGTCACGCCAGATGAACGCGGCGGCACCCGGCTTTTCGTTCAGCAGTCGGTCGAGCAGTTCGCGTTCGGTGAGCGATTCGACGGCCGCCGACTCCGCGCCGGACTTCCGACGTTCGAGTTCGAGCCACTGTTCGAGCACGGTTCGCTGTGAAACCTGCGTCATTCGCTTGTCGGTTCGACCTGGTTTGTCGGTTCGACTCCGGTGAATTCGAATCGGATGCCCCCGCTTTCGGCCTCGCGCAACGTCACCTCCCATCCGTGCGCGTCGGCGATCTGCTTGACGATGGTCAGTCCGAACCCGGTGCCGGTTTCGGCGGTGGAGTAGCCCGTCTCGAACACCGTCTTCCGCTCTGCCTCGGGGATTCCCGGTCCGTCGTCTTCGACGTAGAAGCCGCCGAACGACTCCCCGGTGCCCAGTTCTCCGACGCGAACCGTCACCTCCGGACCGGCGTGTTCGATGGCGTTTCGGAACAGATTTTCGAGCACTTGTTGGAGACGACTCGCGTCGGCGTCGATGGTCGTTCGCCACGACGCGTCGAGGGTGGCGGGGTGTGTCTCGACCGACCCCCACGCGCTCGTCGTAATTTCCCAGCCCCGAACCGGTTCCGTCTCGCTCACCGTCTGGCCGCGGCGCGCGAGCGTCAGCACGTCCTCGACGATGCCTGCCATTCGGTCGTGTGCGTCCTCGACTCGCGTCAGATGCTCGTCGTCCTCGGTGACGCGGTACATGTCGAGATAGCCCTGCGCGACGTTCAGCGGATTCCGGAGGTCGTGGGAAACGACGCTGGCGAACTCCTCCAGTCGCTCGTTCTGGCGCTCCAGTTCGCGCCGGTTCGCCTTGCGCTCGTCCTCTCGCTCCGCTCGGTCGAGCGCGGCGGCGGTGTTCGCGGCGAGCAGTTGCGCGTAGTAAACGTCGAAGTCGTCCAACTCGTCGCCGCCGAACGCCATCACGCCGCGCTCGCCGAGGGGGACGAGTGCCTCCGAATCGGCGTCGCTTTGCCGCCGCTGTCGGACGACCGTCTCGCCGTTTTCGAACACGTCGAACGTCGCGCTCCGGTCGCCGACCGACAGCCGGTCGCCGTACTCGATGCGATGCTCTTCGGTTCTAGCGGTCAGTTCGAACTCCCCGTCGGTGTATCGCCAGATGCCGGTCAGCGGTAGTTCGAGCACGTCTCTGGCGCTTCGAACCGCGAGTTCGCTCACGGCGGAGACGCTCTCAGCTTGCATCAGTTCTCGGGTCGCGTCGTGGAGCGCTTCGAGGGTTCCTTCGCGGTTTTTCCGTTCGGTTACGTCCCGGAGATAGACCGAGAGTCCGTTGCTGGAGGGGTAGGCCTGCGCTTCGAACCATCTGTCGAGCGGTTCGTAGTACCCCTTGAACGTCGTCGGTTCCTGCGTCCGCATTGCCTCGTGATAGCCGTCGTAAAAGGCGGTATCGATGATTTCGGGAAAAACGTCCCAGATGACTTCGTCGATGATTTCCGGCGCGGTTCGGTTGAGAATCTGTTCCGCGCGCCGGTTTAGATACGTGAATCGCCACTTGTCGTCCAGTGCGAGGAAGGCGTCCGTCATCCGCGCGAGGATTTCGTCGCGCTCTTCTTTCATTCGCCGGAGTTCGGTCACGTCTCTGGAGTTGAGCACTAATCCTTCGACGGCGGGGTCGGTGAGGTGGTTTTCGCCCGTGGTTTCGAGGTGTCGCCACGACCCGTCGGCGTGGCGAAACCGATAGGTTACGGTGGGGGTGATGGTCGGGTCGTCGAGCGCCCGGTAGAACGTCTCGATTACGTGCTGTCGGTCGTCTGAATGGATGTAGTCGAACGCGACCTCGCCGACGAGGTCGTCCTCGTCGTAGCCGAGTTGGGAGACGGACGGGCTTTCGTACTGGATGGTTCCCGTCTCGTCGATGAGCGTGACGATGTCCTGCGAGTGTTCGATGAGGGCCTGTAGTCGCTCTTCGGTTCGTTTTCGCTCGGTGACGTCCCGAACGGAACCGATGGTTGCGGGACTGCCCGCGTAGTTCGTCTTCCGAACCGAGAAGTCGCCGTGTCGCGTTTCTCCGCCTTTCGTCTTGAATTTGGCCTCGTAGGTCGAAACGTCGTGGTCGCCCTGTTTGCGCCGCGCCGCGATGGCTGCGACGCGCTCGTGGTCGTCCGGATGGAGGATGTTCCAGACGTTCATCCCGTGGAGTTCGTCGGCGTCGTAACCCGTAACCTCGCAGGCGCGCTCGTTGACGAACGCGAATCGCTGGTCTTGGTAGATGTATATCGCGTCGTGGCTCCCTTCGACCACGGTTCGGTAGCGTTCCTCGCTCTCGCGGAGCGCGTTTTCGGTTCGGTAGGAGTGGACGAGGTTCTCGATGCGATTTGCCAGCAGAGCACACTGCTCGGACGAGACTTCCTTCTGCAAGTAGTCAGTGACGCCTGCGGAAATCGCTCGACTCGCTATCTCCTCGCTCCCGGCGCTGGTAAATAGAATGAACGGGAGGTCGGGCTGCTTTTCTCGAACCGAGTTGAGGAGGTCGAGACCGTCGGATTCCGGCATCTCGTAGTCGCTGACGATACAGTCGATGTCCATTCCGTGGAGCGTCGAGAGCGCTTCCGTACCGGAGGTTGCCGAGTGGAGACGTAATCGCTCGGACTCCTGGCTCAGAAACGCCGCCGTGAGTTCGAGCAAATCGTCGTCGTCGTCCACGTGTAGGACGTCGATGGGGGACGTGTCGCTCATTTTGCTCAGTTTCCTCGATGAAGAGCGTATACTACCATAATTGTTACGTATGTACGATATGATTTTGACCGAAAACACGAATTCACCGGACAGTTTATTCACGTTTCGCACCTCTGTGGGGGTAGGGGAGAGGTCATGTTCGACGACAGAACGGACGCAGGAGAACAACTCGCTGAGTTCGTCCGGAGTGAGGGGGTCGTCGCGGACGTCGTGCTCGCCATTCCGCGCGGTGGGCTACCGGTCGGGAGACCGGTCGCCGACGCACTCGACGCGCCGCTGGACGTGGTCGTGGCGAAGAAACTGGGTGCACCCGACAATCCCGAACTCGCAATCGGGGCGGTCGGTGCCGACGGGAGCGTGTGGTTGAACGAGTCGCTCATCGACCGACTCGGGGTAGACGACGCGTATCTCGAACACGAGCGCGAACGAAAAGCCGAACAAGCCCGTGTGAAAGCGACACAATATCGTGGTAATGATGCAATTCCGGACATTGGGGGGGAGCAGGTCGTGGTCGTTGACGACGGCGTTGCGACCGGTGCGACGACGATTGCATGTCTCCGACAGGTGAAAAACGCCGGAGTAGACCGCGTCGTGCTGGCGGTTCCCGTCGGGTCGCCGAGTTCCATCGAGCGGTTGCTCGGGGAAGCGGACGACGTTCTCTGTATCGAGACGCCGCCGCACTTTGGCGCTGTCGGACAGTTCTATCGGGTGTTCGAGCAGGTTCCGGACGAGGTGGCACAGTCCTACTTGCGCGGATGAAACCGCTCGACGCATCGGTTGTGTCCGAAGGGGGAGGACGTAATTGACACAACTGAACTACCGACTGCCGCAGTCACCCGACGACGAACCGATACAGCCTTGTTTGCTTCGATTCAGATTTCGCGTTTTTTCGAGCGTTCAAACTGCGGTTGAAGCAGAGTACAGACTCTGTTAACCCGGTGTACGGAACAGTGCAAAGCGCACCATTTTGCGAAAGCTTTAAGTAAGTTTCGCCCTAACTGTTGGTTAGGAAGCGAGCTTCCGGGATTTTTCAGGTTTTCCCTACCCGAAGCCCCCGCCAACTCACTACCATGACTTCAACCAAAATCCAACGCTACGGCGAGTCTGACGTAGCGACACACGAAAACGAAAACGAAAACGAACAGGAGCGGGAAGACGTCTGTCCCGAATGTGGCGGCAAGCTCGTCAGCGACGAAGGCCACGGCGAAACCGTCTGTGACAACTGTGGTCTCGTCGTTGACGAGAACAACGTTGACCGCGGTCCAGAATGGCGCGCCTTCGACGCCAAGGAGAAGGACGAGAAGTCCCGCGTCGGTGCCCCGACGACGAAGATGATGCACGACAAGGGGCTCTCGACCAACATCGGCTGGCAGGACAAAGACGCCTACGGCAACACCCTCGGCTCCCGCCAGCGCGAGAAGATGCAACGGCTCCGAACGTGGAACGAACGGTTCCGAACCCGCGATAGCAAGGAGCGGAACCTCAAGCAGGCGCTCGGCGAAATCGACCGCATGGCGTCCGCGCTCGGTCTCCCGAAGAACGTCCGGGAGACGGCCAGCGTCATCTACCGGCGGGCCCTCCAGGAGGACCTCCTGCCGGGCCGGTCGATCGAGGGCGTCGCGACCGCGTCGCTCTACGCCGCCGCCCGGCAGGCCGGCACGCCGCGCAGCCTCGACGAGATCGCCGCGGTCAGCCGCGTCGAGAAGATGGAGCTCAAGCGCACCTACCGCTACATCGTGCGCGAACTCGGCCTCCAAATCCAGCCTGCCGACCCGCAGAGCTACGTGACGCGGTTCGCCTCCGACCTCGAAGTCAGCGACGAATCCGAGCGCAGGGCACACGACCTGCTCGAAAGCGCGAAAAAGCAGGGCGTCCACAGCGGCAAGAGTCCGGTCGGACTCGCCGCCGCCGCAGTGTACGCCGGTTCCCTGCTCACCAACGAGAAAGTCACCCAGTCGGAAGTGAGCGATGTGGCCAGCGTGAGCGAAGTCACGATTCGCAACCGCTATCAGGAACTGCTCGAAGCGTCGCAGGATGGTCGCGTCATCGCCTAACGACGCCGTCGGCGGTGCAGATTCGTGGCCGAAACCGGCCACTACACTAATTTTACCCGATTCAGTACGGTAAATACAGATGTCCGAGTCGTGGCTCGGTCTCTCTCGTCGCAGTACGGCACTTCTGGTGGCACTGATACTCGCCGGTCTCTTCGTCCATCCCGGCACTCTCGTTTCCACTCCGTCGGAAGAGACCACGCAGAAAAATCCGGAGGAAGTTCGACTCGTCTCTCCGAGTCCGGACGGTGAGGCACAGTTGTGGCCCTTCACAAGTCGAGGGAAATCGTTCGATTCGCTGACGCTCCCCATCAACGCCGTCGTCCGCGGACACTCCTCGCGGGTCGTCTCCCACCTCCGGAATCGGAAGACGGGACAGTGGGAAAACCACAGCGGGAAGTGGTCGGGCGTCGGCGGTGAGGACGAACCGACGGACAGCGACGAAAGGGACGTCTGGCACAACACCACTGGCGCGGTGCGCTACACCTACATCGACGCGCCGGGATCGCGTGGCGGGTGGGTCGCGGAGACGGCCCAACTCCACGACGGGACGTATTTCGGCTCTCGCTATCACCTTCGCCTCTACGAGGGCGGGAAGGGGAAGAACTCGTGGACGGCCATCCAAGCCCACCACGAACATTGGGACTGGTTCCGACTGCGGCACTCGGTCGGGTCGCTCGCGTCGGCGCAGTACTACCTCGACAGCCAGTTTTACGGCAAGTGGTTCGTGGACGATATCTCTCGGGAACGCTACGCCAACGGCGGCATCATCGACACCGACGGGTGGGTGTCGGTCGTCGATTTGCGCCCGACCACTGATTTGCGCCCGACGACACTGTTGTGGGTCGCACTGCTCCTCGGTTCGGTCGGCGTCCAGCAGTCGATTTCGTCGTCGGTTCGAGACCTCATTTCGTGGCTCTCGATGGACACCACTCAGCGCGGCATCGCGCTCGGCGGGGTGCTCCTCGGGCTCCCGCTCGTCGTTCGCACCGTGAGCATCGCGGTCGAAACGACCGTCCCGTCCGTCCCTGTGAAAGCCATCGCTGGCGTCGGCTACCTCGTTCTCGCTCTCGGCCTGCCGCTGGCCGCCGTCGCGCTCCCCGAGGGTGGCGAGTCGAGCGACTGGTTCGGCATCGTACTCCTCAGTCTCGGTCTCGGATTTCTGCTCGACTACCGGAGCATCGGCGTCCACGTGCTTCCGATTGGGGTCGTGCTGCACCGACTCGCGGTTCTCGCCGTGGTCGGCTTGCTCGCGGTCGGCGGCGCACGGCAGAACAGCGAGGGGCGCTGGAATCTCGTCGTGAAAGCCGGACTCGTTCTGTGGGTCGGGGTGCTCGTCTGGCCGCTGTTTTTCGATCTGTGACTACAGCGAAAACTGCATCTTCGGCATGCTCAGGAACGCCGTCTCGTACCCTTCGTGCCGGGACACCTGCGGCACCGAATCGACCGACACCGTGAGTTGGTCGCCCGATTCGACGCTCTCCACGTTCGCGCCGTAGTGGTAACCCACGTCCGGGTCGAGCGTCGGCTTCAGCATCCCGTCGAACACCGATTTACCGCCCCGATTCAGCGTCGCCGAGAGGGACATCATCGGAATCGGATACTGTCTGTACGGCGTCCGCGGCGAGACGAGCAGATAACTGTTCTCGGCGAAGTCGGAGTCCGACAGCGTGGTGACCAGGAATTTCGCGTCGCCGCTCGACTTCTCGCCCACGAACTGCCCGGGGAGGTCGCCTTTCGGCGGTACGCGACTCATCGGCATCATCTCCATCTCCATCGGCGGCACTGCGCCCTTCGTGCCCTTCTTCTTGTCCAATCGCTCGAACGATAGCTCGTCTAGCTTTTTCTGGCTGAACTCGAATTCGGTAGAGAGCGTAGCGGACGACCCGAACTGCTCCGCGAGCGCTCCGGTTCGGCGAATCCCCAACCCACCGACCTGCACCTCGGCCTTGTATTTTCCGTCGCCGTCCAACCCCATGTTGTCGCCGAAGTGGAAACCCATGTTCTGGGAGAGCATCGGCCACATCGTTCGCGTGTCGCTCCAGTCGCCTTTCGACAGTTCGACGCGCACGTTTCCGGCGGGGAGCACCGTCTTCGTCTTCGAATCCCAGACGCTCGCCATCAGGTGCAGGTCGTCGCCCTTCTGTACCGTGACTTTCTCTTTTTTCTTCGCCGTGCCGCCGCCCATCAGCCAGAATCGGTGGGGGAACGAGTACAGCAGGCCGAGTCGCCAGCGACCTTGCTTCGCCATCCCGGCCATCGTCATCCCCTCGATGTGCGTCGGATGGTAGACCGCATTCGGCCGATTTTCCACCAGCGGGGGTTCGTTCGGAATCGTCTGCGTTTCGAATATCCCGGCACAGCCCGCCAGTGCGGTCGTGCTCGCCAGCCCCGCGGTTTGCAGAAACCGTCGTCGCTTCATTGCTTGGTTTTTAAAACTACCCGGGAAAAGGGGTTCTGGTACACCCATCGAAAACGAATCCGACGGGATGGATTTTGTGGGGTATTCTATTTCACCGTGGTGCTAGCTACTCTCGAATTTGTTGGTTCTTATCCTCGATTCTCTGTTTCCGAGTCGCTAGCTACTGCCGACTCTCGATGTTGTACTCTCTTAATTTTCTCCGTTTCCGAGTCGCTAGCTACTGCCGACTCCAAAATACCGCAGCCACCCACGTCCTCCCCATCCGACTCCCGCACTCCGGCCGAGCGAACCTCGGCCGGGTTCTCGGGAGCGACCAACGGGAGCGAACGAGAACGCCGTGCGGTCGTCCCTCGCGCGGGCAAACCTCCGTCGGAGGTTTGCCATCACGCGCCGAGGCTTTTCGTGAAAATTCGTGCGACCCGGCTTTTCCACGCGGCGTGCGCTGGCGTGGCGTCGAGGACTCGAACGTCCGAGACGCCATCGCCGGAGTCGCGCGAGGGATGAGGCTTGCGAGACGCGATGCGTCTCGCTGACCTGCGACCGTGGCTCGCAGGCACCGGAACGAAGTGAGGAGCGCAGTTGGTTGGGGAGGGCGTGGATGATTGCGGTATTTGGAGTCGGCAATTGCTAGCGACAGTAATAGAAAAGCGAACGCTACGATATGACTTTATGAGAAACTGACAGTGGCTAGCGCCTCAAAGACAGAATCACGGAACTGTAGACGAAATCTTCTCTACGAACTCGGCTCCGGAAGCGAGCGCAGATTCCGAGGTGGCACCAGGAAATTACCGCGTCGCTCCACGGTCATGTACTGCAAAATTCCGTTGTTCACGCGCTGGCCGACCGACGAATTTCCGGCGAGGTCGTCGCCATTCATCGCCTCTCTGGTTTCCACGAAATCCGCGATGTCGCGCTGAACTGCGACGAAGTGCAGGCCCGCCTCGCCGCCGTCGGTCGAGTCGAAATCCCGGCGGAGGATGATGGGTGAATCGTCCTTTCGCGCCGAGGCGGATTTTTGCGAATGGCCGACCATCCCGCGATTTCGAGCGTGCGCTTCGACTTGTCCGATGCAGTCGTCGCCCATCTCGCTGGAGTTGCCGAGGTTGTTGCCAACTCCCTCGACCCGCTCCTCCTCCGCGTGCACCGGACAGAACATCTTGGCGACGCGCTGGTCTCTGCTGTCCTGTTCGTAGCACTGGTCGAGATGCAGACTGATTTTGGAGACGTGCTGGGTCGTGCCGCCAGCGAACTGTCCCTCCTGAATCGTCACACTGTCCTCGCTGGCCTGATTCTTCGTGAACCCGGATTTGAATCCCATGTACAGCGGCGACTCCTCCGGGACGGGGTTGGAGTCGGGAATTCCGTTCACGTCCTGATGATCGGCGGGGAGGCCGTCGCCGACGAATCCGGTTCGGCGGGTGGCCTTCTCGAACACCTCGGCGAGGCCGGTTACGTCAACGCCGTTCAGTTCGTCGCGGTTGCCGAGCAGGGCCTCCTCCGCCGCCAGCACGAGTTCCGCGTGGTCGCTGGCGAGGTGGACGACGGCGTCCTGTTCGTCCGGTTTTGGGTCTTCGAACGAGGCCAGCGCTTTCGGTTTCGGGAGTACGTCGTCGGCCCCGAATCGCGCGAAGTAGGACGGCGAGTATCCCACCGAGAACAGCAGTCCGTCGTGACTGCGCTGGTAGGCGCGTTCGAGGCTCCGGAAGGACGATTCGACCGTTTCGCGCTCGGATTGGCTCGGCGTCGCGTCGTTCGCTCCGGCGTAGTTCAGAAAGAGGAG
>CAYNQM010000084.1:0-14173 GCA_964399275.1 uncultured Haladaptatus sp.
CCTCAATCTCGTGGTTCGCCTGCATCATCGCCCGTGCCATCGACTCAACGATCGCATTCATCCGTGGGCCCCAATAGTCGTCACCCGACAGAACGGCCTTGAGCACCTGAATGCGGTCAGTGACGTGCTGTTCAAGCTCCATCTCGCTCTCACAGTCCGGCACTTCAAGGAAGTTGATCCCGATACTTCGATCGTGGTCGTCGTCACCTGGCTCAATCCAGATTACGTCGTCATGCCGGTATTTGGGAAGTTTCTGGAGGAGTTTTTTGCTGTCCTCGGCCTTCGGATCGAAGTAGATGAACCCATAGCCTGCCCAGGCGAGTTGCACCATCCAGTTCAGCATCTCGGTCGTCTTCCCCGCGCCAGTGGTTCCGACAACCCAGAGATGCTGGAAGAGCTGGTTGAATTCGACGGGGGCTGGATCGAAGCCCTGCTGGGCGCTGTCGTTGTATCCAAGCCACAGTGGCATGTCTGGATGATCACGAGCACGTTCAAGCAATTCGCGGATCTCTGGGCCGGCCACCGGTCCCTGCTGTTCAGTCTCGGTGATCGTTTCGGTCATGCCATCCGCCGCATACTCTGAGCCTGTCTGTGTGAACCCGTACGGTTCGTTCGTGATCGTCGTCGGAACAGAAGCGTCTTCTTCGGCTTTACCCTCCGGTGATTCATCCGTCGAATCGTCTTCCCCACCACCGAAGAGTCGATTAAGCATCTTTCTCCCCCGTGATGTACTCGCTGTGTTCGTGGGATCCGACCGGCACCTCTTCGCCACGTTTGGTCTGGCGGCGATCGAGTTGTGCAATCGAGATATCTGCTGGTGGTAGATGTACAATCGGAGCGATCTCTAACGACGTGAGCAACATCTTTTCGCCCAACCACTCTCGGCGGGCCATCGTTTCGGCGAGCGCGTTCGGTGAACTACTCGGCTCGACGATGAACGCCTGCTCGGTCTTCGAGTTGTAGTAGCTCGCGAAGGAGGCACCGACTGCCTCGGCGTGGTGTTTGACCGCTTCCTTGTTGTCACCAACCGAGAGGTGGCGAATCATCACATCAAACGCCTTCTCCTTTGCACGCCGATCGAGGACGTTTCCGATCTCCGTCGCATCGGCTGTTTCTTTCTCGCGCTTGGTTTCGGCAAGGTCGTGAATCGTGTAGACGCCGTTCAAATGGTAGTAGAGTTCGGTGAGATTCGTCGTCAGAAGCCGTCCCGTCTGCCAGTTCCGCGTTGTCGGGCGGAACATGACTTGGATAACACTCCGGATTGGCTCTCGACCAGTTGCCCCACCGGCTTTCACTGCATCATCCACGATACCCCCAAGGACAGTCTCATAGGGGTCGTCTTCGCGGAAGCCTTCGAGGTCACGGCGGCGAATCGGCCACCATCGGTGCTTCCGGAGCGTCCACTCACCGCCAGCGACGTAATCCTCCTCATCGATGTGTAGGAGGTCGGCCTCTTCCCGTCGAACGTCTGAGTCAGGATACTTGTGGCGAAGACGAGTCAGGAACCAGTGGAAATCGTCGCTACACGGCAAGTAGCGAAAGCTGATCTGCTCACCGTCGTAGACGATCTCTGCTGCACGGGGCACGCTTCGCTTTCCACTTAGGTCTGAGTGAGAGGGATGAACCGATTCGAACCACTCGATCGCAGTGTCTATCCCACCATCGTCTTTGAACGGCCGAACACGAATGAGTTCATCACTGGCTTGGTTATTGGACGCTGCACTGAGTTGTGCGGCACGGTACTCGGCTGACCGACTGAAGCGACTCATTCGACCACCCCAAGGAGGTTCCCGCCAATCAGCAGCGCTAGCCCGATGATAGCGACACCGGCAGTGTATACACCGATCTCAAGTGAGCGTTCGAGTCCAAATCCACCATACGCGTGAAACACGTATGTCGGTGCTGCCACGGTTGCAGCCAGTAGGATCACGATCAGAGCGAGCGTGTATCGGAGTCTCATCGACCTGCCCCCGGAATGAGTTTCGAGGCACTGATCAGTACACCGGTGATCACGAGATACGACGCAACGATGTCACCGAGCAATGCGCTGAGTTCCGGTGCCGAGTAGCCCAGGAACGCCGGCACGAGACTGTTCGTAAAGAAGACCGCAAACAACCGCTCGGCGAGGAATGTTGAGAACTGCTGAATGAGTGGGACACTTGCGAGTATGCGGAATACGGCCACTACCATCTCGACAGCCTGGAATAGGAGATTCATTGCTGCTCACCCCCGTCAGCCGCCATTACCGAACGATGCGCGTCCTCATTCCCTGACTCATCACTGAATTGCTGCCCATCATCGAAACGATCGCCAAGCTGGCGCTCTAAGTACTCATGCCAGTTGCCGTGGTCGCTCGGTTTTGCCCATCCGTGTTATGCTCGATAATTCGAGCTACGATTGCGGCATTTTCGCTCATAACGATACGTAGTGCCCGAACGGCGTTAAATCGGCTGGCTGTGTAGGTTAGTATAAAATTCTAACCAACAGCAACCGTGTAAACTGAAGGCCCTCTTAGTCTCGCGAATTCGAGTTAGCTGTACGATAGCATCCAAAGGCGTATCCAAGCCACACAAGAGTCAAGGGTATCATGACAAACTTTAGAAAGTCGAAAAACAGGGCGTAGTATACGACTGTCTTTCCGACCATCGCAAAATGGGGAATCCACGTTGGAAGAGTAGTGACACCCTCTGAAATACCCGCCACAAATTTCGTCAGCAAATATTCACCAATTACAACAGTAGTGAACAGGGCACTAAGGGCAACTACTGGACGTCGAAGGGCCGGTTCATGTCGTATCGATTGAGTAAATTCTATATAAGTTTAGTTATTCTGAAATGTAGTAAATACATATGATGTCTCACTTGTCATGACCTCATTTCTCCAATAGAACTGCCAACATCTCATGACCTAACTCCCAGAAATGCCACCCCCAAACGAAATCTCGTGTATCGCGTGTAGAAGGCACAATTACGTATTCTGATGCGCGTCCTTTGCTCCACGAACGGTTGCCTCAACCGCTTCGATACCAGCGTCATGAAGCACATCTGCGACAATGACCGTGTCTGCGACACTTGCCATCTCGTAGGCCGAATCATAGTCGTGAATGCCGCCCCCATAGAAGAGCTGTGCTGACGAGAGTGCATCTCGTGTGGTAGCCACAACAGCTGGATCGCCGAGGGTGCCAGAATACTCGAGATAGACGATTTTCTGCCCGAGAATGTGTTCGGCAAGGTTAGCATACGCAACGACGTCGTCCGTATCAAGATCACAGTCAGCTTGGGTGAGCGTCGCAACTGATGACGCTGGATTCAGGACAATATAGGCTTCTGGATGCACTGATTCCCACTCAAGATCCGAAGAGCGAATCCATTCGTGAAGTGCTCCTGTAATCCACAGTGGGTCATCAGCATTCAGAACAATTGGAAGCAGGTAGCCAGAGAGTGCTTCGGTATGAGACGACGACGACGATGGGCGATAGGTCGGCTCAACAAATATCGGGATTTCCGTCGAAGTGAGTGATGACCAAACCATATTTTGGACTAGTCTCCTGTGTTTGGAATGTCGAGAATACCACGGAGATTTGGCACATTCCGTGTAAGTAGATTCGCTGCATCGTCGTAGGGTGATTGCGATATCGACGCTCCGGGATACGGTTTACCGGCAGCGCGGAACACGGCCTTCACGAATCCGGTTCGAATGGTCTCGTTTTCGAAAAGACCGTGAAGATAGGTGCCGAGAACACGGTCTACTGCTGCGCTTCCCTCCCCAATCGGCTGCTCGATTGGTTTTGTCGGCGTTGTCTGCCCCATGTGAATCTCGTAGCCGCAAACCGTGCCACACACACCGGACAGTATTTCGACCCGATTGAGCGTTCGGGTTACTCGCTCGACGTATTTTCCGGCCGAGAACCGCGTTTCAACCGGAAGCAGGCCGATTCCGGTCACGACATCGTAATCGGCTGTACTCTCGATCGATGCGTTCGTGATTCGTTCGCCAAGCATCTGATAGCCGCCACAGAGTCCGACGATGGGGCCGGTAAAGTCGGCCAATCGCGCGTCAAATCCAGCGTCACGGAGTGCGAGTAAATCATCGACCGTATTCTTCGACCCGGGAAGCACGACTGCATCGACACGGTCGAGGTTGGCTTCGAGTGGAAGGTAGGCAACGCGGACGCCCGGTTCGTTTGCGAGCGGTTCGAGGTCAGTAAAATTCGATATCCGCGGTAATCGCGGAACACCAATCGTCACGGAACGACGTTCGGAGACGGTATCGTCATTACCGCGAATGGCCATTTCACCCATTTCCGGAAGCGAGACGCTATCCTCCGCTGGAAGGCCCGGATCGTCGTATGGAAGGACACCGAGAACAGGAACGTCCGTTCGGTTTTCGATCGCTTCGATACCGGACGCTAGGAGCGCCTCGTCTCCCCGAAACTTCGTGATGATCGCCCCACGAATACGGTCACGGATATCGTCGGGTACGAGTTCCAACGTGCCGTACAGGCTGGCGAACGCGCCGCCGCGTTCGATGTTCACGAGCAGCAGAATCGAGGCGTCCGCAAATCGTGCCGTCTCGAGGTTCGCGAGATCCCGATGGTGAAGATTGATTTCGGCGATGCTGCCCGCTCCTTCCGCAACGATGACATCGTAGCGGTCCGCCAATCGCTCGTAGGATTCGATCGCAACGCGCTTTGCCCGCTCCCAGTGCGACTCGTAGTACGACCCGGCAGCGACATTTTCGACGGCCTCGCCGCGGAATACGAGTTGACTTTCGCCGTTCCCGCGGGGTTTCAGGAGAACCGGGTTCATGTCCGTCGTCGCCGGAACTCGCGCGGCCCGTGCCTGAACGTACTGCGAGACACCGATTTCACCCCACTTGCCGTTCGTATCGACGGCGACACGCGCATTGTTGCTCATATTTTGCGCTTTGAACGGTGCGACCGACACACCGCGTCTGGCGAGGAGCCGACACAATCCTGCGACGACGGTACTCTTTCCGACGTGGCTTTCCGTTCCGGCGACGAGCACCGTCTTCGTCATCAGTACTCGGTTCCCTTGCGAGCACGCTGCCCGTCGTCGATGGGATGTTTCTCTTTTCGAACGTTGGTGACGAGGTCTGCGTGGTCGAGGAGATCCTCCGGCCGTTGGTGGCCGCCCGTGAGAACCAATTCCAAGCTGTCAGGCTTCGATTCGACGAGGGCAACGACTGACTCTGGATCGATCAGCTCTCGGTTCACCGCGTAGAGAATTTCGTCCAAAATCAACATATGGACTCCCGATTCGGGAGACTCGTCGGGTGGAATCGGTTCATCGAGGGTCGCGGCCGCGGCCGCGTGGACGAGTTCTTCGGCCCGGGAGAATCCAGCTTTTGCCTTGGCGACGTGCTCGTCGTCGTCTGACCCGTCGAAGAAGCCATGCCAACCGTAGTTTCCCGTATTTTCATAGGTAAATCCGGGAAAGTGGTCGATAGCGTTGTACTCGCCGCGGATGTCCTCGACGCTCGACGCCCCGCCCTTCATGAACTGGAGCATGTGGACGCGATAGCCGTGTCCCGCGGCACGAAAACCCATACCCAGTGCGGCAGTGGTCTTTCCTTTGCCGTTGCCCCACCAAAGCTGAACGAGTCCGAACTCGTCGGGTGCGTCGGATTCGATGGGTTGTGCCGTCGGTGTTCGACCCTTTCCGGGCGTCCGTTGCAATTGCTCGTCGCGGTTCGTCTCGGTGTAATTAGTATCGTCCTCTGACATTGTTTATAGCGTGTCGATAAAGGTATCAAACGCGCCGCTTTCGGCGTGAACGTGACAGTACGTGCCGACCGTTTCGAACTCCGTCAGTCCGTCACGTTCCCCATCGATGCCGGTTCCACGTATCACGTCGAAGGCGAATGTTGCGTCGGACGCCACGTTAGCATTCGAATAGTGAAATTCGTGCCCTCGGAGCGTCTTCCCTGCACCGGCAGTTAGGGTGTTCGTTCGGGCCTGAAGTTCGGTATGGTCGAGTGCTTGATACCGATCGTTCAGTCGAACATCGGCAGGAAGCACGTCCGCCATGGGATATGTCTCGCCAGCGGCGGTGGTGAGGGATTCAGCTAACGTCATTAGCCCGCCACACTCGCCGAGAATCGGTGTCCCCTCGCTCGCTCGCTTGGCAAGCGTCGACAGTGTGGAACTGTTAGCGAGCCGTTCCGCGTGGAGTTCCGGATACCCTCCCGGCAGGTAGATGCCGTCGCACTCGGGGAGGTCGTCACCGGCCGTTGGTGCGAACGTTACGACCTCTGCCCGAGCGCGAAGTCGCTCCGCAACGGCGGGGTAGACGAACCGAAATGCATCGTCTCGGGCGACTGCGACGCGACGACCGCGAGCCGGATTCGAGTCGGGGGTCGGGGGGCACGTTGGCTCGCGAGCGATATCCAATAGTCGGTTTGCGCGAACGTAATCCGCAGCCTCGTCGAGTGCGTCAGCGTCCACTGATTTTTCGTCGCCCATGTGTAAACCGAGATGGCGGTCGGGGATTTCGAGACCGGATATCGGCGGAATCCGTCCGAAATACTCCAACTCGCCGGGGAGCGCGTCACGGATACCTTTCTTGTGCCGCCCACCGTGGGCACGTTGTGCGAGTATGCCGACGACGTCGATGTCCACTTCCGCCCGTTTGGCATATTGCTGAAAGCCGAGTGCTGTCGCGGCGACGCTTTCCATTCCTGCACTCGCATCGACGACGAGAACGACTGGTAGGTCGAGAACGTCGGCGACCTGCGCGGTGCTCGATTTCTCCCCATCGTAGAGCCCCATTACGCCTTCGACAACGCACACGTCACCCTCTCCGGAATGATAGTTTCGCCGAACTCCGTCCTCCCCTTCGAGCCACACGTCGAGCGTGCGGGACGGGCACTCCGCGACGGTTTCGTGGTGACTCGGGTCGATGAAGTCCGGCCCCGCCTTCGCGGGCTGAACTCTCCGCCCCGTCGCACGCAATGCCTCGCTCACGGCGAGCATTGCGACGGTCTTACCGACGCCCGAAGCCGTTCCAGCGATAACGAGCCCCTTCATCTTCGAACCGTCGAGTTCCGCCAGACGGTACGAAGAATCGACGAGGGCACCCCAATATTTCGAGGTGAGATGGTGCGATGGAGCATCAAATACAACTACATTTTCATTAGTTAAATATTTATTGTATGGCTTTGTACGGCGCTCATATGCGAACAAGAACGATACTAATCGCTATCCTCCTCTTGGCGACTGTCGCTGTTCCCCCAACGGCGACTGCGATGCCGAAGTCGTCGGAGAACTGTTCGTTTCCTGTGTCCAAGGCCGACGCGACTGGAACGACGGTATCGCTCGATACAGAACCGAAGCGCGTCGTGACGCTCTCGCCGAGTGCTGCACAAATCATGTGGGAAATTGGCGCCAGAGACAAAGTCGTCGGGATGACGCAGTACGCGAGCTACCTAGAGGGTGCAGACGAGAAGGCCAACGTCTCCAGTTCCGGCCAGTCGCTCGTCAATGTCGAGAAAGTCGTGTCGCTCAGACCTGACCTCGTTCTCGCACCGAACTCCGTCCCGAAACAAATCGTCGATAAACTCCGTAACGCCGGACTGACGGTGTACTACTATCGAGATGCGACCTCTATCGAGGACGTCTATCGGGACACCACCGTTACTGGTCACCTTGCCGGCGCATGTGGTGGCGCTCAGAAAACCGTCTCGTGGATGAAAAAGCGCATTAATTCCGTTCGGCAGGCTGTTCCGGATCAAGAGCGTCCGGACGTGCTGTACCTGTTCTACGGATACACCGCGGGCGAGGGGACGTTCATCGACGAGATTATTCGGAGTGCGGGCGGAAACAACGTCGCCGCCGAGGTTGGTATCTCTGGCTACAGAAAGATCAATAAGGAAGTTGTCGTCAAGCAGAACCCAGAGTGGATAGTCCTAAACGACAACGACCCTGCCGTTCCGGATAGCACCGAATACGAAAATCTCACTGCGGTTCGAAAGAACCAGACAGTCGTAGTTCCCATCGAGTATATGAATCAGCCCGCGCCGCGAGTAGTGTATGCGATTACAAACCTAACGAAGCAGTTCTATCCGGACGCATATTCGGCAACGAGTACGACGATACCGAGAACCACGACCGAGACGAAAACCACAACCGAATCTGAGGAGACGGCGACAGAATCGCCGGGACAACCGGGATTTGGCACGACCAGTGTCGTCGTTGCGTTGCTCTGTGCGCTGCAGTTGGTTCGCCGTTGGTACTGACCCCCGACCGTGGTCGTTGACGCTCAGGGTTCGAACGTCTCGGCTTCGATACCTGTTCTAACGCCGTATTGTGCATCCTCGACCGAGGCTGGCATTGTTTGCGTCGCGTAGCGTGAGCGGAGGCTCGCTCGAACGGCGTCACGAACGCAGGCCCGGGCCGCCGCACCGATCTGTGTGCCACTCCCGGCGAAGGTCGCTTCGTCCGCGTTCGGGTCGCACGCCGCGACGACCGCATCCGTGGTGGTTCCGGGGAATCCCGTCTCGGCGAGAAGTGTCGCAGCCTTCGCCTCAGCGGCGACCGTCAGGAGCGTGGCGAGGCTTCCATCGTCGAGTGACCGTGTCGTTCCGACGATGACGTTTACTGTTCCCGGCTCTGTTCCCGTTTCAGTCACGTCGCCGAGCGAAACGCTGTCGTCGGTGTTCATGGGGAGTACCGCCGGATTCGAGATACCGGCGGTGACGACCGCCTCGACCGAACCACATCGCGCGCCACGGGCGTGACAGAGGTCAACGCCCGTGAGGAGTGTTGGGCCGAATCGATCGAATCCGGCACTCGTTCGGCGTTCGTCGATGTACGCGTCCAGATCCGTTCGCTGGAATCCCTCCGGTACCGAGATGTTGTACGCGGCGTTCGCGTCGAGCAGTCCGCCGTTCCAGCCGCTACTGAGCCACGCGGTTCTGGGACGGGTGAGTTGGAGGACACCGTCCCGGATTGCCGTATCAAACATCGTCGAGAACGGTCAACAGCCGGTCGTTCTCATCGGGCAACCGCACTGCCACCCGAACGTGCGAGTCGAGACTGCGGAACGTTGTCGCATCCCGGATGGCAACGCCGCGCTCACGAGCGGTCTGAACGATTTTGTGGGGGTCGCGGTCGCCGACATCCAGCAGGAGAAACGGCGCATCCGAGCGATGAACCTCGAATCGATTGCCGAGCGCATCTCGCATTCTGCGGCGCTCGGTGCGAACGCGTTCGCGCGTTTCTGCAATGAATTCGGTGCAGTCCATGCTGTACGCTCCGACGGTGGCGGCGGGAGTGCCGAGCGTCCACGCTCGGCGGGCGGTTTCGAGACGGTCGCCGACTGTTCCCGTCGTCGCCGCGAATCCGGCACGCAGCCCGGGCAGTCCAAACAGTTTCGTCAGGGATCGAGCGACGACGATGCCTGGATGTCCCGCCAGCGACTCCCGTTCGGTGAATCCGAGGAACGCCTCATCGACGAGCAATGGCGTTCCGGCATCTCGACACTCCTCGGCATAGCGCCGTAGTTCGTCGGCGTCGAAGACGTCGCCAGTCGGGTTGTTCGGATGACAGACGATGGCGAGTGCGTGGTCGGCCGGATTCGTTTCCAAAACGCGGTTGTGCGGAACGTACTTCGGAGTTGCACCCTGAAGGCGCACCTCACGGTCATACTCGCCGAAACTGGGAAACGGAACCACCACCGAATCACCCGCGGAAACCGTGACTTCGATCGTCAACCGAATCGCCGCGAGGCCGCCCGGTGTCGGAATAACGTCGTCGGGCGCACAGCCGACGTACTCCGCCGCCGCCTGACGGAATTCGGGGTAGTCGTCAGGTGGGTAGGTTCCCGACTGCTTCAGCGCATCACAGTACACTGCTTCGACGTCAGGGGGCGTTCGCGGATTGATGTTCGCGCTAAAATCGAGAAGCGTTGGATCGTCGGAGCTCCCGTGCGGAACGCGTCCAACGTTGCCGATGGAATCAGGGTTCATGCGAGTCTCCGTCGAGTCGGTTGTACACCTCAATAATGCTGTTCCGCACCGAACCCATGCTGATACCCTCCCGTCGTGCGAGCGCGAGCGCACCGCCCATACCGACGCCTTCCTTTCCTTCGCCTTCAACGTACCGCCGCATCGAAACGTGGTCTGTCTCGCCGAATGCAGGGTTCGTAACGTCGAGTTCGAGCCCCAAAGCGTTGCACGCCCGGTCGAGTACGACCGTTTCGTCGTCGGCAACGAACGACGTCGTCGCCAACCCGAGGGGTGCGTCGATTCCGTCGTGACGAACGAGCGCCGCCGCCGCGAGCATCTGCGTCCCGCCCGCGAGGGTTACATCCGTTCCAGATTCGAGAGCACCGACGGTAAAGCCAGCAACTGCGGCGAGGACGGGGTCGCCCGTATTCGTCACCGCGAGAATGGGGTCATCAGCCGCTCCACCGCTATCGAGTTCGCTTGCGGCTAATGCCGCTTCGACGACTCGCCGTTTGAGGTCAAGGGGATTTTCCGAAAGCGACGACGAAACGCCGATGTCTTCGCCCAACGCCGTAAGGACGCCTAACGCAGTCGTTGTCCCGCCGGGAATCGTCTCACCGACCATGACTTCGTCGTCGGGTAGTGCCGTACCAAACTGCCGCCCGGCCTCGAATACCTTCCCGGCGTCGGGAACTGGCTCTGTCTCGCGGATGTCCTCGCCCCGGCGTGCACCCATCGAGACTGTCGGCGTCGCAGTCGGCCGTCCCAACCCGGCGTCGATAACCGTCGTCTCGAAATCGATTAATTCCCGGACGGCCCGGGTGACAACGGCGGGCGTCGGACAGCCGCTCGGACTCACCGGAACGATTGGTGCGCGGATGGGGCGTCCGTACTCAACGATTTCGACATCCGCGCTCGGCGTGTGCACCATCAAATCCGAAGCCGCACCGGCGGCACTGATGCCGTCGATTTCGGCTGTTCGCGTCGTTCCCGCGGCGAGGACGAATCTCATACGAACTCCTCCGCCACAGATGCGTCGGTCTGTCTATTCACGTTGATTGCGAGACGAGCATCGTAGGTAACGTAGGTGGTTTCTCTATCGGAGGCGCCCACCACGTTGACACCTGTCGGGGCGAGTTCTCGACCGTCGTCTTCGAACGTCAAATCCGTACTTGCTCCCAGGCGCCGTTTTAGTGTGGCGGGAACGCAGGCCATGAGCGAACCGCGGTCGTGTCCGTCGAGAACGTCGTCGATACACTCTCCGTCAAGAAGCGGGAGGTCGGAAACGACGGTGAGAACGGGGGGTTCGACGCGGTCGAGCGCGTACGAAAGGTCGTCTACGTAACCGTCTCCCGGAGCATCGATGATCGGTATCGAACGCGCGTCGAGATACGCTCGCGTTTCGGGTGTGTGCGGAGAGAGGACGGCGTGAACGTCGCCGATTCGACTGTCGGCCACGGCGTTGCTGACACGCTCCGCCATCGGAACGCCGCCGATTTCGAACAGTGGCTTTTCGACGGCGGCCTCGAGTCGCGTTCCCTTACCGCCGCACATCAATAGAGCGTCCATACGACCACCCCCATGTGAAGCGCGACTAATCGAGAAAGTTCGTTGGCGGCCCCGAACACGTCGCCGCTAACCCCGCCGAGCCACGACCGCGCCCACCAGCCGACGATCGCGGTGGTGAGCAGTCCGGCACTCACGGTTCCGATGCCGACCGGCACGGGCCACCACGGAACCATCGCCGGAATCGAGACGACGACGGTGACGACGAAACCGCGGCGCGTCTGGTCGCCGAGCTGCGAACCCAGCCCTTCGTGAGCGAACGTCCCGAAGGCCGCTAATCCCGCCATTCCGAGTTTCGCGCTGACCTCCGCGGCGACCACAATGGCGATGATAGCTTCGAGCGGCAGTGCGACCAGGCCCACCGCGGCCAGAGCGAGTCCGGCGACGACGAGGGCGACAGCAAGAAGGGCACCGACCCCAACGTCCGTGTCTTTCATCACGGCTCGGCGTTTCTCCGCGCCGTGCACCGCGGCGGCGTCACCGAGATCGGCGAGTCCGTCGATGTGGTTGATACCCGTGACGCCGTAGACGGTTGCGAGAAACAGCGCAGCAGCAACAGGTGCGGGGAGCGGGAGCACCAGTGGCATGGCGAGCAATCCACCGATAACGTATCCGGCCAGCGGAAACGCCGCCGATGTGCGGCGAAATGCGTTCCACGCACCCTGGTCGTGACCGACCGGGAGTCGACTCAAGAAGCCGAGCGCGCCGCGAAGCGCCGTTACAACCATGCAAACACTCCCGTGGTGATGTACGCGAGGATACTCGCTCGACGGACAACGCGTACTCCCTCTTCAACGGCAGCACTGGTTGGAAGCGGTGCATCCGGATTGAGCGTATAGACCCCCGGCTTTTCGAAACGAGCGTCGAGCACCGCGGCGAGGGTCGCCATCGGCCATCCTGAGTTCGGCGATGGTGGTTCGTGCGCCCACGACCGGGCCATCAAAAGAGCGGTACCTGCCGTATCGGCAACTGCTATCAACACGGCACTGATTCGGGCCGGAATCCACATGACCGCGTCGTCTAATCGAGCACTCCCCCAACCGATGGGTTTCGAACGGTAGCCGAGCATGGAATCCAGCGTGTTGACTGCCTTTACCCACGTCGCAGCGGCGGCAGCCAGTGGAAGCGAGAATGAAGCACAGACACCGAATGCCAACAGCGGTGCAACGAGACCATCCGCCAAATTCTCAGACAGGCTCTCGGCAACCGCGCTCCGAACCTGTCCCGGCGAGAGCGTCGATGCGTCGCGTCCCGCGAGCGCCCGAACTTCCTGGCGGGCCGTATCGATGTTTGCTTCGGTCTTTCTGGTCACTTCGGACGCAATTTCGAGGAGCATGCGCATGCTGGTCGTCGTAAACAGAATGATGCCTGTGAAAACTGCAGCGACGATTGGATTCACTGCGAGGGTCAACTGAACGCTGACGCCGACGGTGACGGCAGCTACCGCGGGTAATCCCACCGCGATTAGGACACCGATTACGCGGGGAGTCAACCAATTGCGGTCGGCCGCGGCAACGGCATTCCCGAACCAGACCACGGGATGCAACCGTGCCGGTGGCTCCGCGAACCGATAGTCCAACAAGAATGCGATTACGACCGCGAGGACACCGTAGAGAGTCATTGCAATTGCTCCAATTTCGTTACAACGTCGCTCAGCGGAACGTCATCGAGGAGTATCGCTCTAGCACCTACTTCGGTCGCTCCGCCATCCGTCGCTGGGTCGTCGCCGACGTGGGTGAGCTCGCAGAGCGGACTATTGAGCCGCTCAGCGATTGCACGAAACGCGCGTTTGTCTGGTTTCCGCCACCCACAATCAACGCTACTAACGACTGCGCTGAAGATGTCGGTGTTGAGTGCGGAACGAGCGAGAGTTCGTTGAACAAGCCCGGGAACGCTGCAATTCGAGAGAATTCCAACTGAATCGTCGTTAGCGGCGGCGGCAACGGCAGTCCGTGCCCCCGGTCGCGTGCGAACGGCCGGATCGAACGCCTCACGTATCGCTGCGCGAACGATTTCTGTAGAAACGTCCCTACCGCGTGATTCGAGTCCCGCTACAACGTGCTCAATGAGCGAGAGTTCAGCACCTGGCTGGGTTTCGACGTGGGGAGTCGTATAAACGCGCCCCCAATCCGACGGGACGGAGACGTCTCGGTTGGAGAGTGCAGTCGCAATGGCTCGTCCAGGGTCACCTGGAGAGTCGACTTCGACAAGCGTTCCGAAGAGATCGAACGAAACCGCCACGAATCGGTATTATGTGACCATACTATTTGAATGATGAGAATCCCGGATTTTATTGAAACACTTGACAATTTATGGATATTTGGCCATACCATTCTCCTTTTGGCAAAGTCAATGGGTGGCAACGTGACCCCTATTAACAGTAGATAACTAGATCAGAAATAATCGCTTAGATCGCCAGAATTCACTACTGTCGAATAGTCATACCATAATAAACCATGCAGCAGCACTGTCTAGTTGAGCCAATTTGAGGAACGAGCAGGTTGTTGAGTAACTTGTCTAGAGATGCTCGCAAACCTGCTCAGTAAAGGCTTAGACGCGGATTTAGAAGAAGCTTGGGAGAACGAACGGACGGCGACGCCCGTCAGGGCGTTCGCCGTCCGGCTCCACGCGACCGGTTGTT
>CAYNQM010000085.1:0-14085 GCA_964399275.1 uncultured Haladaptatus sp.
CCTCCGGTGACCACACTGGGACTCCACACCTCACGTGGACCGACCGCCCGTTCGAACGAGGCGACCCGGTCATCATCGAACTCTCGGGCTGTCGACATCGCTACCACTCGCCGCTCGCGCGGACGACGTACGTCGGCGACCCGCCGCAGGAGATGCAAAACCGGATGGAAGTCGTCGTCGAGGGTATCAACGCCGCGCTCGACGTCGCCGAACCGGGTGTGACCTGCGAGCGTGTCGAGATGGCGTGGCGTGAGGTCCTCGAGAAGCACGACCTGAAGAAAGAAGACCGAATCGGCTACTCGATGGGACTCGGCTACCCGCCGGACTGGGGCGAACACACGGCGAGTCTCCGCCCGGGCGACGAGACGGTCCTCCGAGAGGACATGACGTTCCACATGATTCCCGGACTCTGGTTCGACGACTTCGGTGTCGAACTGAGCGAGACGTTCCACGTCACCTCGAACGGCGCCGAACTGTTAGCCGACTTCCCGCAGGAGCTGTTCTCTACGTAACCATGGCACAAACGACATCCGAAACCGTCGACGAGACAGAGACAGAAGAGGCAACTGAATCGGCACTCACGACCGCACGACGCCAACTGAATCGTGCCGCGACCCACGTGGACGTCGACGACGGCGTCGTCGAACGGTTGAAACATCCGACGAAGGTCCAACGCGTCTCGGTCCCGCTCAAGCGAGACGACGGCGAGTTGGAGGTGCTGACGGGCTTCCGCGCCCAACACGACGACGTTCGGGGCCCGTACAAAGGTGGGCTTCGATACCATCCCGAGGTCAACGCCGACGAGTGTATCGGCCTCTCGATGTGGATGACGTGGAAGTGCGCCGTCATGGACATCCCGTTCGGCGGCGGCAAGGGCGGTATCGCCGTCGACCCGAAGGACCTCAGTCACGAGGAGAAAGAACGGCTCACGCGGCGGTTCGCCGAAGAACTGCGGGACGTCGTCGGACCGAAACAGGACGTCCCGGCCCCCGACATGGGAACCGACGCCCAGACGATGGCGTGGTTCATGGACGCCTACTCGATGCAGGAAGGCGAGACTCAACCCGGCGTCGTTACGGGCAAGCCCCCGGTCGTCGGCGGTTCGTTCGGACGCGAGGAGGCTCCCGGACGCTCGGTTGCTCTCATCGTCCGCGAGGCGTGCGATTACTACGACTACGGTCTCGACGGAACCACGGTTGCAGTGCAGGGATTCGGAAGCGTCGGCGCGAACGCCGCCCGACTGCTGGACGAGTGGGGAGCGACGGTGGTCGCCATCTCGGACGTGAACGGTGCGGCGTACGAACCCGATGGCATCGATACCGAAACGGTTCCATCGCACGAGGAAGAACCCGAAGCGGTGACGGAGTATGCCGACGAAACCATCAGCAACGAAGACCTGCTGACCCTGAACGTGGACGTTCTCGTCCCCGCCGCGGTGGGCAACGTGCTCACCGAGGCAAACGCCAACGACGTGCAGGCGGGACTCGTGGTCGAAGGCGCGAATGGCCCGACGACTTCGACGGCCGGTACTATCCTCGAAGAGAACGACGTACCCGTCGTCCCCGATATTCTCGCCAATGCGGGCGGTGTGACGGTCTCGTACTTCGAGTGGTTGCAGGACATCAACCGTCGTCAGTGGTCGCTCGAACGAGTGAACGAGGAACTCGAATCCGAAATGCTCGAAGCGTGGAACGACGTGCGCAAAGAAGTCGAAGCGCGCGACGTGACGTGGCGCGACGCCGCCTACATCGTGGCTCTCTCTCGCATCGCGGATGCACACGAAGCGCGCGGACTCTGGCCCTGATTCCGCTGTAGTACGGATTAGAGCGGTTTCGAATCCGACGCCTCGCAAAACAACGGAAATGGTGGTGTATTTGCCACGACCGGTCGGAACCGTTACCGAACGAGCGGCGCGACTTCGGTACCCAGTCGCTCGACGCACTCGACCATCGCGTCGGTGCCGATTCCGGGGTGGTAAGTTCGGAAGATGAAGTGTACGTCGTCGCCCAGCGCGTCGCGGTACTCGTTCAACTCCTCGGCGACCTGTTCCGGCGTGCCGAAGATGGCCTGTTCTTTTAACTCTTCTTTGCGCTCGGCGTCGAGTTCGTCCACCGACTCGTCCGAGAAGATTTCGGCGTACCGGCGTTGAATGTAGAAATAACCGGGTTTCATCGCCTCCCATGCTTCCTCTTTCGAGTCGGCCACGAAGCCGTGCTGGAGGACGTACACCTCGAAATCGCCTTCAACGTCTTCGTTCTCTCGAACGCGCTCGATGTCCTCCTTGCGCTTGCGGACGCCCTCGACGGAGAGCGAGGAGGGTGCACACCACGCGTCCGCGACCCGTGCCGCCCGCCGAACTGCGGGCTTGACCGACCCGCCGAACATGATGGGGACGTCGGATTCGGGTTTCGGCGTCACGCTCACGTCGGGCGACACGTCGTGGAACTCGGCGTCGTAGTCGAGTGAACCGTCAGACCACGACGCGCGCAGGAGATTCGTCACGTCGCTCAGTCGCTCGACGCGCTCCTCGCGCGGAACGCCGAACGACTCGAACTCGCGCGGGTTCGACCCGATTGCCAGTCCGAGCGTAAGTCGGCCGTCCGCGAGCAAATCGACCGTCGCGGCGTCCTCCGCGAGTCGGACGCCGTCGTAGAGCGGCGCGAGCGCGATGCAGGTGCCCAGTTCGACGTTCTCAGTACGGGCGGCCAGCGCCCCCAGCGAGGGCATCGTCGCCGAGAGGTAGCCGTCTTCGGCGAAGTGGTGTTCCGAAACCCACAGGCTGTCGAGTCCGACGGCGTCGATGGTCTCGCCGAGTTCCAGCATCTCGTCGTAAATCTCTGACATCGAGCGGTCGTCGTCGGGGCGTCGCTGGCAGGTGAACAACCCTGTCCCGAGTTTCATACTCGAAAATCGAAGGCTGGCGTCTTAATCGTTTATAAAGAATGATGGAGTAGAATTGTTTCTTCTGCCGCTTTTCCGCACAAGACTTATACCACTGACAATCGGGACTGAAAATATGGAAGGCCCCTAACGAGTTCCGGTTCGAAGAAGCCCGACAGTTCGATCCTCGACACATTCAAACCCGTGATGGTACTCGTCCTGTTGCTGGCGTTGCTGTTCGCGGCGATGTACTTCCTCGGGTGAAGGCGGTGAAATCTCAACCGGCGTGGTGTTTCTCTTTCTGGTCGTCGCCGCGATGCTCGTCGGCGTCGCCCTCGTTTCGACCGGACTGGTAATTCCCGATTCGGGGCCTCGATATTCCGCCCTCTCGCTCGTCCGGTCGCCCGCGAAAGACGATTTGACCTTCCTCGGCAGTCTCGTCGCTGGCGCGAGTCCGGTTTTGGCCTTCGCTCTCGTGACTCTGGTTCCGGTTTCGTCCCACGCTTTCGACCCGTCGGATTTCGTCCTCCTCGGCTGGGCGTTGGTGCTGATTGGGGCACACGAACGATTTGGAGAGTCGCTTGAGGTTGGTTTCTCTGAAATTCACTGAGATACGGAAGCGATTGTGAACGTCTTGTTAGATACTGCCGACTCCAAATACCGCCATCACAATTTGTTTGCTTTATTCACGGTAGCAGTTGCCGACTCCAAATACCGCACCCGCACCTCGACCCTCCCCAGCCTCCTCCCTCATTTCGGACGAGCGAACCTCGTCCGAGTTCGCGCTCACACGGAAAGAGACAAGCTCTTTCCTGCTCTCGTTCGCTCCTTCGTCACTCACGAGAACTCCGTTCACGCGAACATCATTCACTCGTCCCTCGCGCGGGCGAACCGGGGGTTCGCCATCGCGCGCCACATGGAAAATCTAGGGTACGCGAATACTCACAAATCACCCCGGCGCGTGCGAGCAACGCGCGCGAGGGACGACGTGAGTGGTGTTCTCGGGAACGAAGTGACCGAGAACCCGGACGAGGTTCGCTCGTCCGGAACGAACGAGGAGGTTGGGGAGGTTTGAGGTGCGGTGGCGGTAATTAGGAGTCGGCAATTGCTCACACCACTTCGACAAATCAGTGAACTTCTCGACAGGAGTTGACGGTAGCTAGCAACACTTCGATAAAGTAAGAAGAAAAATCTCCAAGACCCCACTCAACACCTATCTCTACATCTCGTCCTTTTGAACGGTTTCTTCCCCAATAAAGCGCGGCCTGTCCTCCAGGGCGAGGAAGTTGTTCACGTCCTCGCGGGCTTCCTTCGCCTTGCCTTTATCCGGGTCGTAATCGCGCGACCCCTCGCTGCCGAGGGCATCGTGGAGGGCGTCTAAATCCTCGAAGTAGAGTTCGGCAATTCCGTCGAATTCAGATTCCTCGGGGGTGACGGGGAGGACGGTGTCGTATTTGACGACGCCTTCGATTTCGCGGGCGATTTCGGTGTGGTTGTTCTGCCAGTAGTCCACGAACTCCTCGTGGGACATTCCTTCCTGCCGGACGAGGAACGCCGAATGTTTGTACAGCCCGTCGGTGTCGCCGCCGACCTCGTCTTTCTGCGTGACGACTTCGCCGATGAATCGCGGGCGGTCTTCCAGCGCGAGGAAGTTGTCCACGTCCTCGCGGGCCTCCTTGGCTTTGCCCTTGTCCGGGTCGTAGTCGCGCGAGCCTTCGCTTCCCAACGCGTCGTGGAGGGCGTCCAAGTCCTCGAAGTAGAGTTCGGCGAGACCGTCGAATTCGGCGGCGTCGGGTGTCACCGGGAGGACGGTCGAGTATTTCACGACGCCCTCAATGTCGCGGGCGATTTCGGTGTGGTTGTTCTGCCAGTAGTCCACGAACTCGTCGTGGCTCATCCCATCTTTCCGAACCAGCAAGGCGACGTGTTTGTACATCACCCGGAGGCACAGGCCGAGACGTGATAAAACACGCGAAGAACGTCGATTCGGGGGGCGTTTCGACACCGTCGTTTCCGGTGTTCGCGGAGTTTCACGATTCGGCGAGCCGTTTTCTTCCAATTCGAGTAAAATAGTCGGTTCATTCCGTTCAAAGCCGAACATCCAGTCAATTATATACAACCATTTATTACCCGTCCATTGTTCCTTGTTGGCATGGCGGATACCAACACGGAGCAGTCGGATAAATTCGAAACGACGCGACGTGCCATGCTCGGCGCGGTCGGCGCGGGGGGGTTAGCCGGAATCGCGGGGTGTCTCGACAACATCGGGGGCGGCGGCAGTAGCGTGGATACGGTGAAGTACGGCATTCTCAATCCAATGACGGGACCGTACGCGGGTCTCGCCAAGGAACAGCGAAAGGGCGCGAAACTCGCGGTGAAGACGATAAACGAGAGCGACGACTACGACTTCACCATCGACGCGCAGTACGGCGACACGCAGGCAAAGGCCGAGACGGGGCGACAGGAGGCACAGAAACTCGTCGAACAACACGGCGCGACGTTCCTCATGGGTGCGATTTCGAGTTCCGTCGCGCTCAGCCTGAACGAGTTCGCGGCGAACGAGAGCACCCTCTACTCTCCCGGTGCGGCGGCTATTCCGATTACCGGGAAGAACTGCAACAAGTACGTCTTCCGTTGTGAGACCAACACCGCCCAAATCGCCGAAGGCTGTTCCGAGTGGACGCTGAACAACCTCGGAAGCAAGGTGTGGTTCCACATCGCGGATTACGCCTACGGAAAGTCCGTGCTCAGCGAGTGGCGCTCGCGCATGAAAGCGTCAAACGCCAACTTCACCGAGACCGGCGTCACGAGGGCGCAGTTGGGAACGAAGAATTTCGACTCCTTCATCAGCCAGATGAAAAACTCCGATGCCGAGGTGGTCGTCGTCGGTTCGACCGGCGGCGACCTCATCGAGTTCCTTAATCAGGCGAACGCGCAGGGTCTCACCGACCAGAAGAAAATCATGACGACCACGGGGTCGTTCCAAGTCGTTCGCGGAGCGCTCGGCGAGAGCGCAGATGGCGTCTACAGCGGCACGCGATACGTGCCCAAAATCGACGCCGGAGACAACGCCGACTTCGTGAAAGCCTACCGGAGCGCGAACGGAAGCGACCCGGACAACTTCGCGCGAGTCGCCTACGACTCCATCCGAATGGTCGCGAACGGCATCAAGGAGGCCGGAAGCACCGACACGGACGAAGTGGCGAACACGCTCGCGGGATTGAAGATGGAAACTCTGTTCGGGCAAAACGAGTTCCGAAGCTGTGACCATCAGGCGAAAAACCCCGTTTGGGTCGGACAAAACGTCTACAGAGGCGGCGAGATGGCGGAAGTGAAACTTATCACGAAGGTCAACGGCAACGACGCCATCCCACCGTGTGACCAAACTGGTTGCCAACTCTGATATGGCAGGTGCATTGCTCGAACAACTTCTGAACGGCCTGACCATCGGGGCGGTGTACGTCCTGCTGGCCGCAGGTCTCTCCATCATCTTCGGCGTGATGGACGTCATCAACTTCGCGCACGGCGAGTTCTTCGCGCTCGGTGCGTACCTCGCGTTCGCCATCGTCGCCGTCGGAACCGGCGGCGGCATGTTCTGGATTGCGCTCCTCGTCGCGCCGCTCCTCGTGGCGCTTCTCGCGGCGGTCATCGAGCGCGGCACCATCCGACCGCTGTACGGGAGAAACCCGCTGTATCATATCCTCCTGACGTTCGGACTGGTGCTCATCTTCAAAGACACCATCTCGTTCATCTGGGGGGACAACCCCCAACGGTTCGCCCAACCCCCCGTCCTCCGAGGTCCGATCGACCTGCTCGGGTTTAGCTACTCGAAGTACAGCTTCTTCGTCATCGCCGTCGGCGTCGTGATGGCCGTCGGAACGTGGTTGCTTCTGAACCGAACCCGGTTCGGCCTCGTCGTGCGCGCTGGCGCACAAGACCGCGAGATGGTGCGCCACCTCGGCATCGACATCGACCGCTATTACACGCTCGTCTTCGCCTTCGGCGCGTTCCTCGCCGCACTCGCCGGAATCGTGCTCGGCGCGAAACAGAGCGTCAACCCCGGAATGGGTAACTCGGTCATCATCCCGGCGTTCGTCATCGTCGTCCTCGGCGGTCTCGGCAGCTTCCGCGGCGCGGTTTTCGGCGGATTCGCCGTGGGCATCATCGAGACGTTCTTTCGCAGTCCACCCTTCGGATTGGACACCGTCCTGCCGAATATCGGTGGTTTAGTCGTCTTCCTGCTGATGATTGCCGTCCTCCTCGTTCGTCCGCAAGGGCTGTTCGGCAACCCCGAATGGGAGTCCTCGGAGAGCAGCGGCGAACTGTTGACCGGCGGTGGCGGGGGCGTGTTGGACGACCGAACGCGATTCCGACTCGGTGCGCTCGTCGTCGGCCTCCTCGCGCTCGCACCTCTCGGAATCGGGGTGCTCTACACGTCATACGAAGTGAATTCGCTTCTGCTGACCGCGCTGGTCTGGGCGCTGTTCGCGCTCAGCCTCGACTTCGTGATGGGATACGCCGGACTCGTTTCGCTGGGTCACGTCCTCTTCTTCGGACTGGGGGCCTACGGGACTGTTCTGACGGTCGAAAACGGGATGCCGTCGGTCTTCGTCGCGCTCGGGGTCGGCATCGCCGTCGCGGCGCTGGTCGCGTGGGGCGTCGGCCACCTCTCCATTCGCGTGTCGGGCGTCTACTTCTCGATGATTACGCTCGGCTTCGCGGAACTGTTCTTCCAACTCGTCCAGAAGGCGGAGTTCACCGGCGGGAGCGACGGCCTGTTCAGCGGCTTCGATCCGGTGTACGGAATCATGGGCGGCCCGGAAGTCGGTGATGTCGCCCTGTTCGGTGATATAGAACTGTTCTACTACTTCGTCCTCGCGCTCGTCGTCGGGTCGTATCTGTTCGCACGGAGAATGATGAACGCGCCGTTCGGTGGCGTCCTGCAAGGAATCCGGGAGAGCGAGGAACGCGCTTCCTTCGTCGGCTACGACGTGACCGCCTACAAACGACAGGCCTTCGTCGTCAGCGGCGCGCTGGCGGGTCTGGCGGGCGGTCTCTCCGCGATTCACACTGGCGGGGTCGCCCCTTCGTTCCTCGCGTGGATAAAATCCGGCGAGGTCATCGTCATGACCATCCTCGGCGGGATGGGAACGCTGTACGGGCCGATGATTGGGGCGGGCGCGTTTATCGGATTACGGGAACTGCTGTTGAACCTCGCCACTGGACTGCAAGGTGTCGAACTGCTCGGTCTCAACATCGGATTGCTGTTCGAACAGTGGCAGGGCATCCTCGGCCTCGTCTTCGTCGTCTTCGTCATCTTCGTACCCGAAGGACTCGTCTCGATACCCGGACTGCTCGCCCGCCAGACGAAGCAGGAGGCTGGCGGCGGCCCGGAACCCGTCACCGACCCCGACTCGGAGGTGAGCAACTGATGGCGCTCCTCGAAACCGAGAATCTGACTCGCCAGTTCGGGGAACTCGTCGCAGTCGATAGCGTCAATCTCGCGGTCGAGGCGGGCGAGTTCCGGAGCGTCATCGGGCCGAACGGGGCCGGAAAGACGACCCTGTTCAACCTGATTACGGGCGCGCTCCCGCCCACGTCGGGAACGATTCGGTTCGCCGACGAGGACGTGAGCGGACTGCCGCCACACGAACGCGTCCGTCGCGGAATCGGGCGCTCGTTCCAAATTACGACCGTCTTCGGCGGTCTCAGCGTCCGGGAGAACGTCCGACTCTCGGCGCAGGCAGTTGCCGGAACGTCGATGACGGCGGGCCAGCGCCTGTTCAGTCCGGCGGACAGTTTTCCCGAAGTCAACGAGCGCGTTGAGGACGTACTCTCCCAAATCGAACTCGCGGGCCGGGCCGACGAACGCGCGTCGTCGCTGGCCTACGGAGACCGGCGACGCCTCGAAATCGGACTCGTGCTGGCGACCGACCCGCAAGTCGTCCTGTTGGACGAACCGACCGCCGGGATGAGCGTGGAGGAAACGCGGGCGACGATGGGTCTCATCGACGACGTGCTCGCGGACAGGACGCTCCTGCTCATCGAGCACGACATCGACCTCGTCATGAACGTCTCCGACCGAATCACGGTGCTCAATCGCGGGCGGGAACTGGCGACCGGCACGCCGGAGGCGGTCGCCGAAAACGACGAGGTGCAGGCCGCGTACCTCGGAGGTGTTCGGGCCTGATGTTGTCCGTCGAAAATCTGCGGGCGGGATACGGCGAGACCGAGGTGCTCTCGGGTGTCTCGCTCGACGTTCCGGACGGCGAAATCGTCGCGCTCATCGGGCGAAACGGCGTCGGGAAGACGACGACACTTCGCTCCATCACGGGTGCAGTGACGCCCACCGCGGGGACGATTCGGTTCGACGGCGAGGACATTTCCGATCTCTCGCCGGTCGAAACCGCCAAACGCGGCATCTCGCTGGTGCCGGAGGAACGCCGGGTGTTCCCCGGTCTCTCGGTACGCGAGAACCTTGCTGTCGGAACGCTCGGCGGAAGCGACAGCGCGCACCGAAAATCGGTCGAAGACGTGCTTTCGGCGGGAGCGTTCGAAAACCTTCGAGAGCGTCAAGACAGTCGCGGCACCGACCTCTCGGGCGGCGAACAGCAGATGCTTTCTATCGCTCGGGCGCTGGTCTGTGGCGCGGATTTGCTCATGCTGGACGAACCGACCGAGGGGCTTGCGCCCCTCATCGTAGAACGAGTGGAAGCCCTCGTCCGCGAGTTGAACGAGGACGGTATCACCGTGCTCCTCGTGGAGCAGAACGTCGCCGTCACGCTCTCGCTCGCGGACAGGGTTTATCTGTTAGACCAAGGCAAAATAGTCTTCGAGGGCACGCCCGAGGAGTTGGAAGCCGACGAGGAACTGATGGACAGACACCTCGGCATCAGCGTGTAAGCTATTGTTCCGACATCTTCGGGTCGTTTGTCGGATTCAGCCCGGTCGCCATCAGTCGCCGGGCGATCACCACGATACCGTTGTTGAATCCCCTGCCGAACACGGCTTTTTCGTCGAGCGATTCGTCAGAGTCCTTCTCCTGCACCGAACTGACCAAAATCGTGTTTCGGTCGATGAGCAGTAGCCGACTGATCGTCACGTCCTCCGACTGGTCGGACGCGGAACCGCTCAACCACTCCAATCCCGAGACGAACACCTCGGCGTTGGGAAGTGCCTCTTGAATCCGGTCGCGCAACTGTTCGCTTACGGTTCCGATGAGGAGTTCGATACCTGTTTCCTGCGCCACTTGCAGATGTGCTACCAGGTTCTCCGTAAGTACGTCTCTGTGACCGATGATGAGGACGAGTTCCCGTCCGGCGGCGTCGATGAGTTGCTGTGTCCGATTCGAAATCGGTGCGGAGCCGGTTAGCGCCCACACTTCGTGTGTTACTTCCGTGTCGTCGTCTTCGGGTGCTGGTTCGATACTTTCGAGCGTCTCGACAAGCGTCTCCGTCCGTGATTCGTACTCCCGGCGAAGCGTTTCGGCGGCTTCCTCGATTGGTACGGAGCGAAACTGTTGCGGGTTCGAGTGCTGGACTTCGACGAGTCCTTTCGCTTCTAACACTCGAATCGCGTCGTAGACGCGCGTTCGAGGAACGTCGGAGTTCTCGCTGATTTCCTTGGCCGTCCCTTTCGGGAGCCGTGATAATGCGACGAAGCATTTTGCTTCGTACTCTTTCAAGCCGAGATTTTGAAGCAGTTCAATCGCTTGCTGATGATTTGATATGTCTTTCATGGGTCCCAACCATGCTACCGGCGAATCCGGTACCATTTCCGTTGTTCTGCCGCCACTCACAAGTCAGTTCCTGTCCAGTTAATCGAGGAACTCTGACTTGCCTATCTTGCATATCTATTCGAGGCTCTCAACCAACTTGAATCGCACTTATAGATTCTCCATCAATTTGTGAATTCCAGATTTTATCGACTGAAATGACGGCGTTCCACATCGGTGATTGTGGAAAGTGTGGTATTTAATCGAAAAAAGTGCGGATTTAGCAACTGGCTACTCGATACCTTCTTCTCCCGAGTCTTCGTCTTCGGCAGTAAAGTGAAAATGATTGAACGGTTGCATCATGCGTTGTTTCATCAGCTCGGAACTTTCTATTTCGAGTCCGAGGTCGTGGATAGCGTCCGTGATACGGGTGATATCCGTCGTGTTCGTTCCGACGACTTCGATGTGGATGTTTCGTCGCCCCGTCATCATCTCCCGGAGGTCGACGACTCCCTTCACGCCCATGGCCTCCTCTGCTAGTTCGGTTCGTTGGGTCGGTGGGGCGGAACAAACGAAAAGCACTCGTAACGGGAGGCTCGCCTCCTCGTAGTTGATTTCAGGGTGATACCCTTTGATGACGCCCTCCGTTTCGAGTTGGTCGATTCGGTTTCGAATCGTACTCGGTGACACACCAACTGTGTCCGCGATTTCTTGGGCAGTCGTACTCCGGGCCTCCCGTTGGAGCATATTGAGGATGCCCCTATCGATGTTGTCCAAATCTCTGGGCATGGTTCCAAATACGAGCACAGGCCGTATGTAATCTTGGTGTAACACATCGTATTTCGGATCGCTGGTGGTCTATTTATCACATTTCAAATCGTTCACCCGAATAATCACAGTAACGTTATACCGGGCTAGCCCAAACTACCAACTGGCACGGAGTCGAGTGGGTCCCAACCAATCGATACTCCGTGCTAAACTGCCACTTCCACGGCAGTTTTCGTGAGCGTTACTCCGTCTGTCTCTCGATCGATTGATGAATTGGATTTCAAACGTCGAGAGAAATCCGAGCAAAAAGTGACCTGAAAATATTCAGAATTCTACACAATATTATCTGAAATAAGAAATTCATCAACTGGAATAATTGATCCACCCATATAATCATAAGATTACTTACGCAGTGGGGGCGTGGCCTACAGTAGTCAATCGAGCAGGGGCTTTTGCGTCTATGTTCTCTGTTTGATAAGGGAATCCGTTCATGACTGAAAAAACTCCATCCCCCAATGCAGGTTCGTCGGAATCGAATCCCGATACGATTAACGTCCGATTCGACTGGTCACGAACCAGTCAACCCAGCGTTGCCGTCGTCGAAGCCGTCGCCGCTGTGACCGGACGCGATTCGGTGGATGGGCCGCCGTTGTACGATTTTCTCGACCCCGATGCGTTGGACGCGCTCGCCGATGTGAGAGACGCCGGGACTGCTACCGATGTCTGTGTAGAGTTCGTGTACGACGGCGTCGATGTGACAATTACCGGTGACGGAACTGTGACGGCGTGTCCGAAACGCTACTGAGCGAGAGCAGTTCGGCAAGAATACAAACCTCGTTCGGTTAGGTGGGCGGTCAGCACGAATCGCGCGCTTTGGATGGGGATTAGTCGAATGATTTTTGAGCGGAAATTTCGCCCTGAAATTCCTTCAGCACCGTTAGTAGTGGCTTGATTTCGTCGAACTGGGAACCTTTCGTCACGTTCCGTTCTTCCCGGTTCCAGTTTATGCACTCGTGGTCTTCCAACTTGGGAAGGTGAACGTGCTTCATCGTAATCGCCCGACCCTGTTCTTCGCCATTCGAATCCAAGGCATCGACCGTAACCGTCCGAACGTCTTGCGGATTTTCTCGCAATAATGCAAGTAATATCCGCCGTCGCTGGACGTTCGACAGTATGCTTAGCTGGTTATCAAGCATTGCAATTCCCATCGAAGTATTTATAATCTCCATACAGATAAAGAGCCAATACTTTTTACAAACGCGATTGATTGAGGAAGTGAGTGACACACTCCCGGAATTCCGTCTATACAATCAGTTCACACGGTTCTCCACTCGGCTCCCGTTCACGAACAGTTCTTCGGGCGGCAGTCGATCTTCGTGATAATTTTCGTGGTACTGCATCAACTGAAAGAGCACGCCGGTCGGATTTCTGGGCGAGACGAACGCCTCCGCCCACTCGTCGAACTCGGCGCGGTCGATGACCCGGAGGTCGTTCTCGCGAAGCGATTCGATAACGGCGTCGATGTCCGCGACTTCGAGGGTGACGTGGTGGAGACCCGGCCCGTGCTGGTCGAGAAAGTCGGTGAGAAAGCTGTCGTCCGCGATGGGTTCGATGAGTTCGAGTCGGGAGGAATCGCCGAGACGATAGTTCGCCCAGCGAAATCGGTCTTCGACGGACTCGACGAGCAATCGCTCACAGCCGAGTGCGAACAGAACCGGTTCCGCCGTCTCGATGGATTCGACGGCGATTCCGACGTGGTCTACCCGAATCGGTGTGTCGTGTGTTTGCATCGGTCTCACCGAGGAAGGGGCCGCTCTTGAATCTGTAGGTAAACGTCCATCACGGACGTTTCGGGAAATTTCATTACACCGCTCCGAGTACGTCCCGGCATGGGATTCTACCAACGCGATTTCATGGAGGGAACGCGCGGGACGATGGGCGTCGATTGGGAGGAACGAATCGACATGCAGCGAATGCGCGAGGAGCGCAAAGAACGCGCACTCTCCCGGATGCAGGAGGCCGGACTGGGGAGCATGCTGCTCATCAACGACCCCAACGTCCGATACGTCACCGGTCTCGCAATGACGGGCGGGTCGGGGGCAGACCACTACACTCTGCTCACCGAAAACGGCGACATCGTCCACTGGGATACCGCAGACCACGCGAGCAACCAGCGATTCAACTGCCCGTGGTTGGACGACATTCGCTACGCCTGCCCCGGTCGGGTGAACGTTCCCCGCGCCTCGGGACGCGATTCGGCCCGCAACTGGCTGAAAGACAAGATGGCCGGACTGGTCTACGAGGCGATGGAGGAGTACGGCGTCGCCAAGGAACCGATGGGTATCGACATCGGCAACGGTGCGCTCATCTCCAAGTTCGAAGACCGCGGCGTGGACGTTCGAACCGAGGAGTGTGCGAAGGTGATGGAGGACGCCCGCAAGGTCAAGACGCGAGACGAAATCGAATGTCTGCGGATGGTCGCCGCGCTCTGTGAGGCGGGTTTCCAGCGAATTACGGAAACCGCCAAACCCGGCAAGCGCGAGTCGGAGGTTTGGGGCGAAGCGACCCGCGAACTCTGGAGTCTCGGCGCGATGGTGCAGGGTGGCTACGTCACCTCCGGGCCGAACACGTGGCCGAAACATCAGGCCAACACCACCGACCGCATCATCCGCCCCGGCGATCTCGTCTACGCCGACTTCTACAACATCGGCTTCATGGGCTAT